>JADHWM010000027.1 GCA_016783485.1 Candidatus Bathyarchaeota archaeon
GACTCCAACTTCCTGTTTATACCGTTGAGATTCGGTGTGGACATTTTCGAGGAGCTGAAACGCCTCTTGGGCAACAATGTTAGATGCCTTGTGACCCGCCCGGTTCTCGAAGAACTTGACCTTCTGAGGCTAGGGGCTAAACCGAGTTTCCTCAAAGAGATCGACTTTGCGAGGAAAATGGCGGAGAGATGCGATGTATTCGAGGATTCGCTGAGAAACGGAGAGACCGTGGATCACTCGCTTGTGAGGGTTGCGATCGAGGAGGGATTCAATGTTGCGACCAATGACGCTGAACTCAGGAGGGCTCTGAAGCAAGAGGGGGCGTCCGTTGTTTTTCTCCGTCAGAGGGCTTTCCTAGATGTCGATGGGCTTATTCGCTGAATTTTATAATTACATTTGTTGATGAAAGTTAAAGCCGTCCATTACTCAATTTTAACTAATCTCTATAAATAAATCCTTATTTTTATCCATATTTGCCTTAATTATCATATGTATCGTAAACATTATAAACACGCGATTAATCGAACTAAACGGTTGCCATGGTCTGGTACTACCTGCTGATGGCCATAGGACTAACCGCCGCGATCCTCTTCGGATGCTGTATCGTCATGGATTACAGCACTTACCGGAGTCTCCAGAGACGCCTCCGGGAGCAGCGCCAGAAGGAGATCGAAGAACCGGCGGTCTCCGCGTTTTCTTGAGGAGACAGACCGACGAAGAGAGCCCACCACCTAGTCCTCTCCATCACTGACCGAGGGCACATTTCAACTCTAAACGAGCTTGAATCGAACGGTTCTTGCCAAAAGAATCTTTAAATCAGATAACGAGTTCATGAGGAGTCAATACGCCCCTGGTATACCTAAGGTACATTGGTGAGATGATTGGAGAAGCGGAATTGGCACTCTGAGGAAATTGATTCTGTCATTGAACATCTGGAGTCGGATAGAGGCGGTCTGAGCGAGGAAGAGGCCTCGAGAAGGCTCGGTGTATTCGGACCGAACGAGTTGAAAGAAGAGAAGAAGACGACCGCCCTCGAGCTCTTCATCGGGCAGTTCAAGAGCATCCTCGTAATCATCCTCATAATCTCCGCGCTGGTCTCGGCCTACATCTCTTTCAAGGAGGGGGAGGCCTTCACAGATACGTATGTTATCCTCATTATCGTGGTCATGAACGCGATCCTAGGATTCGTTCAGGAGTACCGCGCAGAGAAGGCCGTTGAGGCCCTCAAGAGGATGGTATCCCCACAAGTCCTCGTTTTGAGGGACGGGAAGGAGTCTTCTATTGACTCGAAGAATCTGGTCCCGGGAGACATTATACTCCTCGAGGCGGGCAGCAGGGTCCCCGCGGACTCTAGGCTGATCGAGGCGGCCAACCTCCAAGTCGATGAAGCCGCATTGACAGGAGAGTCGACACCCGTTACTAAGAACCTGAGGGTTCTGAGCGCCGAAGCGGGCATCGGTGACAGGAAGAACACGGTCTTCACGGGCACAGTCATCACCGGGGGTAGGGCCGTCGCGGTGGTCACCGAGACGGGGATGAGGACAGAGTTCGGAAAGATTGCGGGGATGGTCCAGTCAGTGGTGGTGGAGGAGCCGCCCTTGAAGCGGAAGATGGAGAAGATGGGCCGCCAGCTTGGCGCGATCTCCGTCATCCTCACCATATGGGTCTTCCTCATCGGCATCTTCGTCCACCAGCACGAGCTGGAAGCGATGTTCATGATGGCAGTTAGCCTAGCAGTCTCCGCCATCCCCGAAGGACTCCCAGCCGTACTCACGATCACTTTGGCGCTCGGGGTCTCGAGGATGGCGAGGCAGAAAGCCATCGTCAGGAAGCTTGCCTCAGTGGAGACCCTGGGGAGCACCACCGTAATCTGTTCCGATAAAACGGGCACTCTTACGAGGAACGAGATGACGGTGAAGCAGCTTTCCTATTGCGATAACGTCATCGACATTTCAGGATCGGGGTACGAACCAACCGGCGAGTTCACCATGTACGGCGAGCCCATCGACCCCTTAGGCGACCCCGACCGAGAGCTCTTACTGAGGATCGGATTCCTGAACAACGACTCCCATCTCCAGCAGAACGGTGGTAGCTGGGTGGTCTTCGGAGACCCCACCGAGGGCGCTTTGACGGTGCTGGGCGTAAAGGCGGGTCTCGGCGAAGAGACAAAGAAAGCCTATCCCAGGGTGGCAGAGATCCCCTTCGACTCCACGCGGAAGATGATGTCCACTATACACAATGGACCAGAGGGGGGCAGGGTCGCCTATGTGAAAGGCGCTCCCGAGGTCATCCTTGAGAGATGCACCTCAATCATGGAGATGGGGGCGGTCCGACCCATCAACGAGCAGGACCGGGAACAGATTTTTTTCACTATGCAGGGATTGGCGAGCGACGCCTTGAGGGTGCTGGCCATGTCCTACAAGGAGGTCTCTGTAGCCGAAGAGTATGAGATGGAGGAGACCGAGTCAGATCTTACCTTTGTCGGCCTCGTCGGAATGATCGACCCCGCGAGGACGGAGGTTCCCGAGGCCATAAAAGTCACCCAGCAAGCAGGGATAAAAACGGTGATGGTAACGGGGGACCACAAGCTGACCGCCGTCGCCATCGCTAAAGAGATTGGGATGCTGAAAAATGAGATCCCCGGCTCCGTGATGACGGGAGAGGAGCTTGAGGAGATCGACGATGACAGGCTCGACGAGGTAATCGAAGACATCAGCGTCTTCGCCAGGGTTTCCCCAGAGCACAAGATGCGTATAGCAATGTCCCTGAAGAGAAACGGTCACATCGTTGCCATGACAGGGGACGGCGTCAACGACGCCCCCGCCCTTAAAGCGGCAGACATCGGAGTAGCGATGGGGATCAAGGGAACCGACGTCACAAAAGAGGCCTCGGACATGATCCTCGAGGACGACAACTTCGCCACCATCGTGAGGGCCATCCAAGGAGGGCGCCACATCTACGACAACGTCACCAAGTACCTCCGACTGATGCTTGCGGCCAACTTCGACGAGTTCATCGAGATCACAGTTGTGACCCTCCTGGGCCTGCCTCTGCCGTTCCTACCGATTCACATCCTATGGGTCAACCTAGTCACCGACGGTCTACCAGCCGTTGCGTTGAGCATCGATCCTCCGGACCCCGACCTGATGAAGTATCCGCCCCGGGACCCGAACGAGGGGCTACTCACGAGGTTCTGGCGATTCATCATCTTCGCAGCGCTAGTGGACTTCATATCGGACTTCATTCCGTTCATGTGGGCGTTCAGCACGACGTGGATGGCGACGGGTGATTACGAGCTCGCAGCCACGACCGCCAGGACTATCGCGTTCACCAGTATCGTCTTCTTCGAGTTCTTCCTCGCCTACCAGTGCCGGTCCGAGACACACCACATCTTCAGCCTCGGATGGAAGGGATGGACCGAGAACAAGATGCTCTTCATTTCGATCGTGGTCTCCCTCGCGATGCAGATGGCGATCCTGTACATACCGGCGCTCAACCCGATCTTCAAGGTCGTTCCGCTGACGGCGTTCCAGCTCTTCGTCTGCTTCCTGGGGTCCCTCACAGCGTTCCTGATCATGCCTGGCAAACTGATACCGAGGCGTAGATACGTCTCCCACAGGAAAGTTTGAGAGACTCTGCCTCCCCACCATACTTTTATATGATCTCGTCGATGGATTTGGGTAGTTTCACATCCTTGAATTAGAAGGTATTCTGTTGGTTTCGTTCGATCCATGGTTAATTGCGCCCGTCTCATCGGTGATCTCAATCGGGCTTGGACTCTTTCTCTTCAAGCACGTCAGCGGCAAGGACGCTGGAACGGACAGGATGAAGCAGATCGCGGGATGGATCCAGGAGGGATCGAGGTCATTCCTCAAGACGGAGTACAAGTACCTGGGGATATTCGTGGCCGTCATGACCGTTACGCTCTCAGCGTTACTGGGCGTGAGAATCGGCATCACATATGTCTTCGGTACGGTCTTGTCCGCCTTGGCTGGGGTCATCGGGATGGAGATCGCGGTGAAGGCAAACGTCAGGACCGCCAATGCAGCCCGGAAGGGGGGCCTCATAGAGGCATTCCCCATCGCGTTCCGGGGCGGAGCAGTCATGGGCCTCATGGTGGTCGGGCTCGCCCTCGCGGGTATCAGCATAGTCTACTGGATCACCGGAGACCCGGATATCCTCCTCGGGATGAGTATAGGGGCTAGCACCCTCACCCTCTTCATGAAGGCGGGGGGAGGCATCTTCACCAAGTCAGCGGACATCGCGGCCGACCTCGTGGGCAAGGTCGAGCTCGGCATCCCCGAGGACGACCCGAGGAACCCTGCGGTCATAGCGGACAACGTGGGGGACAACGTCGGGGACTGCGCAGGCTCCGGCGCCGACCTGTTCGACTCATACATCGCGGCGATCATGGCCGCAATGATCCTCGGAGCTTCATCCCAGATCCCGTACCTTGTGACACTGCCCCTCGTCTATGCAGGGCTCGGGATCCTCGCATCAATAATCGGAATAGCCCTGGTCAGGGTCGGGAAGGAAGGAGACCCCGGGAAATCCCTGAACCTGGGAACATACACAACGACACTCGCCTTCGGAGTTCTCACCTATGCGGCCACGTGGTACCTAGGATACGACATCAAGATATGGTACGCCAACATCGCAGGCCTCCTAGCCGGCGTAGTCATCGGCATGACTTCCGACTACTTCACCTCCATCAATAGGTCCCCAGCCATTAAGACGGCCGAGGCATCCCAGACCGGGGCCGCAGTCAGCATACTTACCGGCTTCTCCTATGGCCTCATCAGCTGCTTCCCCGCCCTCCTGGGGATAGGCATTGGATCCGCCATCGCCTTCTCCTTCTACGGGGTCTACGGGATCGGCATCGCCGCAGTCGGGATGCTCGCCATAGCTGGGATCATCATCGCCGGAGACGCCTACGGCCCCATCGGGGACAACGCCAAGGGCATCGCCGAGATGGCTGAGCTCGGTGACGACATCGTGGACATAACTGATGAGATCGACGCCGCAGGGAATACCACCAAGGCCATCACGAAGGGCTTCGCGATAGGGGCTGCAGGACTCACGGCACTAGCTCTCCTTGCTTCATACCAGGAGATCGTGATGAACCTGACGGGAGAGCCCATCGTCTTCAATTTGATGAATCCCCTCGTGATGATGGGCATATTCATCGGTATGTCGATTCCAGTCATATTCTCCGCCATGATCATCCTAGGCGTCTCCAAGAACGCCTACAGGATGATCGAGGAGATCCGCCGCCAGTTCAGGGAGATCCCGGGGCTCATGGAGGGCACCGGGCAGCCCGACTACAACGCCTGTATCAACATCGCCACCGTGGGGGCCCTCAGGGAGCTCCTGCCCCTCATCGTCTTCAGCATACTCAGCACGTTGGTCCTCGGCTTCGTCGGAGGGATTCACGCCCTCGGAGGATACCTCAGCGGCGCCATCTTCAGCGGTTTCTTCCTGGCCATCCTCATGGCCAACGCGGGAGGTCTCTGGGACAACGCCAAGAAATACATCGAGTCCGGCTACTTCGGGGGCAAAGGCTCGGACGCCCACAAGGCCGCCGTCATCGGGGACACCGTCGGGGACCCCTTCAAGGACACCGCGGGGCCATCGCTGAACACCCTTGTCACCGTGATGAGCCAGATCGCGTCCCTCTTCGCACCCCTCATAATAACCTACGCGCTTATGGGGTAGCAGCCAACTCACACCCATTTTCCCAAACTATTCAGATTACAGGGACATCCGTTGCGATTAGAGCAAGCCCTCAACGTTTATATTAACGAAGACTGTTTTGTTCGATAGTTTCGCTCAGCGAGGATGATCAGAATGTACCGCCACCTCCAGAAGGCATGGAAAAAGCCCGACCAGAGCTACATCAGAGGCGTGATGCGGCAGCGAGTTATAATCTGGCGCCGCCAGCCGACCATCGTGAGGGTGGACAAGCCCACAAGGATAGACCGGGCCAGGCGCCTCGGGTACAAGGCCAAGAAGGGTTTCGTCGTGGTCAGGGTGAGGGTACGGCGAGGGGGACGGCGCAAGCCAAGACCCAAGATGGGGAGGCGCCAGAAGAGGATGGGCGTCAAGAAGTACACTCCGGCGAAGAGCATCAAGCTGATAGGCGAGGAGAGGGTGGCCAGAAAGTATCCCAACCTCGAGGTCCTCAACTCATACTGGGTCTGGGAGGACGGGATTTCCAAGTGGTTCGAAGTAATTCTAGTCGATCCCAGCAGTCCGTCAATCAAGTCGGACAAGGACGTTGGCTGGATCAGCGGGAACCGGCATTAACCTGACCAAAAAAATACTATTATCGCATTATATCTATCTGTAAACCAGGCGCGACCGGGCTCAGCCCAGTATCTTGATCAGCTTCTCCGCCACGACGGTGCTGCTGGCTCTCTTAGCCTCGATCGTCGCTGCTCCGATATGGGGCAGGCTCACCACGTTTTGTAGCCCTGTGAGTGAAATGTCCCGGGGGGGCTCCTCCTCATAGACGTCCAAGGCTGCTCCCGCCAGCTTACCACTCACCAGCGCCTTCCTCAGAGCCTCCTCGTCGATGACTCCTCCCCTAGCCGCGTTGATCAGGTAGGCGCCGTCCTTCATTGCGCTTATCTCCTCGGTTCCAATCATGTGTTTCGTCTGGGGGAGCAGGGGGACATGGATAGTGACGAAGTCCGATGACCCGAGGAGTTCATCCAAGTCCACCGCATCCGCCCCGGCTTCCTCCACGAACTCAATGAACTTCTCTCTCTCGCGCACGTAGGTCAGCACCCGCATCTCCAGGGCCCCCGCTTTCTTCGCTAGCTGGTACCCTATGCGCCCGAAGCCTATGATCCCGAGGGTCTTGCCTTTCAGCTCTATCCCCGTGAGCCGTTTCTTGATCCACTTCCCCTTCTTCATGCTGTCGTCGGCTTCGGGAATCCTCCTGGCGAGGCTGAGCATGAGCCCCAGTACGAGCTCGGCCACTGCGTTGCTTGGGGCCTCCGGGGAGTTAACCACGATGATCCCGCGCTGCTTGGCTGCATTCAAGTCGATGTTGTCGAGGCCCACTCCAGCCCTGGCTACGGCCTTAAGCCTCTTCCCCGCCTCCAAGGCCTGCTCGGTCACCTTGGTCCGGCTCCTGACGACGATGGCATCGAAGTCTCCGACAGCATCAACAAACTCATTGGCTGTGATCGATGTCCTGAGGTCAACGATGTAGCCGGCTTCCCTGAGAATCTTGACGCCCTCGTCGTGTATGGGATCGCAAACCAGAACCCTGGGTCCGTCCATGGTTCCTCGCCTACCTTCGGGATTTCGCTGCGACGATCTGGATGACGTCGTCCTTGTTCAGGGCATGGCCTTCGCCCAGCCTCTTCTTGGTCCTCGCGTCGATGGCAAATATGAAGCTCTCCCCTAGCTCCGTGTGGATGATGGAGGCGAACTGCTTCGCCGTGGTCCCCCGGGGGACGAGGTAGCAGTCGGGGAGAACCCTCCCCTGGTGGTCGGTGAGCTTCTCGGCGTCCTCGACGGGGTAGACGGGTACCGTATTTAGGAGCTGGAAAAAGGCGGAGTTGATAACCTCCTGGATACCCGTGGAGCCCCAATTACCGAGAACCCTCTCGCGGATAAGCTCCAGGGCCTTCGTCTGGCCCCCCGATAGTTTCTCCGGCTCAGGGATTTCAAAATCGCTGTCCCCGGGGGTGTAATGGATGAGGCCGGCAGCAGTAGCCCTCCTGAGGGACAGCTCGGCCTCCGCACAGGTGGGGACGACCTGATATCCAGTCTCTTTGAGGATGCGCACATTTTCATCAGCGGGCCCCTTGTCCGCCTTGTTCGCCGCCACGATGAGGGGCTTCGAGGCCTTCCTGAGCTCCGAGACGAATCCAATAATCTCGTCGGGGCTCCAGCTTAAGGCAGCATGGGGGTTCAGCCCCCGTTTCTCCACGGTCTCCGCGATGTGAAACCTATTCATCCCCAGACCGGTGAGCTTCTCTTCTAGGTGACGTCCGATCTCCTCCCGGGCAGCCTGGGCGGTCCTGGCGATCTTCTCCCAGTCCTTCCTGATAAGCCCCGTGAGCCAGAGGTCGAACTCCTCCTCAAGCATCCGCACATCCTCGACGGGGTCGTGGCTCCCTGGGGGGACCGGTTGGCCATTATCGTCCGTCGCTCCAGCCGCATCGACAACCACAATGAGGGCGTCGGCCCTCCTCACCTCGTCGAGAAACTGGTTCCCCAGCCCCTTGCCCTGGTGGGCCCCCCGGATGATACCCGGGCAGTCGATGAGGTCGACCGGGACGAGGCGGACCCCATCGACACAAGCTGAATTGACCGGATCGTCCTTGACTCCAAACTCCGTGCAAACACATGGGGAACGGAGATAGCCGACTCCCTTGTTAGCCTCGATGGTAGTGAAGGGAAATCCCGCAATGTCCACAGCCTTCATAGTGGCAGCTGCGAAAAACGTGCTCTTGCCGACATTCGCCTTACCCACGAGCCCAACAATACGAGCCAACTGAATCAACTAGATAACGGATGCCCTGGGCTTAAACCTCTTGTCCCGAGATTTCGACTCTACTGGATGATGAACTGGTTTAGAGAATACCGTCTATGTGGTGCCTAAGAAAACTGTTTTAGCGCGCGTTCCTGTGATAATATCCCTTCTTTTTTAGCGCGCCAAAGCTCCTGACGCCTTCCTCTTCGAGTTGTCTTCTTAGTTTCTCCGCCATCTCAGAAGAGACCAACCCCTCGTTCGACATGTAATCAATGATCTTCGCCGCCTGTTCGGGTGTCTCGCAGCGACGAATGAAGTCGATGATATCAGGGTCGAATCCCGCCCATCTCCGATTCGTGTTGAGGGCTCTTTTCTGTCCGATCGTTTCGCCCTCGAGATCCGCGATGCTCTTCCCGTTCACGAGCTCATCGGCCAGGTGGGGGAAGAGTTCCCTGAATTTCTTCTTTTCCATCAGTTCCAATGAGAAAGGGAAATGAGGAAATATAAATCTGATTCACTAGTCGTCCATGTCCTTCCGGGGGACACATTCATCTTTCTTCAGAAAATGCCCTGAGGGCACATCCTCGTCGACAACAAGACCAGGTGCGACCCAGGCTCCCGATCCTATCTTGATCCCAGGGAGGAGGCTCACATTGATCCCCGTCTGAGCGTTGTCACCCACCACAGCTCCAAGCTTGCGGCATCCCGAGTCGACGCTGCTTCCTTTGATGTTCATCTGAACGTTCTTCTTGTCGAACCTGATGTTTGCGGTAATCGTTCCGGCCCCGAAATTACAGCCTCCCCCAATCACACTGTCCCCGACATACGAGAGATGAGCGACATGGCTGCCATCCATGACGATGCTGTTCTTTACTTCGCACGCGTTCCCTATCCTAACGCCCGCGCCTATGCTCGTGCAAGGCCGAATGTAGCAGTTGGGGCCAACGTCGCTACCCAGGCCGATATATACTGGCCCTTCGATGTACGTTCCAGACCTGATCCTCGCGCCTTTCTCAATGCGGACTAGCCCCTGTATGCTGACATCGTCCTCCACCTCCCCATTCACTGAGAAGGACAATCCGTTGAGCGCCCTAGCGTTGGCTTCCAGGAGATCCCAAGGCTGCCCGACGTCCATCCAGCCCTTCTGGGGGAGTATAGCGGCCTTTACATTCGCCCCAGATTCGATTAGCGACCCTATTGAGTCCGTCACTTCGTACTCTCCCCGGGAGGAGAGACCGGTATCTCTGATATGATCGAATATCTCGGGAGTGAACAGATAGATCCCAGTATTTGCGAGGTTGCTGGGCGCTTCACCCTTCGGGGGTTTCTCGACAAGTCGGGTGACACGGTCTCCATCCAGCTCGACGGCGGCCAGCCTCGATGGGTCGTCTACATGGATGACCCCTAGAGTCGTTTCTCCCGTCCCATGGGCATCCAGAACAGCCTTGAAACTGTCGACGGTGATGAACCCGTCGCCGTAGAACCCGATGAACTCATCGTCGCCAACGAAGGCCTCGCCCACGGCGAAGGCGTTGGCTGTCCCCTTCATATCATCCTGACGGGCGTAGCTTATCGAAATCCCGAGGCTAGAGCCATCCCCCAGCTGAGCCTTGATCTGATCCTCCATGTAATGGGTCACGATGAGCGCCTCGCGGATCCCCACCTCGACGAGGCCTCGGAGGGGCCATTCAAGAAGGGGCGCGCCACCGACTGGGAGTATGTGTTTAGGCTTGGTGTCGGTGAGGGGTCTCAGTCGCTCCCCCTTCCCCGCCGCTAGAATGACAGCTTTCATTTTCATCCTCCTAAAACTGATTGGACAAAGTTTCTGCTTGTCTCTAGGAGTCCTTTGGCTCGCCCCTCGTCGTGGGCTTCGACGGTGATCCTGATGATGGGCTCCGTGCCGGAGGGTCTAATCAGCACCCAGCCGTCCTCGAGTTGAAGACGGACTCCGTCCACGGTGGAGACGTCTGTCACATCCCCGAACTCCTCTCCGATGTCTGATATCGAGCCCATCGCTGCATCCTTCTCCGAGTTTGGGCACGCGACCTTCGCTCTGAGGGTGGGGTAGTCGGGAATGCCTGAAACGAACTGGGAGAGAGTCTTCCCCTCGGAGTCCAAGGCCTGCATAAGCCTCACTGCCGATAGGATGCCGTCGGGGCAGAGATGGACGTCGGGGTGGATCCACGCCCCCACGGGTTCGCCGCCGAAGATTGCCCCGTTTTCCAGCATAGCTTCGGTGACATGGACGTCCCCAACCTTCGTCCTGACGACGCTGCCCCCGGCTGCCTCAACCGCCTCCTCGACAGACATGGAGGCCCCCACGTGGGTAACCACTGCCCCCCCTCCGTTGGCCCTCACGATGTATCCGGCGTACGCAGCCAAAACCCGGTCAGGGCTCGGGGTTTCTCCATTCTCGTCGACGGGTATCATCCTGTCCCCGTCACCGTCGAATCCGAAGCCGATCTCAGCCCCCGTGTCTCGAACCATGTTTCCAAGCCTTTCGAGGGATTCCTTGTTCGGCTCGGGGTTACCGGCAGGGAAATGCCCGTCGGGCTGGGCGTTGATTAGGATTGTCGTGCTACCGAGTTCCTCGAATAGCTCCTTTGCGATGGATGTGGTGGCCCCGTTGAACAGGTCGCATACGAGCTGCCTCTCTAGGGGGGCCTCGACCAGCTCGGAGACCGCCTCGATGTAGAGTCTCTTCAGGTCCATCGCCTCAGCATGCCCCACGTGGTTCCAATCAGTAGTCGCGTAATCCCCTTTGTGGATATGCTCCTCGAGCGTCTCCTGTTGCTCCATCGTGTAGGCCATTCCGGTAGAGTCGAATATCTTGAGCCCGTTGTATTGAGGCGGGTTATGGCTGGCACTGATGGCTACTCCAGCCTCAGCCTGCATCTCCCTCGTGAGCCATGCCACCACGGGGGTGGGTACTACCCCCAGGGTTCCCACGACGAATCCGCAGGATACGAGACCCGAGGATAGGGCTAGCTCGATCATTTCTCCGGAGAGCCTCGTGTCTCTCCCGACGAGGACGGCTCCGCCCTCGAACATCGATGCGATGGCGGCGCCAACTTTCTGGGACAATAAGGGAGTGATCTCTATGTTGGCTAAGCCCCTTATTCCTGAAGAGCCGAATAGACTCATCGATAACGCCTTCCGGGGACGAACTTTCGGAGGGGGTCCGTGTTCATAAGCTTTTCCAGCTCGGGTAGGCGTAGTCCTTTTTTGACGTCGCCGTATACTTCGCACCGCGCCTCTAGGCCATGCTCCTCGGCGGGCCTCACGACGACCTCCCCCTCTATATCATCGTCTAGGCGGACCTGGATATGAGTCGATCTCGATGTCCCCCTCCCGCTCACGGCCACGTTCTCCTCCGAGCTGGATACCTCGTATCCCGAATCTTCCAGGAGTTTCTTGACTTCGCTGGGCTCGTTCGAGTAGACGTCGATGTCGATGTCGCTCCCCTTGCGGGTTGTCCCCCTCCAGACGCTGCCCCTCAGGACAGGTTTAACATCCGAGAGGACCCTCATCAGCCCGAGGGCGAGGTCCCTCATCTTGATGATGAGTTCTGCTCGGGTTTTCCCCTCGATCTCGTCTGCCAGGAGGTCGAGTTCGACGGCTACCTCGTGGTTGCTGGGCATTGTTTCGATTCCTAGACTCCGGGCTGCCTGCTCTTTGGCGTGAATGTACTCCTCTGAGGCTCCCGTGTAGAGGAGGCGGGCGGCTTCCCGGGCTATCTCGCGTCTTGGATCCATGGATCGGCCTATGGATAGAAGTGGCTCTTAGAATTTAAACTCGGGGAACTAGGCGGGCATCCCGAGGAGCTCTGACTTTCTAACCCCGACGTGCCTGAGGGCGGTTATCTTCCGGGCCTCGTTGTAGACGTCGGATGCGAGCTTCCCGAGCACCATCTCGTGGACTATCTGGCCGAACTCCAGGGTTTTGGCCTTATCCTCTACCACGTCCCGCATGATGTCCCGGATCGCTTTCTCCTTGGAGGTCTGGATTCGGCTGTTCGTGAGCGCGGTCACGACTATCTTGAGCCTGTATCCGTCGATGGTGTCGATCCTGAAGAATCCGTCGACCTTGGTGCTCCTCCGTCTAACGAGGCTGCGGAGGTAGTCCCTGAGGTACTCGTGGCCCTTGAAGACGGTCTGGGCCGTGTTCTCCTCTATCCCGGTGACCTGGAAGTACATCTTTAGGTACTCCTGGGAAAAGTCCCCGGTTATCGCGGCGAGGGTCGTGTTGTATACCCTGCCCATGATCTTCGAGGGGTCCTCGGAGGGGGTCTCGCCTACCTTGGTCTCTCCGAAATAGCGGGGGAGATAGATGTCGTACCAGTCTTTCCTCCTCCACTTGTCCCTGACGGCCCTCGACAAGTTTCAAATTCTCTCCTTGGGTCGATGTCCTGAAAGGAGCGCCCGGTAATTTATATGTTTCTCCGGAGGCGTTTTCGTATGTTTATTCATAATCTAATCCCTGAAATCATACATGGTAATATCCCTCGGTGCGCGTGGTTGTATTGAGCCACACGGCTCAATTATCTTTAGTCTCATCATGTGGGGACATTCTTAACAAACATGGGGCAATAATTGGTCATTATTGTGTTGTTCAGGTTAGTGTTTTGGGGTTTTGGGGAAACGTAAGGATATTATGAACTCAGGTCGGGTATAGTTTTGTAGCACGGATAAAAGCATAGACGGAAAAGCGAGACGCGGAAAACCCTCGAAAGGGGGCGGGAAGCGGCGAGCGAGGCTCGGGTTAGCCTGGGACCATCCGGATATGTGCGAGGGCACAGGTGCTGACGGCCGAGAGAACCGAGGTACACGGGCTAACGGCCGTGGTTGATCGACGAGTGCCGCCACCTGGGACGCCGGGAGAAAGGCCGGAGCTCCGTGCTACACCTTCTTGAACTGAACTCTTGGGGAGGGTCGTTTATTCTATTTGTTGGAGGGCTTTCTCTGCGGCTTGGATGCATGAGAGGAGGTCGTCGACGGTGGCGATGAGGGTTGCCATGCCTGCGGTGGCTGTGACGGTGATGTGGAGGGTGACGTCGTGGACGTTGGAGTCGATCGTGACGCCCGGGGGGGTCTCCTGGTTGTCGGGTGTCGTGGCGTCGCGGATGGATGCCGCTGTCTCGGGGTCGTTGTAGGGGATGGTTATCTGGACCCGGGTCTCAGGTTTTGAGTTGTTCTCCGACAATTGCGTCCACCCGTTGGAGGAATTCCTCCTGGCTCGCCTCGGGGAGGAATGCCCCGGCGGCGATGTCGTGTCCTCCCCCCCGCCCCTCGTAGGGCTCAGCTGCTTTCATCATGACGTTTCCGAGGTCTAAGCCTTGTTTGGCCATGTCTTCGGTGGCTCTTGCGGATATCTTGATGAGTTCTCCGTCGGCTTTGGCGGAGGCGATGATGGGCTTGTGTTTCTTGAGGATGCCGGTGGAGAGGAGGATGGAGGCTACGACCCCGATGATGCGCTCGTCGATGTCGGCGCTGGCGACCAGGGTGTAGGTGTGCTCCCTCTCCTTGATGCGGTCGGACTGGCGGACCCAGTCCAGGTATTCGCCGATCTTGCGGCGGTATCCGTCGAGGGTCTCGGCGGCCTCTTTGAGGGCGTCGTTGCGGTCCCCCATGGAGAGGCTGAGGCCTATGCTGGGGCGGCCCATTCGGGCGCAGGCGTTGAGGAGGGATGCGTACTCGCGGCCGTCCCTGACGGGGGTCCAGGGTTCCTCCCCTTTGAGAGTGAATATGGTGCCCACGAGGTCGTGGACCGCCTCGGCATCGCAGCCCTCGTAGATCATGTGCTTGGTGAGGGCGGAGAATAGTGTGCGTTTCTCCTCCTCGGTGAGGTCCCTGAGGGCCCTCCATCTCCCCTCGTTCTTGAGCTCGATGCCGGCCTCCTTGAGGAGTGCGAGGCACTTGTCCTCCCGTCCGCTGAGGCCGGGGATGAATGGGCTCGTGGTGTAGGCGCAGGCCCGGGCTATGGGTCTCGTCTCGTAGCCGTAGAATATGAGGTCGTTTCGGGTCTCGAGGAGGTCGAGGCGTTTGGCGTCGGCTTCGATGACGGTGTTCATGCCGATGAGGGTCTTCTTCTCCCCTTTGTCCTGGCGGTCGCCTAGGGCTCCGACGATGCCTAGGGGGCTCAGGTCGGCGTTCCTCTCGTCGACGGATTTGGCGAGGAAGTAGGAGACTCCGGCCCCGCTTATCCCCCGGGCTCCGTCGAGGCCGTGGAGGAGGGGGTTGACGTGGATGATGTTGGGGGCCTCGGACTCCACGGGGAGGTGGTGGTCGAGGATGATGATCTGGGCGTCTTTGAGGTGCTCCTCGAACATGTCGAGGTAGCCGCTCCCCATGTCGGAGAATAGCACCAGCGGGGGGTTCTCGGCTGCGACGGATTGGACCATCTTATCGTCGACGCGCTTCTCGCAGGTGGTCTTGAATCTGGCATCGAGGCGTCTGGCGAGCTGGCTGAGGATTCCTCCTGCGGCGACGCCGTCGGCGTCGTTGTGGGTGACGATGCGGATGGGGTTTCCACGTTGGATGTGGTCTTCGAGGGCTTCCACCGCGGGTTGATAGGAGTCGAGAAATGCGGTCTCGGAGGCTATGGGTTTCCCCCTCAGATGGTGACGATCTCGTCTCTGTGGCGCCAGTCTTGGGGTAGCATTCCTCGTTTCTTGTAGTAGCGTGTGAGGGCGTAGATCTTGGACTCTGAGAGCTGGAGGCCCCGTTTGTTGCTGAAGTCCTTGCGGTTCCTGTCCAGGTGTCTCCTGAGCTTTGTGGATTTGACCATGAGGTTGTAGAGGTCTTCGGGTATCCTGGGGGCGAGTTCCGCCTCCTGGAGGACGCGTTGGATCCCGTAGCCTACGATGGGTTTGACTAGGGGGATGCCGTGTTCGTCTCTGAGGATGTTGCCGATCTCGCTCTGGGGTTTGCCCTCTCTGGCGAGGTTGATGATGAGCGCTTTGACCTCGTCTGGCTGGTAGACCACCCAGTTGGGGGGCCTCTTGGAGACTGGTCTGGTGGAGCGGGATCTTCCTCGCATGTACGCCATTTTGCCTACCATTGTCATCATCTGTTGTTGGGTGTTTCTCTGATTGCTCTATGTGAAATGTGTCGTTTGTTTTTAAACATTGCTTTATTGGGTGGGGGGTTCGTGCGTGTGGCTTAGGATAGGGGTTTCCGGGTTGGGGGGGTGGCTGCATCCCCCTTGTTTTTGGGGTGTCTGTTTGGGGTTGTTGTTTGGATGGCCTGTTTCTCTGATGGGGGTTGGTGTATCTATTTTTGGGCTTGAAGCCGCTCTCCGAGGGTCCTCCTCTGGTGGGGCGTTTTTTGGTATTGAATAAGTGCTCCTTTTGATATGATTCGATGGTGATCGGGGGGGTTTTCGGGTTCCTTTCGTCTTGGGGTTGATTATTCAGGTTCTGATGTATGACCCCCCCCCTCCCCCCTCTGTCAGGGTTTGTTTTGTGTGTTGTTTTGTTACTGAATAGCTACGGAATTGTATGAAGTCTCGACGGGGGTGGTTTCCGGGTGTTTCCAGGGTTCCTTCCGGTGTTTGGCGGTGTTTTCACGTGTGGAGGGGTATGGTGGGGTAACTCTTTCCTAATTCGGATGTATGGTTTTTGCTGGATGGTCGGCACTCGTTAACTACAAATGAGTGTAATTACAGTTTAGCATTGAGCTGTTTGGAACAGGAAAATATCATCGACGAAACCCTGTTTATCAATAACACTATGGACGATGTCTATTCTCAATGCAAGTCATGGTTACTCAAAAATGATGCAAAAATCAAGAATGAGAAAAAACCGGATTACATCAAGGCACTTCATGAAATAAGACATGTTGCTGGTGAATTCATGAGTCCGAGTGGCAAATCCCTTGTAGGACCGAAAACCCATTGGTCAAAAAATATCGAAATTAGACTCTCCGAAACGATGGATGGGACGCAAATCAGAGTGATGCTTAATCCAAGCTATAAACAAGAACCATGGCACGATTTTTCTGATCGACGGAAAATATGGCTGAGCTTTGTCGGTGGCCTTGCACGTCATCTCAAAATTCAGTTAACTAAATCTGATCTTGAATATTATTATCAGAAGGAGTATTTTCAGAATGAAATTCATTATTACACAATGGGCTTGATCGGGTCCATTTTCGCCATATTGATTACGTTCCTGATAGTAGATCCAAGTTCAATGACCGCGAAGGATGGCATAGTCCTTTTGTTTTGGTTATGGATGGGCTATAACTCTCTGAGCAACGGTAGATCTTTGTACGATCTTCGGGAGGAGAAGCGTTTTGTCTATGGACCCTGAGCACATCATCGACGAGACGGCCACGATACAGGGAGCCAGCATCGAGAAGGTGTATGATAGATGTCGATCTTGGATTTGGAAAAGGCGCGGCGCGCTCATAAAAGAGAAACAAAAACCAACCAAACTTGTAGCATATCATTCAATAGTTGGCGGGGACATTTCAACAGAAAATAAGGTAATGCAGATATATTTATCCGAGAGTCAAGAAGGCGTCTCAGTCCGTCTCATAATGGATACTGTTAGTAAAGAGGCTAGAAGAGTTCTTATTAATCCGTCTCTCACCGCCACATATTGGAGTTACCTTGTAGAATCTTTATGGACCGAACTAGGTATTGAAATGGATATTGAATGGCGTCGGAGAATGTATCCAAGACATCATCTAGATACGGTTATTGCAGAGAAGAGGAGTTGGACGATTTTACGTTGTTTTCTTTCACTAATGATTATCGCGATGGGTCTTATTTTTGAACCAATGCAACTAATATTCTCATTAATGGGGTTTGGTTATTTGCTTTATACGATGTACCAATATTATCAGTTTGTGAGGATAAGGGATAACCTATATCCTGAAAGGTAGATTCCGACGTCTCTGAGGAACTCTGGGGCATCTATTTCTGAGCTTGGAGCCACTCCCCTAGGGCTCTGAAGGCTCTCGCCCTGTGGGAGATGGCGTTCTTCTCGTCGTCCGTCATCTCCCCGAAGGTCCTCCCGTCCCCCTCCTCGGGGACGAAGATGGGGTCGTATCCGAAGCCGTTGGTCCCCCTCATCCCGTCCGCTATCTCCCCCCTCACCGTCCCTTGGAAGACGTGGACCTCCTCCCCGAACCTGAAACCCACGTAGGAATGGTACGCGGCCCCCCGTTCCTCTACCCCCTCCATCAGCTTCAGCATCCCGGGATTGTCCAGCTTGTCGAGAGCGTAGGAAGAGTACGGGCCAGGAAAGCCCCCGTAGTGATCGATGAAGAAGCCGGCGTCCTCGATCGCGACGGGACGCCCGTCGTCGGGGAGCTGCGTGAGGCTGTAGACGGCGATCTCCCCCGGGTCGTCTGATTGTATCTCGATCCTGTCCACCTCGATGTGCCCGAGCTCGATCCCGTACTCAGCCAGGACCTCCCTGGCCTCCTTGACCTTGTGACTGTTGCCCGTTGCGAGCCATATCTTATTCTCTTTCAACGTATCTACCCCTCTTCGATATCTCGTCCATCCGGTCCAGGGCTTCCCGGGCCTCTCCCAGGGTCTCCTCGTAGCCCGCCTTGAAGGCCACGAAGAGCTCCTCGGTGTGCTCGTAGTGAGTGCTCATGAGCATCCTGTACATCAGGTTCAGGTCCACCCCCCTGCTCTCCACATCCTCCGACATCTCCGCCAAACCGAAGTCTATGAAGACCACCCTACCCCCGCCGCTTATGATGTTGGAGGTGGTGAGGTCACCGTGGGCGATCCCGGCCCCGTGGAGCAGCCCGGCCTTCATACCTATCTCCTTGAATAGACGCGCCCTCTCCCGGGGGCCTATCCTGTCCACGACGTCTCTGACCTTCTCCCCCTCGACGTACTCCATGACGATCCGGGCTCCATCCGGATCGACTCCGTAGATCAACGGTGTGGGGACCCCCGCCTCCTTGGCGCGATGGATGATCGACGCCTCCCTGACGGTCCGTGAGCGCCGGATAGCCGCGTCGAGCTCGGGAATCCGGTATCTCTTCTCACCCCTCCTCTTGATGATGGCCTTGACGCCGTTCCAGTCGGGGTCCAGGAGGATGTCGGCCTCCGCCCCCTTCGCGATGAGAGTCAGCTCCTCCATGGCACCTCCACCCTGTCGAGCCTCCACCTCGGGTCGATGTGGCTCCTATCGATGGGCGTCCTGATCCCGCTCCGGAAAGCGAGCACCCCCGTCCAGGCGATCATGGCCCCGTTGTCCGTGGCGTAACCGATGGGGACGAAACTGGGGGCGGCGCCGTGCTCCTCTGCGATGGATCCGATCATCGCCCGCAGCCTCTTGTTCGCCCCCACCCCCCCGGTGAGGAGGAGCTCCCGCTTCCCCGTGTGCGCGAGAGCCCTCTCCGTGACCTCCCCCAGCATGCTGTAGGCCACCTCCTGGAGGCTGAAGCAGAGGTCCTCGAGGCTCCACTTCCCCGACCTGTACGCCTGGGTGACCGCGGTGAGGAGGCCGCTGTAGCTCAGGTCCATCCCCTTCACCACATAGGGGAGAGATATGAGGGTGCCCCCCTCGAGGGCGAGCCGCTCCACAGCAGGCCCTCCCGGGTAGGGGAGCCCCGCCTCCCTGGAGAAAGTGTCGAGGCAGTTCCCGACGGCGATGTCCAGGGTCTCACCGAATATCCTGTAGCGCCCCGCCTCGAACCCGGTGACGATGGTATTCCCCCCGGAGACATAGAGGGCGAGGGGGTCCTCGGCCCCCGTCGCGAGGCGCCCGATCTCGATGTGGGCGACGCAGTGGTTCACCCCCACGAGGGGAATCCCCAGACGGACCGCGAGAGCCCTAGCCGCAGTGGCACCTGTGCGGAGGGACGGCCCCATCCCCGGGCCCTGGCTGAAAGCGATGTAGTCCAGATCCCGGGCAGTGATGCCCGCGGAGTCCAGCGCCTCGGAGAGGGTCTCCCCCATCACCTCGGCGTGGTGGCGGGCCGCCTCCCGGGGGTGAATACCCCCCTCCTCGGGGACGTGGGTGGTGATCACGTTGGCGAGGATGGTCCCATCTGACCTAGCCACACCCATCCCGAGGTTGTCGGCAGTCGACTCGATGCCCAGACAGGTCTCGACCACTAAATCCGCCACCTTCGTAGGGTACTCGACGGCGACGTTAAAAACTATAGCTGAGGGTCAGGTATGCCGTTTGATGTAGCTGGGCTCGGAGCCCGCCCCACCCACCACGACACGGTGAATGCTCCTCTCCCCCTCGACCCGCTCCAGAATGCCGCTGAACTCAATCCTCTCCCCCGGGTAGAACATGTCGGCGTACAATCCCTCGTAGGAGGCGACCTCGGCGACCTCAGGCCCGGAATCGGTCTCAACGCCCTCCAGCCCATAGACGGCGGGAAGGTAGATGGCCTCCGAGGCGGCGGCCACCGTGGCGCTGCCCCTCACGCTCCCGATGGACGTGTAGGTGCTCTCCCCGTACTCCTCGATGATCTCGGGGTCCGTCCTGACGGGGTGGACCGAGAAGTATGTGTCCATGTACACCCCGTAGTTCCACCGCCTCTCGGCGAACTCCATCAGCTCCCCGAATCCCAGGGGGAACCTCCCCTCCCTGCCGCGGCTCCACGCCTCCCGCTTCGAGGCGTTGAAGGGCTGTATCACCCCGCCGTTCCTCCTCGTCTCCCTGAGCGCCTCCCGGAGAGCCGTGGAAGCCTCTCGGCCATACACGGTTAGATCGATATCGGAGAAGTCGGGGCTATGGCTACCCGTGAGGATGGAGCCCGTCACCCCAAAGTCCTTCACGTCGAGACCCGCCAAACCAGAAAGGATGGTAACGAGGTCCCTGAGCTTGAACTCGAGCCCGTCACCCGGATCTTTCATGATGGATTCCAGGCGCTCCCTGGGCCGATAATATGCTTTGATGCGGTCTCTCGGCACGGAGGAGACCGTGATGTTCCGGACGGGGCAGTCATAGAGGTACTCCGGGTGCCTCTCCCCGAGGAATCCATAGGTGTTCTCGACCTGGGACACGTGGTAGTAGGGTATCACCCTGGCGTAGGCTGTCTCTCCACGCCTCCACTTTCCCTCGGCGACCGGGACATACTTCAGATAAGCGGTGACACGGTCGGGGGGATGAAGGTATCCCACCACGCAGAATATGAGACCCTCCACGGCCTCCACGAAGTCCCTGTCCTTAGGCTTCCCCATGCTCAGATCCGGTTTCCCATACCTCCCGATAAGGGTAGCGCCGTGGAACCCGAAGCGATTTTATTATCCAGCTAACAGATCATCACAGGTCTCAGAATGGTCACCAATCTCCCTCCCGACGCGAAATCAAAGTGGAACGAGGTGACCCAGACCCGGAACCCCGAGACCCGCCTCAAGCTCATGGGGGAGTTCCTGTCCATGGTGCCCAAGCACAAGGGGACGGACAAGATGTGCTCCCAGGTCAAGCGCCAGATGGCCCAGCTCCGGGAAGAGATCGAGGACAAGAAGAAGGCGGCGAAGAGGCGGAGCGGGCCCTCCTACTTCGTGGAGAAGGCGGGGGCGGCCCAGGTCGCCGTCGTGGGCCCCACCAACGCGGGGAGGAGCAGCCTCCTCAGGGCCGTGACCAACTCCTCGGTGGAGCCCGCCCCGTGGCCCTTCTCGACCCGGGTCCCCACCCCGGGGATGCTCCCCTACGAGGACATCCAGTTCCAGCTCGTGGAGGTGCCCCCCATCGTGGAGGGAAGCTCGGAGGGCAGATCCGACGGGTTCCAGGTCCTCAGCGCCGCCAGGAACTCCGACGGCATCATCATCCTCGTCGACCTCACAGACGACCCCGGGGGCAACATCCTCACGGTGACCAGGGAACTCGAGAACTCCCGGATCCTCACGGCGGAGCCCCAGGGAGAGGTGGAGGTGACCCGGAGGGGGCACGGCTCCGACATCCAGTACATCTGGGAGGGGGAGCTCGACGGCTGCACCACCGACGACATCGCCGGCCTCCTGAGGGAATACAAGATCCGCTCCGCACTGGTCAGGATAAGGGGCCGGGTGACCCTGGACACCGTGGAGGACGCCATGTTCGGGAACGCGGTCTACAGGCCCACGCTGGTCATCGCGAACAAGGCGGACCTCTCATCGGACCCCGCGGTCGTCGAGAGCGTGAGGGCCTCCGCCGCCCCCCTGGAGGCGATGGTGGTCTCGGCCGAGAACCCGGGGGACCTCAAAGATGAACTGGGCGCCAAACTCTTCGAGCTCCTCGGGATCGTCAGGGTCTACACCAAGCAGCCGGGTAAGGAGGCGGCGGAGGCGCCCATAGTGGGGCACCGGGGGATGAACGTGGGGGACCTCGCGAAGCTCATCCACAGCGACTTTTACGAGAGGTTCAAGTACGCCCGGATCCGGGGGCCCAGCGCCAAGTTCGAGAGCGGGAGGGTGGGCATAGACCACGTCCTCATGGACGGGGACATCGTCCAGTTCCACACGTAGCCCCCGCACCCAAATATCACGGGGCGCGCACCCTTAACCCCAGTCGACGTACTCCCCGGGCTGACCGGAGCCCACGACGAGCCTGATCCATCTGCCCCGGGTCGGGGAGGACGCCTCCTCGAGGATGCCCCTGGCCCTGAGGGTCTCCCCGGGCTCGGCGATGTCCCTGTACATCCCGATCATGGAGACGATCTCGGCGGCCTCAGGGGCCCGGGGATGGCCGGGACGGAAGAGGCTCACATCCTCGATCCCGTACGTTGCGGGCCTGAACGGGGCCTCCCCCGCGGAGGCGCACGCGGCCTCGATCTCCGCGGGGCCCAGAACCCTGTAGGTGCGCCTCCGGGGGGTTATCTCGGAACGCTTCCTGGTGGCGTTCACCACGACGTCGATTCCCTCGTAGAGACCCCGGTTGAGCCGCTTGGCGTCGATCCTGTCATCCCGCTTCAGGATGAAACGCCCACGCGCCTCGAGGGCGACGAGGGCCTTCTTGGCCTCGGCGTAGTTCCGGGCGCCGTAGACGGAGAGGTCGATGTCGCTCCCCTCCTGGTGGGTTCCCAGGCTTATGGATCCGTGGACCCCGAGTTCTCCCATGGGGACGCCGCCGGTCTCGGAGATGAGGGTCAGGAGTTCGAGGGCTCTCTCCTCCAGGGGGTCCCGGGGGCCCCTGCCGACGAGGACCTTGAGCCGCTCCGAGGGGACGTAGGCCTCCTCGATGAGGGGGTGGGGGATGGTGATCATGGGCCTGCCGAGGCCGGGATCGTCGTAGATGTACTCGGGGAGGGCGGCCCTGAAGCCCTCGATCAGCCGGGGGTAGGTCTCGGGGTCATAGATCTCGGTTGGCCTCACGAGGGTGGTGCCCCGGTAGTTCCACGTGTAGGGGAGCCAGGGGAGGTCGAACCGGGAGGCGAGCCCCTCGGGGACGTATTTGAGGAATCCGTGGTAGCGGTCCGGGGGGTGCTCGTATCCGAACACGTAGAATATGAGGCCGTGGGTGGTGGCGACGGCGTCCCCGTCCCTGAGGTTGGTGTGGGTCATCTTGGTCTACTCTTCGCTATTCCCTGTATTGAGGGATTATATTTTTTTTCAGGGTACACTGTCTGCGCGTTCTTGTATGGAATCGCCCGTTTTTGACATTAATCGGATCGGAATGGAGGGGTTTTCAGGTTCCTTTCGGTGTTTGGCGGGTTAATCATAGGGGGAGGGCACACCCCTCCTCCCCCCATGTTCCCGGTTGAGTCCCGGTTTCTCCGGATTGTGGGTGCATTTTCTAGTCCGCCGCAGAGACGTGTTTCAGGGGCTTCCCTGCGAGGGCGCCTGTGTGCCTGTCGTGTTCCACGGTGAGGACTCCGTTCACGAAGACGTACTCGATCCCCGTGGAGAGCTGGATGGGGTCCTCGTATGTGGCGTTCTCCCTCACGTTCAGGGGGTCGAAGACGGTGACATCTGCCCAGAACCCTGGCCTCAGGAGCCCCCTGTCCATGATGCCGAGTTTGGTGGCCCCGGCGGAGGTCATCTTCCGGATGGCGTCCTCCAGGGTCAGGACCCTCTCCTGCCTCACGTACTTCCTCAGTATCTTGGGGAAGGTCCCGTAGTTCCTGGGGTGGGCCAGCCCGCCGTAGTCTGCGGGGAGGCACGAGCCGTCTGTGCACACCATGGATAGGGGGTGCTTCAGGAGGGTCTTGACGTCCTCCTCGTGCATCGCCTGGCCGATGCCCCCCATCTCCTTGTCCTCCCTAATCCTGTCCAGGAAGAGGTCCACGGGCTCCATGCCCCGCATCTCGGCGGCCTCGGTCATGAACTTGCCCCGGAGGTCCTTGTCCTCCTCGCTCGTCGTGAGTATCAGCGCCCTGTCCCATGTGTGCTCCGCGAGGACTGTCTCCATCTGTTCCTTGACGTAGGCCCTGATCTTCTTGTACATCTCCGGGTCTTTGAGGCGCTCTCGCACCTTCTCTGGTCCTCCCTCCTCCGCCCAGGTCGGGAAGCCCCTCACGATCCCGCCCCTGAAGGTCCAGGGGTATACGTCTATTCCCACGTCGACGCCTCGCCGGCGAGCCATGTCTATCACTTTGAACCAGCCCTCCAGGGACTTGGTCCAGTTCACCTCGCCGCAGGCCTTGGCGTGGGTCCAGGTGGTGGGTAGCCCGGCCTCCTCCCCGATCCGGATGACCTCCATGATGGACCAGA
>JADHWM010000028.1 GCA_016783485.1 Candidatus Bathyarchaeota archaeon
TGAAGCTCTTGAAAATCAAGGGTTTTCGGGATAACGCGTCGTAATTCAACGTTGAAACAGCCCTAGAATAAAAATAATCCTTTAATATTAATAAACAAGCCGTTCTATACCCAAAAAACCCTAATTAAGACTAAGGTCTATTATAATAAATATTTGGAACATGTGTAAATTTTATATTAGGATAAAAACGATATTTAAATTGATAAATAATGAGTAAGAACGAACCCATATGCATAGCTATTTTTAGTGGTATGTTGTCAAATTTAAGTAGAGTAGAAAACAATGAGAAAATGAGGAAAGGAGTTTATTTAATTCCTGATAAAATTAAATTAAGATTTATTAGGCAAGAAGAAAAAGCTATATTAAATGAAAAAAGAAATTTATTATACCTTCATTATCCTTTTGATAGTTTAAGAAGTATTTTTGTTTTAGAATTATTCAATATGGATGGTAAAATACCAATACCCAATATAGATATAGATTTAATTGATAGAATTCTTCTATCTTTTAGATTAATTCAAGATAAAGATATTTTTATTCAAGGTATTTATTACTTTCCAGATAGACATAGTACAGACTCAGTTGGAGTGGTTCCTTATCCGCCGATTCCATTGCATTATGATCCTTATAGGTTCAATATAGATGATTTAGATCCATTAAAAAAAACCATAGATATAATTACAAATTTAGATTTTGAAAATGAATATAATTATCTCATAGCTTGTGAACGATATGGTAGATCGTATCATAGTAAAAGTGAGGAAGATAAACTGATTGATATCTGTATTGCATTAGAGGCATTAATTATGAAGGGAGAGTTTAATAGGAGTGATGTGGGAATGGGTCAAATAATCGGGTTGGCTTGTTCAATGTTATTAGGTAAAAATGATGATGATCGAGATACAATTTCTGAAACTGTTAAAACTGCTTTTGCACGTAGAAATGATATTGTCCACGGAAAAAAATATGACCGAGAAAAAATTGTTAGGCTTGTACCAGAATTAAAGAAAATATTACAAAAGTCCATATTAAATCTTAAAAATATGCATATATGAAAATAAATGATATTTATTCTCGCGAGTGATCGCCAATTGTTATGTCACGCAGTCTTTGCCTCGGGCCTGCTGGCGGTAGGCTGCATTGTGGCGTAGGCTGCGAGGGCGAGAGCCCAGATTCGTCCGTCTTTGCACTAAATCAGGGGCAATTTTTTTGAATTATTACCAAATATTCAATTCAGAATGGATGCGCGAAGTTTCGAGGGCTACTGCAATAATCTTTTGAGGGATTTCTTTGGGGTTAAATTTCGTAAAGGATCTGTTAGAGGGGTTCCAAAGAAGTGGGATCTAGTTTCTTTCGATGGTAAGATAGTAGGAGACGCAAAATTTTTTTCCTTGGTCCGTGGGGAAAAACTGCCTCCTGCAAAGTTTTCGAACATCGCAGAGCACGTGTGGCTCCTCGAAAAAGTTGAGGCTGATATTAAGTTCCTTGTGTTTGGAAATGATAGGAGAGTCCCCGAGATATGGTTGGAGCGGTATGGATCTTTGTTGGAGCGTGTGAGGTTTTTCTTCATCGACCACGAGACAGGTACAGTCGAGGAGTTGTACAAAGCCTAGTTTCGGTTAGTCCACATTAATCGGTTGGCAGAATGTGCATTCTCTAATATCGTTTCTATAAGCTATTCTAGCTCTTTCTCTCGCAGCTTCTAAGGTGTCGTATGGTCCAAACCATGCAGTGTTGTCGGTCCTATGTTTAGGGGATTTAGCAAAGCCGCAGTCTTCTTTATGGATACTTGCATACTTGTGGCGATAGTTAGCCTGAACAAGGTATCTCATTTGAAGTTAGTTATGAGGCCTTTGTTAATAATAATTCATGTGCGACTTGTTACGTGCCGCATGTTGATAACTGGCTAAAGTTACAAATCTGCTTTGGGCATTTTGAACAACCTCTCAATCTGGCAAACCGGAATACCGGGAGGTCGTACCATTGGGTCTCGAATGGCTCGTTAAAGTATTTCCACATTACTAAACTGTTGTGGAAGAGGTTTTCATCAGACTTGATGAAGCCCGTTCTTAACAAGAATCCCTTGTTATGACTATCTGATACACAACAGTACCGGCCTGGGACGTCCCAAACTCCTTTTTGTCTCATGATCCGGGCTATCCAGAAAGCCTTCTGATTAACTCCTTTACACTTTTTTTTAATATTCTTAAGCGTAAGAATCCAACTTTTTTCATCAATTAATCCGTTAATATCATCATTATATAGTCGAAGGTTTTTCGCGGTTTTTGCTATATAGGAAACAGTTTTTGGTGGAACTCTAAATCTTTTAGTGAGATCTATGAGCTGAGACTCTTTAGCATCGATAAGATAACTGTAAAAACTTGTATTAGCATCTTGAAAAGCCTCAGTCAGGTTCATCCATATTGAAAAAGCTCGTTCCTCTTTCATAGTCCATGCGCTGAATAAGGTAGCTAGAAAGACCATGTCAAATCGACCGGATGCAGTGTTTACCTTCATAGATTTTAATAGATCTAGCTCAAGATCGCCAAATTCTCTTCGTAACTCTTCATATTCTAAGTAGACATATTCTGCAATCTTTTCCTTCTCATTATCCAACGGAAAATCTGTTGGCTGTCCATTTTCAACATAAACAGATTCAACAAACGAACCACAATCTGAACAAAACTTTAACTCTGAATCTAATGGATATTGACGTTTACATCGGAGACATCGAACTACGTAGGGCAAGATAAAAGAAAATTGAATGATGTTCTATATAGTTTTTCGATAATTGGAAGAGGAACAAGAAGATGCCGTACACGCGCACGAGAATTGGTTTACTACTGAACTGCTTCAAGCTACGCGTGCTCTTGGCGGACTCGCCACCGGTGTCTGCTCCTCGGCGTAGGCTGCGAGGGAGAGGGCCCAGAACCGGTCGTCGTGGGTGCCCTGAGGGTGATTGAATAGAATCTTCCCCGTTTTGGAGAGTTCGTATCGTTCCACGTTGAGTTCATAGAAAAGATCCGGGTCGAAAGGAATGTGTAGCAACGGCCTCAGACTCGCCTTGCTGCCCTCCTCGTTCACACAACCTTCGGGGCACGAAATCCTCCACTCCCCCGAGAGTGCGTCGACATAACCACTCCATCCGCACATGGGGCAGACAGCGCTCCTCATCCGCTCCTTCAGGCATGTAGCCATAGCCTCCTTGCTGGAGTCGGTGAAGTTAACACCAGTAACATTGCGGAGCCCCCCTCTCATCATATCCTCAACGATGTACTCCCCCACCCCCGTCTTATCCGCGTAGACCGCGTGGACTCTCCTCCACCCATCCTGCAGACGCTTGATGTACCCTATCACCGTACCATATGATGCTTCAAGGGGGAAACAGTGACAGTGGCGGAGGAAAAGGTGATCATCGACTCTCTCCACGACAGCGATGACCGAGTGATCCCTGTGCTTACCGAAGTCGACCCCCACAAAAAAGTCTCCCATAAGACGAGTCCCCGCATCATGATAGTTCAGAGACGAGTCCTGCGCAAGAGCTATCAAACTCGTGGAGAGCCAGACATCCAGATCCTCGCCCCACTCGCAGAGCATCTCCCTACTCCACCTCCCCGGGTCGCCCCCCAGCTGCTCCTCGATCATCCCCACGATCTCAGGATTCAGAGGCCCCTCGGGAGCCAGAGCCTCAGTATACTCGACCCTGTGCCTGCTGAACCGACCGAACCCGTCGTCGTTCATCATCCTGTAGAAGACGCTGTCCCTGTTCCACGGCGTCGACTCGGCAATCAGGAAACCATTCGTAGTATTCAACGAGAAGAGAACCGCAGAGTACAGCTCCAGATCATCCCTGATGAAATTAGCCTCCATCAAATAGACCGCCTTCGCCGTATGCCCCCTGATCGTCTCGGGCACAGGGGACTCCGCCCTGATAACCGAGCCGTTCCTGAAACGCACCAACGTCCTGAGCACGTTCCTCCTACCCACGACGTAATCGAAGAACCGGGGATCCACCCCCCTCATCCTCTCCAGATGCTCCCCCAACGCCTTGAAAGCCACGTTCTTCGCCTGATCAAACTTCGGCGCAGTCACCAGAATCAGGCTCCCCGGATACCTGAACCCGATCCAGAGGAGCTTCGCCATCCCGTTGAAGGTCTTCCCCGTCTGCCTCGCCTGCAGATTCGCGACGAAATGCCCCTCATCCCTCAGGAAAGGCCACATATACCCATACGGCTCGTACCCCAGCCACCCCCTGCAGAACTCAACGGGATCACCTGGCAGCACCCTCCCCTCGAACCCCAGCCTGGAGCGCTCTAGCTCCCCTCTGATCTTCCTCCTAAGCCCCTTGAGGCTCATGACCGCCCACGCCCCAGCTATTTAGGCAAAAATACATACGCGCCGAGGATGATAAGCAAATTCTGACACAACCGGTATAATTCCCTCCGAGGAAACACAATTAAGTGACCGCTCAACCATTATTCAATGATATAATTGAGCAACTATTCAACCATATCCGTCCCCGGGGACGTCAAAAAGACCCTCGAAGAAGCGAAAGGAGACAAAGACTGGGGCAGCTACCTCCTCGAACTCTACGCCGAGGCAGACAAAGCCAAACGAGCCAACGCATTCCAGAAGCTCGCTAGCATCCTCACCGAGGACGACCTGAAATCCATCGAAGACACCAGCAAGGAGCTCAGGGAGAAACTGAAGATAGGATGAGACTCCTGGACACAGACGCCGTCATAGACCAGCTCCGGAAAAGGGAGCACCAACCAGGAGCCATCTCAGTCATAACTCTCATAGAGGTCCTCCGGGGAACGACCCGAGAGAAGAGGACGACGGTCAAGGAACTACTCGAGGAGAGCTACCCCACCCTCAACCTCGACAACCCCTCCATACTCACATACTGCGAACTCTACGCCAAACTCAGAGAGGAAGGCCAGACCCTCCCCGACGCAGACCTCCTCATCGCCGCAGGAGCCATATCCCGGGGAATGCCCCTGGAGACCCGGGACGCCCACTTCCAACGGCTCACCCCCCACGGCCTCGAGCTAGCCTGACACCCCCACCGGGCACCCCAGCTCCCCCCTGATCTTCTCCCTCAAGCACAATTCCGGTCACAGACATCAGGAAAAAACAAGCCACCGCGCAGAAATATTTAAAGACACCAACTCCATCACCGTGCATCAAGGAGTCACCTAGAATGTCTAAAAAAAAGCAAGCGAAGAAAGAAGGTCTGGAGAAACACAGGCAGCAGCAGAGAGAGAAAAAGCAGAAGACCAAGGAGCGAAAGAACGTCTCACTCCCGGCGAAACGCAAGAAACGATAGCCGACGCCGGAACACGGCGCATCACGCCCCGGGCTCACCCCTCTACCTCGTATCCCAGCTCCCCCCGAGCCTCGGCCGCTCTCCCGTTCTCCTCCTTGAGCCTCTCAAGCTCAACCTCCAGCCGCTCCACGTCCACGTCCACCACCATCCTGTAGCACATCCTCACCGCCGACACCATGCTGTTCACCGCCCTCACCTGGATGTCCTCCACCCCCGACGGATCGGCGATGATAGCATCCAGCCCCGCCATCAAACCCTCCATCCTATCGATGTACTCAGCCCTCTTCCTCGCCGGGTCGACCCTCACCCTCCTCAGCGTGAACGACGCCCGAACCCGTACGGCAGCCTCCCCCGACCCGCCATCCGCCCCTCCCCCCGCAGCCTCACGCACACCGCCACGAGCAGCTCCACGTCCCCCGTCAGCCTGTCCAGATTCCTCCTCACCCCCACGAACAACCTCCTCGTCTCCGCGCCCCCCTCCCCCGACTCCAGCCAACGCCTCAGCCTCCGCCTCTCCACATCGCTAAAGATATAACCCCTCACCCCGAACCCCTTATCCTAAGCCAGCCGCACGCCCCCCTGGGAGAGCCTCAGCTCGAAATCCCTGTAGAGGACATGCTCCCGCTCCTCGTCGATCCCCAAGCCGAAGGCCTCGGCCACATCGATGGTTCTCTCGGTGAGAGGCGCCCTCGTCTTGAAGCTGATGTCGTAGACGTAGCATCCCCGCTCGGAGTCGTATCGCCTCGTCCGGCTCTCCACGCGTATAGGGACGGTTTCTTCAGTGAACTGGGTCACGGATTGTTCAAATTAAACTAAAAATAAATAGATTTTCGAAAAAGAATGGTTGAATATAGGGGAAACCCACTAAATGGGGTCAGGTTATCTCCGAGACAGGAAAATCACCAAGAAGATCAGTCCGAAGATGAGGAAAGGTGTGAGCATTATCCCGGGGATCCAGGGGAACACCCAAGGAAAACCCCAAGGAAATCCTATGACCCGGGTGAAGCCCGAGAAGATTATCGCGCAGACGAACAAGGCGAAAAGGATACCGAATAGGGGGGACCCGTCGTCGAAGGGACCGAAACGGTCACCTCGTCCCCAGTCGTCGCTGGAGCGAAGCGCCGAGCCGCAGCCCTTGCAGTAATCAGCCCTGCCAGAGTTCTCGACCCAGCACCGTGAACAATACAAGCATTCCACCTGCCAGTGGGACGTGTAATGCGAAACGGATTTTATATACGCATCTAAGGAACGATGATGGCTCCCCTAGATGGTTTATTGGGAGGCTACTCCCCCACGATCTCGTACCTCAGGGTCCCGATAGGGGGGATCTCGCACTCCAGGACGTCCCCCACATCGAGGTAGCCGTCGGGCCAGCTGTGGGCCACCCCCGCCACGGTCCCGGTGGCGATGACGTCCCCGGGCTCCAGGGTGGTCCCGTTGGAGAGGTACTCCACGAGCCGGGGTATCCCGATGATCATCGTGGATAGGCTCCCGTCCTGCCTCGTCTCCCCGTTCACCCGGGTGATGAGCTTCAGCGGCGGGTCGTAGGGATCCGGGACCTCGTCCCGGGTCAGGATACAGGGCCCCATGGGGCCGCCGCTGTCCATCCCCTTCCCCTTGGTCCAGTTCACGTCGTGCTTGAACATCCTGAAATCCACGTCCTGGGGGAAGCCCTGGTCCCGGGCGCTCACGTCGATGAGGATGGTGTACCCCGCGATGTGATCGTAGGCCTCCTCCTTGGGGATGTACTTCCCCCTCTTCCCGATGACCACCGCCAGCTCGCACTCGTAGTCCATCCTGTCGGTGGCCTTCACCTTGATGAGGGGACCCCGGGGGCCCACTACGAGGCTGGGGGGCTTCTGGAACACGTCGGGGACGTCCAGCTTCAATCCCTTGAGCCTCTCGATCTCCGCCGCCCTCACCACAGGGTCCTTGATCCTCTCCGTGGCGTGGTCGTAGAAGTTCACCGCCGTGCAGTAGAGCTTCCCCGGCGAGGGCACAGGTGCCTCCAGCCGAATGCCCTCTAGCCCCAGCCAGAGGCTCTCGCCGTCGAGGCCCTCCTTGTCCTCGGGCTTGCCTTCCATGTACCGGAGTGTCGCCTTGGCGGCCTCCATGGCCTCCTCTCCCCCCGTCAGGAACCCCTTCATCGAGGGGGGGATGAGCCCCCGGGCTAGGATGCATGCGTTCTCCTTCCCCTCCTCCTCCTTCAGGTAAACCGCGTAAGTCGATGTGAGGTCCAGAACCTTGTCGCCGACTAGGGCCCCGATCCTCTCCTCGGTGTGCGCCTTGAATGTCACGAGCTTCATATCGATCAATCCTATGGCGGCTGGGGTTTATTTGATTTTCAGAGGAGATGCGGGATCAGCTTATGGTCCCGTATAGGCAGCCCCCCGGGACGTGCTCCACCCGTACCCCAGGGAACACACCACGAAGGTACACTGCGAGGCTGATCATCCCGGGCTCCTCCGAGGTGGCATGATTCACAAGTATCAGGGAGGCCCCGCCGTCCCGGGCCCACTGGGCGGACTCCCAGAGCCGGGTGCCGTCGTCGGTGAGCAGCAGCACGTCTGCCCCAAGGGCGTGCATCCTCCGGTAGTTGGTGATGGCCCCGGTCCCCAGGGCGACCCTGGAAACTTCCTGATCCGGGTCCCCGATGACGTGGACCGCCTCCTGCCCCAGGGGCTTCACCCTCTCCAGGAAGATCCTCGCGAGCGCTCCCAGAGTCAGGCCCTCAACCCCGTGGACCTCATAATACTTCTCAGCTGAGAGGGGAGGGCCGGTGAATCCGAGCCATTTCGCCCAGGCCCCGTGTATGCCTACAGCAGGATAGTCGTCCCAGAAGTCGTGGCACCTGTATACCATCATCCCCGTCTCCTCGAGCCATGCTCTCTTCCTCACCCAAGGGTCGTCGGGGCCAACAAGACGGGCCTCGTCGACCTCCGAGACGTAGAGGGGCTCGTGGGTCACGAAGAGGTTGAATCCCAGCTCCCGGGCCCTCTCCAGGGTGGAGAAGGTGGGCATCCAGGAGACGGCGATGCCCGTGACCTCGGCGTCGGGGTCCCCGGCCAGGAACTCGTCGACGGTGTCGTCCCAGTCCACCCAGGAACCGATTTTCCTGGCGTGCTCGTGGAGATCTGTAGCCCTCATTCAGTGCACCTTGTAGAAAGTGGAGATCTTTGGAATAAAAAAAATGGGGCCTTCCCAGCCCTGAGAAAAGGGTGTCTAGTAGGCGAGCTCCCTCTTCTGGAAGACGTAGAGGGCGGCCGCTAGGGCTGCGACTCCGACGCCCACCACCACCGCTAGCTCGTTCATGGGTATCCCGCCGTTCTGGATGATGGTCCCCGTGCTCACGTAGTTGAAGACCGTATAGTCCTTGAGGAAGCTCAGGTCCCCTAGGTCTCCCAGCCGGGTCATCAGATACTGGATCAGGATCAGTGCGCCCGAGGCGCTGAGGGCTCGGTTCGACTCCAGGAACAGTGTCCCGCAGAGCAGGGAGAGTGCGCCCAGGGCGAAGAGCCATAGCCAGAACCCTATCATGGTGTGGAGCAGGACAGTCATGTCCAGGGTCTCCCCGATGCTGTTGGTGCTCACCACAGCCAGGACGATTACGAAGGCGGGGTAGAGGAGGTTGTAGGTCGCGTAGACCATGAACTTCTCCAGGAGGTATCTCCACCGGGGGATGGGGTAGCTCAGGGTCACGTCGAGGGTGTTCTTGTCTACCTCGCTGGCCACGATCCTCGCGGGGATCAGTATCGCGATGAAGACTATGGCCCACTCCATGCAGATCCCCACGTACATGTAGAACATCCCCTGCCATGTCGTCATGTCCATGAGCCCCAGCTGCCCCAGGAGGGCTTGGTATATGGGGTTCTTGAGGATCTCGGAGAAGGCGGCCATCTGGTCCTTCATGCTGGGCCAGATACCTGCCATGATGGGGACGATAAGTGAGACGAAGAACGGCATTAGTACGCCGCCCTTCCAGCCCTTCCGTAGATTCGTCAGATATACTCTCATCACGTTCACCTACTCGTAGTACTGGAGGAAGATCTCCTCCAGGGTCGCGTCCTCGATGCTGAGGCGGTCGAGTTCGTAATTCGTGAGGAACCTGAGGAGCTCGTTGATGTCCTCCTTGACCTTGAGGAGCAGGGTGTCCTCGTCCTCGGCCTCCGCGGAGATCACCGAGTCTATGGCTTCCAGGGTCTCGAGGTCGGGGATCTCTGACGTGAAGCTGACCCTGACGTTCTGGAGGAACTTGGAGACCAGGTTCTCCACCTCCTCGACGAGGATCATCTCGCCCTCCTTGATGATACCGATACGGTCGCAGACGGCCTGGACCTCGGCGAGGTCGTGGCTGCTCAGGAAGATGGTCTTCCCTTCCTCCTTGAACTCCTTGAAGAGCCTGTGGGCGCTCGCCGCCATGAGGGGGTCGAGGCCCGAGGTGGGCTCGTCGAGGATCAGGAAATCCGGCTTCGAGGCCAGGGCCAGCATGAGCCCCACCTGCTGCCTGTTCCCTGTGCTCACGGCTTTTATCTTCAGTGAGAGGTCGACCCTGAATACGGACCTGAGCTCCCTGAGATAGTCCCGGTCCACGGGCCTGAAGCCATCGAAGTACTTGATGAGCTCCTCCCCGGTGAAGTTTCCGTACAGTGCGAGGTCCCCGGGGACGTAGCCTATGCGCTCCCTGATCTCCAGGGCGTCCCTGTGATGGTCCATGCCAAAGACGGTGACGCTCCCCTCCTGGATGTGGAGGTAGTCGAGGATCGCCCTCATCGTGGTAGTCTTCCCGGCGCCGTTGGGGCCCAGGAAGCCGAATATCTCGCCCCTCCTCACGGAGAAGCTGACGTCTCGGGCGCCCACGACGCGCCTGCCAAACTTGCGGCCTGCGACGGTCATCTCGCGGCCGTATATCTTTGTGAGGTGGGAGACTTCGAGTATGTTTTCCTCGGTCATGGTAACCCTCCATTCACGATTTCTCTATACATGTGTTCAATCGTTCCGTGTTATCGCGTTCTAGGGCACCCTTATAATGTTTTCGGATTTTACCGAAAACTCAGGAAATATAAAAAATGAAAAAATTCATAAGACAGCCCCCCATGATAGACACGAATCATACAGGTCAACCATTATGAGCGAAGACTCCAGCGAACCATCCCTGCTGCAGTTAAAAATCGACTTTCTCGCCTTCATGGAGCAGGTCCACGGGGCTCTGGGGTTCGAGTCCAACCTCATCGCTGTCTTATTCTCCCTACTCTTGGAGGGGGACTATATCACCCAGGATAGGATCATGGAGCTCACGGGGTTGAGTAGAACCACTGTTTCCGAGACCCTCAAGAAGCTCGCTGATCCCTTCAGCAGTTTCCCGGTCCTCGCGACGAGGCGTCCCGGGGACCGGAGGAAGTTCTACTATTGCCCTCTGGGGATCGATGAGTACGTTATGACGTTCTTCACATCGGCCACGGCTGCGTCTGATTTCAGCGAGGAGATCCTCTACGAGATGAAGTCGAGGCTCGATGCTCTGGGCTCCGAGGATCCAGAGGTCCTCCACGTGAGGCAGTTTTTCACCTATCTCCTGGACGTCCTGATCCTGATTCAGGATCTTCTGGAGTATACGGGGATGCATATGGAGCGATTCTCCGAGGACCCGGACTATGTTCCCAAGTTCACTGATGAAGGCTTCGACGCCATGAAGAGGGAGCGCCCGGAACCTCTGGTGAGGACGTTCAGGGCTAGGGAGAATGACTCGATTCTGGATATCAAACGGGAGTACATCAGGGAGACCCTTGAGCATGCATCGCCTGTAGGGAGGAGGCGGGAGATCGGGGCGATCTCACTCGCGCTGATCTTGAGCCCCGATCCGGTGACTCAGGAGGAGATCATGGAGGTGACGGGCTACGGTCGGAGCACCGTCTCGGAGAATCTCGCGAGGATCGAGGAGATGAATGTATTGGGTGTGGTAAAGAAGCCGGGTGACCGTAAGAAGTACTATAGGAGCTTGCTCAAGTTGGAGGGTTATGGGACTCAGAAGTTCCAGATCCAGAGAAACGGGTATGGTCAGATAGGGAGGATGATCGAGGGGAGGTTCCTTCCTGAGGTCAGGAGGATACCCGGGTCATCCCCAGGGAAGGAGCGTATGGAGCGGTTCCTCGAGGAGAGCTTACGTGCCTATAATTTAATCCTGGAGAATGTTAAATTTCTCCATGAGTTCATGCTGAAGCGCACCGACGTCTTCGAGATGCCCTGATCATCTACTGGCAGTCACCATCCGATGGCCTGGCCGTCGGCGCGGGGCTCGGAGCCCGCGCAGAGGACTCCTGTCTCGGGGTCCCTGATGATGATCTGCCCCTTCCCGAAGGATCCCCTGGCGTACCCGGAGGAGGGAACGACTTCGTGGCCCATCCGGGCGAGGGCGCTCATGGTCTCCAGGGTGATTCCCTCCTCGAGGAGGACCTTGCCTCCGCTGGTCCCATCGATGATGTTGAACCGGGGGGCGTCGAGGGCTTCCTGGGGGTCCATCCCGTAGTCCACCATGTTCACCACCATCTGGACGTGGCCCTGGGGCTGCATGTAGCCCCCCATGACGCCGAAGGGGCCGTGTAGCAGCCCGTCCCTGAGCATCATCCCGGGTATTATGGTGTGGTAGGGGCGCTTCCCGGGCTCCAGACGGTTCGGGTGGCCCTCCTCCAGGGTGAAGCCGGAGCCCCGGTTCTGGAGGGTGAACCCGCAGCCCCCGGGTATGAGGCCCGTGCCGAAGCCGGCGTAGTTGCTGTTGATGAAGCTGCAAGCGTTCCCGTCCCCGTCCACGGTGCAGAAGTAGACGGTGTCCGAGCCCGCGACGGGACTCCCCCTTTGGATATCTACTGATGCCGCGGTGGGATCGATGAGCCCCCGGCGATGTGCGGCGTGCTCCTTGGAGATGAGCTCCTTGATCGGGACATGGACCACGTCGGGGTCGGCGACGTACCACCTGGCATCGGCGAAGGCGAGGCGCATCGTTTCGATGAGGGTGTGGAGGTGGCTGACGCTGGAGTGCTGCACCCCCTCCCAGTCGTACTCCTCGAGGATGTTGAGTGCGATGAGGGCGGTGATCCCCTGGCCGTTGGGGGGGATCTCGTAGACCTCGGTGCCCTTGTAGTCGACGCTGATGGGCTCGGGGTACGTGCTGCGATGCTCTTTGAGGTCATCTGCGGATAGGACGCCCCCCATGGAGGAGAGGAGCTCGATGATGGCCTCGGCGATCCTCCCCTCGTAGAAGCCGGACTTCCCGCGCTCGGCGAGGGTGCGGAATGTCCGGGCGAGGGTGATGTTCCTCATGAGCTCCCCGGCCCGGGGAGCCCTGCCGTCGATGAGCATCTCCTCGGCGTGGGGCCCCGACTTGAGCTTGGGGACCCCTATTCCCCAGAGCCGGGCGGTGAGGGGGGCGACAGGGAATCCTTCCTCCGCGAGGCTGATAGCGGGCTCTAGCACTTCACCGAGATCCATGGAGCCGAAGCGGTCCACGGTGTCGACCCACCCTGCGGCGGCCCCGGGGACGGTGACCGTGTGGACTCCGTTGCGGGGCATCGCGTCGTATCCCAGGTCTCGGAGGAGATCGGGGGTGAGGGCTGCGGGGGCCCGGCCGCTCCCGTTGAGGCCCAGCACCCTCCCCTTCTCGGTGTCGTAGTAGAGGCAGAAACAGTCTCCGCCTATGCCGGTGGAGGTGGGTTCGGTGACGTTGAGGGCCGCGGCTGTGGCGATGGCTGCGTCTGCGGCGTTGCCGCCGGCCTGGAGGATGCGGAGGCCCGCCGTGGAGGCGAGGGGCTGGCTTGAGGCGACCATGCCGTGGGTGGCGTAGACGGGGCTGCGCCGGGAGTTGAACTTCATGAATGGGGGGACGTTCTCGGAGCGTGATAAGTTTGGCGGTTATGAGCGGTAGTTTAGGATAAGGGTTCCTGGGGAGGACTTTGGGGAGGTTCTATGCTGTGCTCCTCGGGGTCAGGCTGATGGCGTCGGTGGGGCAGGCGGATACGCAGAGGCCGCATCCGAAGCACTTGGAGCCGTCGAACTCTAAGCGGCCGTCGACCATCTCCCGGGCCTGGAAGACGCATCTCTCCACGCAGTCCCAGCAGCGGTTGCAGAGGCTCGGGTCGTCTAGGGCGATGTATTTGGAGGTGAGTATCTCCGTGTGGAGCCCGTTTCTCACGAGGCTCCCCAGGGTGTGGCAGCAGCATGGGCAGCAGCTGCAGATGAGGAATGGGACGTCGTCTCCCTTCATGGTGTAGGCCATGTGGACGAGTCCGGCCTCGTGGCTCCTCGTGAGGACGTCGAGGGCCTCCTCCATGGCGACCTCCCGGGAGTCGTATTCCCCCGTCTCGAGGACCTCGTCGGCGTAGTTGTTGATGCTGAGGCAGACCTCCCGGGGCGAGTCGCAGTTGCTGAGCCTCGTCTTGCAGCCGCAGTCCTGGACGGCGATTCTCTGGGATTTCTCCAGGATCTCCTTGATCTCGGAGAGGTCGTAGACTCTGTGCTGGGCCCCGAGGTCGATGTTCACGGGGATGGTGACTGCGTGCTTCAGGTCGTCTGCGATGCGCTTGGTCCGCTCGTCTGTGTGGAATCTCATGCCCTTGAACTTGGAGGCCATACTGTGTTCTGGCGTGGGCCCCGATTTTAAGCTTAGTTATTTCCGTCTGGGCTGTTGATTAAAGTGTCAGAGTCTCTCCTGCCTGCATCAGTATGACTTTGAGGTCGCTTTTCGACTCGACTTTGGCCTTGAACTCCTCGGGGTCGGAGTCCCTCCAGTGCATTGGCATCACCATCTCCGGCTTTATCCCGATGGCCGCCTCCACCGCCTCGTCCACGTCCATCACAGCCCGGCCCATGATAGGGAGCAGGGCGAGGGTGATGTCATCCAGATCGTTCATGGAGGGCAGATAGTCGGAGTCCCCCGCGTGGTAGACCCTCTTCCCCTCCGATTCCACGATGAAGGCGATCTGGGTTCCCTCCGGGTGATAGGGCACCCCGGGGGACCTGAAGCGCTTGAAGTTGTATGCCTCGACGGCGTGAATCACGATCCCGTGGAAGCTCTTCTTCTCGCCCGGGGACATCGTCACCACGTTCCCAGGGGGTATGCCCTCCGCGCAGGCTTCGCTGGTGTATATCACCGTCTCCGGGGTTCTCACCATCGCGAGCTTCTCCAGGTCGCAGTGGTCCCCGTGGCCGTGGGAGATCAGGACGGCGTCGGCTTTCACATCGTAGTCGCCGACGTAGGGGTCGATGTAGATCTTCTTCCCTCGGGTCTCGAGGAGGAAGCTTGCGTGGCCTAACCACTTCATCTTCATGACAATCATTCAGATTATCGGGGAGCCTCCTAATAATTCGTGCGTGCAGAAGGATTTTGTATCTGGAGGGTCCTATGGAGCGTTAATGCTCTGTGAGGGAGGAATATAGGCGTCATGAATTTCGAATTCATGAAGGGAAATGTCCTCGTGCTCACGTTGACGAGGGCGATCCAGATGTTCTCCATGAGAATGACGATGCCGTTCTTCTCTCTCTTCATTATTGCCCTCGGAGGCGAGGCTACGGACATCGGGTATGTGCGCACGCTCCGAACACTTGCGGCACTCCTCATCTTCCCCCTCGCGGGTTACATCACGGATAGGCAGGGTCGAGTGAAGGTGATCGCCTTATCGGGGTTCATGTCGGCCCTCACATTCCTGTTCTTTGTCTTCGCCACGGACTGGACTCACGTTGCCTTGGGGACATTCCTTCAGGGCCTCGTCATGGTCCACTTGCCGGCGCTGGGGGCGATCATGGCGGATTCTCTGCCTCCGCGACAGCGGGGCATAGGGTTTGCCCTGTCTATGGCCATCCCGACTACCTTCAGCATCTTCTCTCCATACATCGGTGGGTATGTCGTCGATCGTTTCGGCGTAGTCACGGCCATGAGGTGGTTGTTCGCTTCCATGCTGGTGCTCAGGTTGTTCTCCTCCGCCGTGCGCTTCAAGTTCCTCGAGGAGACGGTGGATATCTCCGGATCCGGCATCTCGCTGAGTAGCATCTCTCAGATAATGAGGGAAGCTTACGGGGGTGTCATCGGCTCGCTGAGATGGATGCCCCGTAACCTCTGGTTCCTGACCGTCATCATGATGTTGACATCAGTCTCGAATGCCATGGTGGGCCCCTTCTGGATACTGTATGGGCTCGACGTTATTGGGCTCTCGGCCACTCAGTGGGGGCTCCTGGGGTTGGCAGCGGCGGTGACGTCGTCTGTCCTCGGAGTACCCGCCGGCCTGGTGGTGGACCGGGTGAGTAAGAGGCTGATTCTGATCGTGGGTTTGGCCGCCACTTTGATTCCTGTCTGGTTTTTCATCTATGCCAGATCGTTCTGGGAGGTTCTCGCCCTGACGTTGGTTATCTCTGCGGCGAACGCCTTCTTGATGCCGGCCTGTCAGACCATTGTCGCCGAGAGCGTGCCGAGGGAGTTGAGGGGGCGCATAATGTCCGCCATTGGGCGGGGCGTCATAATGGTTACCGGTCCCGGTGTGGGTGGGGGCGGAGGAGGAGGGCCGGGGATGGGGTTCGTTCTCACCGTCCCCATCATCGTGGGGTCCCTGGTTGGTGGGTATATCTACAGCGCCAGCCCCACGTTTTCCTGGATTCTGCTGACCGGGGCTTTAGCATTATGCGTAGCGATTAGTGTTGTCTTCGTGAGGGATCCACAGAAAATTGGATCCTGAATCTAGATGCGGATAGTGGCGCGTCTAGGTTTGCGGTATTTTCGTGGGGCATTTGGGATGTGTCTGGATTCTGGGTACTCGCGGCTAACCGTGTGCGCATCGGTGCTCACCGGGTCTCCGGGGGGTCGTGGGCTCGTTAGATGGTGCGGGCCGTAGGTTTTCCGGGTGGGGGATTCTTCTCGGCTGCGTACACTGCGAGGGCGAGGGCCCAGAATCGGTCGTCGTGGGTGCCGTCGGGGTGGCTGTATGTGATCTTGCCGGTCTTGGTGAGTTCGTATTGCTCGACGTTGAGTTCGTCTAGGAGGCTCCTGTCGTAGGGGATCCGGAGGCTGCCCTCGGTCATGCGCTGTTTGAGGAGTTGGGCCATCTCCATCTTCTTGTCCTGGGTGAATGTGACTCCCTCGGCATGGGTGACCCCCGCCTCCTTGAAGTCCTGGACGATGTAGTCTCCGTGCTTGGTCTTGTCGATGTAGGCTGCGTGGATGCGGGTCCAGCGGTCGTTGAGGGTTTTGGCGTATCCGATGGCTGCGGCGAGGCTGGTGCCGAGTTTGAATCTGTGCATGTGGGCGAGGTCGAGGCCCGCGGGGGTTCTCTGGATAATGGCTATGGCTGTGTGGTCCACCTTCTCTGCGAGGTCGATTCCTGCGTAGAATTGGCCTTTCGCGGCGTCATTGAATCCGGTGTATTCGAGGCCCTCGTGGCAGGCTTTGGCGAGGAGGTCCTGGGGGAGCCAGGTGTCGATGTCCTCGATGAAATCGGCGAGGTACTCCATGGTGTATGTCTGGGGGCGAGTCTCCCTGATTTTCTCGACCTCCTTGACGAACTCGGGGCTGTAGATGCCGTCCTGGAGGGCTCGGGTCCATGGGGCGTGGACGATGTGCCAGTCGGGGTCCTGGTTGATCTGGTAGTAGACGGTCTTCTGGCCCCAGGGGGTGCTGCTGACGATCATGGTTCCGTCTGTGGTGGCCATCATGGGGGTGAGGATGTGCTGGAATATGGTCTCGTCGTTGTGGAAGAATGCGGCCTCGTCGCAGATGACGAGGTGGGCGGTGTAGCCTCTGAGGAGGTGTTCGCTGTTGGGGAGGGCGACTATCTGGCTGCCGTTCCTGAATTTGATGGTGGTGCGGAGGCGGTGCTTGATGATGGAGCGTCTTTTAGCCTTGGGGATCTTGTCCAGGAGCTCGTGGATCTTGTCCCTGAGGATCATGCTCTGGCGGAGGCCGGGGGCGACGATGAGGGCGAGGTGGTTGGGGTGGCGGGCGCAGTGCCAGATGAGGAGGGATGCGAGGATCCAGGATTTGCCGCTCTGGCGGGCCCAGCGGAGGGCGATGCGCTTGCGTCCACTGGTGATGTGGTCGAGGAGTTCCTGCTGGTAGGAGGTGGGGGTGAAGCTTAGGTGCTCTCGGATGAACTGGGCGGGGTCTTCGGGGACCTGTGCTGCCTCTGTCCCGAGTTTGTTGATGAGACTGCGGTGTAGGGAGTCGAATTCGCGGCTCCATCTGGTACGCTTGGGGAAGCCTTCAGGGGGTCTCGACATGTTTCTGGACGTACTCCTTGAGGTCGTGGATGGCTTTCTCGATGGCTACCTCGTCGTAGGCGTTGATGATGACGTTGATGGTCTGGGCGATGTAGGCTGAGAGGCGGGACCACCTCTCCCGTTGGGTGATTGTCAGTTCTTCCTTCTTGCTGAGTATCAGGGCTGACTCGTATAGGTCTCCGAGGCCGCGTGCTAGCTCCCTCCGGATGGCTTGGGGCGTGAATTTATACCATCTTATCTTTTTTTTCACTTTTCTGGGTGTGATTTTGGGCATGAATAATAGCCCCTTTTGGTATGAATCGCTGACGAATCCGTTGAATTTATCCAGCCATTCGGTGAACGGGGTCGTTTCATCACTCATTCAGGGTACCCCCCCCTCCCCCCTGTCCATACTCCAGTATAGGTAAGCTTTGGTCTGGTTGAGGGTGTTGAGTACCGTCAGGGCCCTTGCGAGGCCCTCCGCATCTTGTCGGTTCAGCCACTCTTTGAATTCGTTCTTCTTGAGGTATGGTCTGCCGGCTCCGGAGAGGCGCTTGTAGTAGAGGGCTCCCACGCCTAGGAGGGCTTGTTCGAGGCCTTCATGCTTGGGTTCTGGGAGGGAGTCTAGGACATTCTTGTTGTATGCCGCTGAGGCTGTGTGGATGGGGTTGAAGCCCAGTCTCCGGGTCTCCTCGACGGCCTTGATTATTGAGCGATGCGGCTCTTTGACCTGGATCAGTCTCATGCCGGCCCGCTCGGCGAAGGGGTTGTACTGGGCCATGACGGCTATGAGCTCGACGTGTCTGCAGCCTTGAATGGGGAGTGTCTCGGAGATCAGGCGGCTCCCCAGACCCGTGGTCCTGTATTTGGGATGGACGATCACCCTGCTTATGACCGCCCAGTCCCGGTTGAGCTCCTCGAGGTCCGGCGTGTATCCTACCGCCTTCTTCCTGCCTGAGGCTCGCACGGCGGTGTAGGAGTAGGCTATGACCCCGACGGGCTTCCCGTGGCTCTTCATGGCGTAGATCTCCCGGGGAACGGGTAGCCTCGCGTCTCTGTAGTGGAGGTGGCTGAGCCGCTCATAGTCCTCCCTGGTGCCTTCTTCTATGGTGATGCCCTCGACTGCGGTGCAGCGCGACGCCTCGACGTTGCTACGGTAATCGACCTCGACCTCCTCGCCCCAGCCTTTTCGGATGCAGATGGATGGATTGAGATCTTTCCCGAGGTCGTCGTGGGTGGTGGCGACTACGAGGGTGGCTCCGTTCCTTCTGGCAAGCTTCTGGATGTTGTATGCCACGATCTTCGCCGTGATCCTGTCCAGTGTCGAGCAGAATTCGTCGGCTATCCAGAACTCCTTGCCGCCGTCGATGGTCCTGGCGATCCTGTAGCGGTATCTCTGGCCTTCGCTGAGTTCCCGATATCTCCTGAGGAAGAGGAAGGCATCGTTGAGGCCCACCTTGCTCAGGAGGCCGAGGGCTTCCCTGAAGCTATGTCCCACCGTGTCGATTATGGGCGTATCCCTGTCGACGTCCACATCGTCGATGTTCGCGGCCTCGTCTCCCAGATCGGCCTCGATGGCCCGTAGCAGAACGGATTTCCCCGAGCCGCTGTCCCCGGTGATATAGACCACGTCACCCTCCGAAAGCTTGAGGTCGAAGTCTCTGTATAGGACGTGTTCTCTCTCCTCGTCTACGCCGAGCCCGAAGGCCCTGGAGACCTCGATTGTGCGGTCGGTCAGGGGCACACTTGTCTTGAAGCTGACGTCGTACACGTAGCAGCCCCTCTCTTCGTCGTATCTGCGTGCCTTCCTCTCGGCCTTCACTTTCATGAGTTCTGCCTGCCCCAGACAGCACCGACGATGGTGCCCACCACCAGCATGATGCCGTTGAAGACGATCTCGTTCCATGATCCAAGTAGGAGCATGTGCACCACCTCCAGGGCGATGAGCCCTGCGAAGAAGATGATCATCAGCGCGATGATGAGCACGAATCTGTCGGCGGGCGCCTCCTCCCTGATCCTGACTTTTCGGACCGGGCTCACGTCTATGACTCTCCGCTTCGTTAGGGCTCGCCTCAGGAGGCCCCTAAACCACTCTGACACGTTCTATCTCTCCCATCCTCCATTTTCTCAGTCTCACCCTCCGCCCGAGGGCCTGAATCTCCCTGATGGCTCGGACCGCCTCCTTGCGGGGCATCACCCGGATGATCTCGTCTATGAGCTCTAGGGGGATCCTTGCCGCCCCCCAGTCGTTTTGCACCTCCACCACGTCCTTCCCCACGATGAGCATCCTCTTCTTCCTCCCCGAGATCCCCAGGTAGACGCCCCAGTCCTTGCAGAACATCTCGGGGTTCCCCTCGTGCTCGTCCACGCTGCACCGGATCTCTGATGCGTCCAGCCATCTGACCATGATTAGGTCCCCCTTCTGGAGGTCCTCAGGCTTCACAATATCCATCATAAAGTCACTCCCATTGGCTCCTCAAACTGTTGAGCTGCTGCTCCCCCTGCCTCCTCCGCATCGCAGCCAGGGCCGCGGCGAGGTCAAACTGGACCGGGGCCACCCCCGCCTCGTAGGTGCCATCCGGCTTCTTCCCGGCGACCACCTCCAGGGTGCAGGTGTAACCCTTCCCCGGGCTGTAGTGGTGGCGGGCCCTCTGGATCTGCATCGTCGCCCCGTCGAGGCCGTCCTTGAGGCTCGAGACCGAGACCGTCATCGGGGGCCTGAACCCGGGCTGAGCCCTCCCCGGGACCACCGCCTCCACGGTCACCACGGGGTTCTTACGGTGCTCCACGATGTTCTCCGCCACGTACCCTGCGTACCCCGTGTCCGTGATGGTCTTGTCCACCACCCTCAGCGTCCTCTTCCCGTGCACGGCCTGGCTCCCCGCATCGCCGCTGGTCCCCTTCTTCTCGGTCCTCAGGAAACGGAGCTTGTCGACCTTGAAGCCCCCCGTCCCCAAGTCCCCCGAGCCCCTGTAGGCCCGGATCTGGAGCCTCGCCACCATGGTCCCCGGGTTCCCCGTGATGAAAAAGTCGGAGATGTCCACCGTGTACTCGCTCCAGGCGTCCGCCGAGGGCACCGAGAGCCCCGACTTGACGTAATAGTCCGTGGTCCAAAGCCAGCTCCCCTTCTGCATCCTCACCTCCAGGTTCTCCGGGCTCAGCCCCGAGCCATACTTGAACCAGAACCTGACCTGATCCACCCCGGTGAGGTCCACCTCGGAGAACTCGTGGCGCATCCTGTACTGGCTCCCCGGATTCGCGGTCTGAAACTTGATGCTCGCGGACCCCGACTGCTTGTCCCCTGTGTCCGACTGGGGATAGTTGGCATCCGTGGGATCCGGGCTGCTCCAGCTGTCCGCGGCCTCAGTCCACGCGTCCTCGTCCCGGGGCGTCGCCTCCCCCTCGAAGATCACCACCTCGACGTCGTTGACGAGCCGGGGCTCCCCCTTCATCGTCTCCCTCACCCTGATCCCCAGAATGTTCCCCGGGTTCCCGTCCGAGCCGTCGCTCACCCCGAGACTGCAGTTGAATGCCCCGTACTTCTTGAACCGGAGCGAGCCCCCCGGATCCACGTAAAAGTTGGCCCCCGTCTCGTTCGTGGAGTACTTGGCGGTCTCCGCGAGCTTCCCGAGCAGGCTCCAGACCCCCTCCCTGCTGAACTCGTTCACCAGGGCCCTGTCCGTGGCGTCGATCTCGTGGAAGAGCTCCGGGAGCGCGTCGTCACTCAAGTCGTCGACGATGGCGCTGATCTGGGTCGCGCTCGCATACTCCCCTGTGAATGTGCGCTCGTGCATGATCTCCCCCAGATCCTCGCAGACCAGGGTGAGGAGGGGCCTACCCGGATCCCCCGAGGCGACCCGGTCGATGACCCGGGCAGTAATGAGTTTGTAGACCTGGCTCTCCGAGTCCGCAGCCAGGTAGACCATCACGAGGGCCCCGGGCCCCGCACGGGCAGCCCCGCTCGGGGGGTCACGGGTGAGGAGCCCGTAGACCTCCTCCCTGCTCAGGGCTCTATCCAGTATGAGGGGCTCGTCCACGTAGCAGACCGTATAATCGGAGAAGCCCCCGCTAGTGTTGAGACAGCCGAAGGTCAGCCCCACGGTGTCGACGGTTATGGACCCCAGAGCCCCCGATGCCCCCCCATCGATATCCCCGTCAACCCAGAGCTCCGTGGAATCACCGCCGGGGCTGACGACCCCCACGAGGAGATGCCACCCGTTGTCCGCCACCGTCGCAGAGCTCGTGTACTGGCGCACGTTCCCCGAGTCGTCCCGGACGTAGAGCCGAACCTTGCCCGAGCTCCAGTTGAACTGGATACGGCTCCACTGGCCCCCACCCAGGGTCTTCCCGAAGCCGCATATCACCCCCGAGGCCCCGGGAGCGGCCTTCACCCAGAAGGCGATGGCGAGAGCCCCCGACGCGGAGACAATCTTCTTGTACCCCGTCTCCATACGGGCGGCCCCGCCGAAGTAGAGGCAGTAACCATGCTTGCCCCCCGGGCTCCACGAGGGGTTGGTGAGGCTCGCATGCCCCCCGACGTTACTCAGGTCGTACGCCTTAGTCCCCTCGGCCTCGTCGAGGCTGTACCTGCGCTCCGTGACCCCGAGGAGGACGTCGTTGAACAGCTTCAGCACCAACCCCGAGACTTTGAGGGTGCTCCAGAGATCCACGTCCACCTCCATGTGCTCCGTGGGGACCAGAGGAGGATTCTTCACTATGACGGAGTAATCCCAGTCGACGTACGCTGTCCCCGAGGCGGTGCTGCACTTCGCGTAGAGCTTCACGTACTTGACGGTCTTCCCCGAGAGGAGATCCAAGACGTCTACGATCATACCTGTGGGTGCGTCGATCCACCCGGTCTCGCTGCCGCTGGCGTCAGTGTACTCGACTCCGATCTTGTACTGGGGCGTGGTCCCTCGGCCCCTGAGCCTGACTCTGAGACGGGGGTAGATGTCCGTGCTCAGTACGTCCGCGCTGACGTCTTTCCTGTACCCGCACCCCGAGGGGGACCCACCCTCCGTCACGGTCATCGTCGCGAGGTCCCCGGTCACATCGCCCCCCGGAGTGAAGCTCTGGGACGCCGCGGACTGGAACAGGGTCCACAGGCCGGACCTGAAGCAGTCGTCCAGGAACCCGGGGGCCTCGTAGATCTCCAGGTGGCACCTGGCCCAGTCGGGGGTGGGCATCCTAGCCTCCCCTCCTCAGGCTCTCCACGAGCCGGGGCCCCAGGTCCCGGAGGAACAGGTCGGTGTCCATGCCCTCCCGGGGCTGCCTCTGGAACGAGACGAAGATGGGCCCGTAGCTGTGGAGGTGACGCGCGGGGACCACGTACTCCCCCCTGTGAAGCACGTAGAGCCCCGTCTCCCTGACGGGCCCCCCCGCCTGCATCGATCTGATCTTGGAGTAGACGACGGCCCCCGCGGCGAGGGCCAGGGGTATGAGCCACCACCGACCCGTGAGGGTTGCGAGGACAGCCTGGGCCGCCGAGGCGGCGCCGGTGGACTCCCTGAGCATCCCCATGAGGCTGGAGAGGTTCCGGACCACCTGGATCATGTTCAGGAAGCCGTACATCGCGGCCCGGGGGTCCAGCTCCGTGATGGCCCTCGAGGTCTGCTCCACGGCGAGGCGGGTGGCGTTCAGCGCCCGTACGCTCATCAGCATCACCGGGAGGGTCCTGCTGCCCTGCTCCCGGACCGAGGCCACGGCCGCCTGGGCCTGGCCTGCGCTCTTTGACGCGGACTCCGCGGCGATCGCGGCCTCCCCGAGCCCCTTCACGGAGACCTGGTACTCCAGCTCCAGTCTCTCGGGCATCTAGATCATCCCCGCCGTCTCGGCCAGCATCTCCCCGAGGTAGCGCTCCCTCTCCAGGAGCACGGCCTGGAGCAGGAAGGGCCTCGCCGGCATCCGGCTCGTCCCGTCATGCACTTGTCGGGCGTAGTCCACCTCTCGGCAGGTCCTGGAGTTCGTGAAGCCCCCGCCCCCCGCCACGATCGCTACCTCATGGAGGCCCCGGGCTTCCGTCCTTATCGAGGAGAGGAGGGCGGAGGTGTCCACGGGGCAGAGGCTCTTCGCCGATTCCTCGAACCAGGGCAGACGGAGCACGTTCGCGGTGGCCTCCGAGACCTTCTGGGGTAAGAGCCGGAGCTCGTGGCCCAGGTCCTCCAGACGGACCATCTTAGACACCTTCATCCCCTCATTCCTCTCCTCATCCTGTCGAGCTCGC
>JADHWM010000108.1 GCA_016783485.1 Candidatus Bathyarchaeota archaeon
CTCCACTACAGGATCGTGAACGTCTGCACCGGGGACATCGGCTCCATCGCGGCGAAGAAGTACGACACCGAGGTCTGGATGGCCGACGGGGAGTTCCGGGAGGTGGGGAGCAACAGCAACTGCACCGACTACCAGGCCCGCCGCCTCAACGTCCGATACAGGATGAAGGAGGGGCAGGCCCCCGCCGGGTTCGTCCACACCCTGAACAACACTGCCCTCGCGACGAGCAGGACCATGATCGCGGTGCTGGAGCAGTATCAGCAGGCGGATGGGTCGGTCGTGGTCCCGGAGGCGTTGAGGCCCTATATGAACGGTCTCGAGGTCATCGAGGGCGCACTCAACCCCATCAAGATATGAGAACGCTCCGCGTCCACTAATTACAGATCTTTCTTAGCATAGCCGAGGAACGAGGCGGGTGACCGCTTAAGATTCCTTCACGTAGGCGTCCAGTATGATGACGTCTTCCTCGGGCCAGTCCTCGTAGAGGCCCTTGGTGGTCGTCTTGACCCCCCCGATGGCGTCCACGACATCCAGTCCCTCGACGACCTCCCCGAAAACGGCGTATCCATCGCTCCCCGGGCTCTTATCGAGGAACGCGTTGTCGACCAGGTTGATGAAGAACTGGGAGGTGGCGCTGTCGGGATCGCTGGTCCTCGCCATCGCGATGGTGCCCCGCTTGTTCTTGAGGCCGTTGTCGGACTCGAGCACTATGGGGTTCCCCGTCGTCTTCTGTGTACCGTCGGGGGTGAATCCTCCGCCCTGGATCATGAACCCCGGTATGACCCTGTGGAAAACGGTGCCGTCAAAATAATCATCTTCAACGTAACTCAGGAAATTCTCCGTCGTGACTGGGGCCTCCTTCGTGGCCAGCGCTATCTCGATGTTGCCCATCGAGGTCACCAGGACGACTATCGTATCCATCTTTTTGTTGCCTCCCCACAACATGTCGCCCAGCGATATTAATGTGCTCCCGAGGAACATGGCGATCAAGAAGAAGCTGAGGACCGTCCTCTTGTTGAGCTTCATGGGTGTTCAGATGCGAGTCCGAGGAAGATAATTCTTTTGGGATTCACCGAGACGAACGCCCAATTACGTCTTAGACCCGTTTTGGAATAGCCATACTGGGATCTTCCTTTAGTTCAGCCTCGCTCATCTCCCAATTAGATTTGTCGAGTTTGTGATTCCCAGACTGGAGGGGGCCCTCATCGAAAACCTGAGGGCGGGGGCATCCGGGGGCGCTTCGTGGCCAACGGAGAGGAGCTAGGTCCTCTCGGGCAAGCTGAGGATCTCCCGGGTCTCTGAGGGGGTCGCGACCTCCCGGCCGTACTCCTCCGCGATGCGCACTATCCGCTCCACGAACTGGCTGTTCCGCTTCACGAGCTCGCCCCGCTTGTAGTAGAGGTTATCCTCCATCCCCACCCTGATGTGCCCCCCCATCGCGAGGGCGAACATGGACATGGGGAGGTGGCTCCGCCCGATCCCGATGATGGACCAGGTGGCGTCCCCGGGGATGGTGTCCACCATGTGGACGAGGGTCCGGGGCGTCGCGGGCGCTCCCCACGGGGTCCCCAGGACGAACTGGAAGTGGAGGGGGTCCTCGAGCTGGCTCTGGTCCCGCATCCTGATGCATGTGGTGATCATCCCGTGGTCGAAGATCTCGAGCTCAGGCTTAACTCCAGCCTCCTTCATCGCCTTCGCGGCGCCCTCGAGGAACTCGGGGGTGTTGATGAAGGGCCTTCCGCCGAGGAGGATTGTTCCTGCGTCGAAGCTCGCAAGCTCCGGCTTGAACTGGAGGGGGATCATCCGCTTCTCGAGGGAAAAGTTGAGCCCCGGGACGCCGCTCGTGGTGAGGCAGAGCACGAGATCGGTCTTCTCCCTGAGGGGCTCCACGACCCTCCGGATGAGCTCGGCGTCCTGGGTGCCGATCTCCGTCTCGGGGTCCCGGACGTGGATGTGGACGACGCTGGCCCCGGCCTCCCAGCACTCGTAGGCGGACTGGGCGATCTCCTCGGGGGTGATGGGGATATAGGGAGTCTGGGAGCGGGATATCCGGCTCCCAGTGATGGCCGCGGTGATGATGAGCTTCTCCATGGGTGGTGATGGGGCCAGTTCCCGCTTTAAAGTTGTCGAGGAATTACACCACGGGGCTTCTCAGAGAAGAATAGACCCCGGACGCTAGTTGTTTTTCTCAGATTAACCTGTGACGGGGCATCTTTCCCGTTTCGATGATCCTGAGGCTGTTGTTTAGGACGAACTCCTCGGGGAATGCCTGCCAGAACCTTGCGGTGGCCTTGAACCCGGTGCAGTGGCAAGGGGAGATGAGCTTGGGCTTGAACTTGGCCATCTCCTCGATGGAGCGCTGAACATAGTCGTCCGTTCTCCCGATGAGGTGGGTGCCCCCGATGAATCCATTTATCATATCGAATCCTGAGAGCTCCTGGACCTGGAGAATCATGTTCACAGGGCCGGCGTGGGCGCAGCCGGTGATCACCCAGGGTCCCACTCCCTCGACATCGGTCCACAGTGAGAGGTCGTCCAGGACCTGATCGTCGGTCTCCTCGCCGTCCACCATCAAAATCCACCTCCCCCCGTTAGACGGAGCGCCCCCCTTCTCGAAGGACCTCCTCTTCACCTCCCCCGTTGTGCTCAGTCCGGGCACAACCTCCACAGGGGCCTCGGTGAGGACCACGGTTCCGCCCGCTGCCTCGATCTCCCCGATGCCCTGTCCCTCGGGAGGGCCAATCCTCCTCCTTTTTCCCTCCCTGTTCTCGCTCACCCTCTCGGTGAAGGTGTGGGGGTGGCCGTAGACCTTCACTCCCCCACTGGCTTCGACGATCTCAGTCGTGGTGGCGGTGTGATCGTGATGGCCGTGGCTCAGAACGACGCAGTCCACGTCGCTGAAATCCTCCTTTATGACCTCCGCATTGTGGAGGAGGGCTTCCCTGTTCATCCCGGTGTCGAAGACCACCTTCCTCGGCTCTCCCTCGGCGTCCACGAGATCCAGTAGAAGGGAGAGTCCCCACTGGCCGATGCCCCGTCCGAAGGCGTAGTTCTCTGCTAGGGTCGTGATCTTGAGGGATTTGATCTGTTTCATCTCGAAGATACAGAAGGGGAATAAAGAGATAAAACCATGGCCCCAGGCATCAGCCGAAGTATCCCTTCAGGACCCGGAGAGCCCTGAGGGTGATCCACTTCGAGGGCTTGTGCTTAACTTCGATGTCTGTCCACATCTTCCCGTTGAAGCTGTGCTTCAGGAGCCAGGAGCCGTCCCCCTGCTGGGCATCAAGTACGAGTTCTATTGCGGGCTCCATCCGGGCGTCCCTCACCCCGAGCCTTGTGAGGGCGTCCAGGACCTCGAGGATGTCCGACTGATAGAATAAGGGAAAGCCAAACCGCTTCCAGCCCGCCTTATCCTTCCGGCTGCCATCGGGGTTCCTGAGGTAACGATAAACCCCGTTCTCGAGGACGTTCTCCACCTCCCGGTCGATGACCGCTTTCATCTCAGCGGAACGACGTCCCGACGGGATCGCCGCGAATGTCCTGAGGACCTTTGCGGCCCCCATGTAGCAGTTCGGGGCGAAGACCTTGGAGGGGTCGATGGGGTAGGCCCGACAATTCCAACCGGCCTCCTCGGGTGAGTGGTCCTCGAGGAGGAAACCTATGAGCTTCCCTGTGCGGGGGTCGTCGAGGTAGCCAAAGTGGTTGAGGTAGTGGAGGACGTTGGCGTCGAGGCAGCATCCGTCCGTGACCTTGCTTGCGTACCCCCTCGCCGTCTTGGGCTTGTCCGTGAGGAAGTGGCCCGAGTCCCTCTGGAACTCGAAGATGTGCTCAATTCCCCTCTCGATGGCCGGGGTCCGTTTCGCCCCGAGCTCGGCGAGGACGAGGAGGCTGTGGGTCGAGGCCCTATATTTGGGGTTGTACATATCTTCGGGATTACCCCAGTGTCCCTCGGGGCTCTGGCCCCCGAGAATCGCCTTGATGTGTTGCGATCCCATGAGGGCCTCCTGGGCGCTCTGGACCTCGTGGTCACTCTGAGGCTTATCCATGAGCTGCTTGAGGGCCCAGTACCGCACGCTGTGGTCTGAGGGGTCTAGGAGCCATTCGAGGGGATAGCCTTTGAGACGATCCGTCCAGGCCATGGGTTAATCCTTACCGGGCTCTCCGAAAAAGGCATCGGGGCCCCGCTTCTCAACCCTTTGCTTCTAGAGTCTCAGGGAGCCCTCTGAAGGAGACCCCAGGCGAGAGCGGTTGTCTCCTTTATCAATTCGCGGCAGGTCGTGTTCCAGTGGTCAAGTTTATAATAGGTCTCCAAGTCCCCCGGATCCCTGAGGTCGAGGCCCAGGACCCCTACACAGGTAACTGTTCCATGTCTCTCCTTGATCGCTTTGATGAGTTCGGTGGCGAACCAGTGGGGACGTCTCCCGGAAGGCGTCTCCTCGAGATTGTTGCGTCCATACTTGAGCCCCAGACCCAAGATGGCGCCAGATACAGCCCCGCAGACCTCCCCCGATCGCCCGATCCCCGCCGCGAACCCCGTGGCGATCCTATGGATCACCTCGCTGGAGACGTTCAGGGTCTCGGCGAGGGCTTGGAGGACGGCCTCGGAGCAGAGCCACCCCTCCTCTGCTTTCGACGCGGCTAGGTCAACGGTCTCATCTTTTGGCATCATCGCGGGTTCCTGCAATTATCGCGCTTTTTACCGATAAAAAGAGGTGGCTTGGGATTGTCGCGTTAATTCATATGTGTCGCGCATCGATCGCTCATATCGCGCATGCGTCGCGTTTGTCGCGATGAGGCGCCTCGCTCTGACATTACGCTAAAAGGCCTTGAGTAATATTTTCGAGGTATCTGCCTTGGCGAACGTCATTCTCCTTATGCTCGATAGTCTCCGGAGGGACCACATGGGGGGCTTATGGGAACGACTGGATCGGGACCCCGAACATCGACGGCACCGAGGGGCACCTCTACGACATCAAGAAGGACCCGACGCAGCACGAGAACATCTCCTAAAGGAACCCCAATCTCTACCCGTCACTGAGTGAGCGTATCTGAAAGGAGGCGTACGGAGACATCCCACGGTACGAGATCGTCAGGAAAGGCCACGACTGGTACGCGTACCCTGACATCCTCGACACTACCCCGTTTCCGGCGAAGAGGCTCCGGGAGAGGTACGCATAAAAGTGGCTTGAGCGCGCCTTTGCCCCGACCCAATTCCAATTGGATGCGCGTTCACATTTGGAAAAAACAGCCTCATATCCTCTCAAAATGATGCTGGGCGCCGAATCACTCCGCTTAAATACGTAGTTTAGGACCATGCATCTATCACTGGAAAAACATTCAAGGTGTAGAACGATGCCGGCCTGTCCTCGCTGCGGAGCAATTGTTGACGAGAACGATAATTTCTGCATGGAATGCGGGTTGAGCCTGACAACAGAGAGCACCACCCCCTCCTTTCCAACCTCGATTTCCACGTCCCCTCCCCCCCCGCCCCAGAAAGTCAGCGTCCTCACTAATGTCCTCTTCGCCTTCACCACCCTCTTCACCTCGCGGGACCCACTAGTTCGGGTTACCGGGGTCGCATACGAGAAGCTTCCCCCTCCCCGGGTCGCCCAGTCTTGGAAGTTGATCATCATAGCGGTCGCACTCTTCGCCGGCTTTTATATCTTGGAGTTCGGGGAGGAGGCATACCCGATCATCGACGGAAACCTGATGTACTTCGTCTCGACCTACGCCGTCGC
>JADHWM010000029.1 GCA_016783485.1 Candidatus Bathyarchaeota archaeon
TGTGAGGCATGGGTTCTTCTCTGTTGACGGCGATCATGTGAGTTTTGAGTTTGGTCTACTCGTGTGTGGGGGAAGCGGCTGGTTGAAAAGCATCTCATCGGCCCTAAAACCTATAATTATTGAAAGGGCCTGCGCGCGAGCCTGATCATGGGTCCGATATTTCTACAGTATATTAGTTAAGGCTAATGTGTGTGTAAATTTCACGGTATGAGGTCGTGCGCGTGATGTTATATCACGTTTTCGGGTATCGTCATTTCTGGTCTCAATAAATGGTTTTTTATGTTTTCACGAAGTTTAGCCCATTGAGCCCATATTTGCTGGTGTCTTTCATCGTTCCACATCTTTGCAAAGTCTTCCATAGTCTCAAATTTCGTCCACATGTACATATGCCCCGTGTTTTCAGCCCATATACTGCTGTCTACTTTGATGTCTTTTTCCTTCACCATTTTAATCCAGTGAGGGTCCGAAACCTCCCATTCGTGTTCCAGGCGTTTCTTGTTTCTTTCATCATCCCTTGGGTTGTCCCACTCAATAAGGAGAACTACAGGCACCCCTTTTTTTCCCTTTAATACCAATATCGTTTCTCCTCTCGAAGCTTGACCCCGTCAGTAACCGTCATTGACCGCTAATGACAGAATCTGTTTTAGTTTTGCTTCTTTCACTTAAATGTTTTATCTTCCTTTGAATGACACAGACATTCGCGCGCGAGAGGAGGACCCCTCATAGTCCCCAAACGATAAAACGCCCACGGTTCCTAGTTCTCCCCTTGTTTGACTGTTTGATAAGGGCGTTAAGGTACATTAGTTCATAGAAACAAAACATCACATGAATTATGACCCCTTCTTACTGCGCGCGCACGAGAAAAATTTTTTACGAATAGTTTGAATTATGCATAGTAGTATCAAGTCACAATAATCCGCGCGCTCAACGAAGAAATCCTGTTACTTAGGAAACATCTCAAAAATATGCGTGCGAATGGAATCAACTTTTAATACTTTCATTCCATCATTATTGCTATGAAAGGAAAAGTTTCTGAGGATATTCTAACCTATCTGTTAGATACACTTCCCTTTGAATTCAGCTTCGTAGACTCTGAAGACCGGGTACAACTATTCAACAAGAATGGAGACAGGATCTTCCCAAGATCCGAGTCAGTTGTAGGCCTCAAGGTCCAGAAATGCCACCCGCATAAGAGCGTGGACAAGGTAGAGAAGATACTTGAGGAGATGAAGGCTGGCGAAAGAGAACACGCAGACTTTTGGATCAATCTCAAAGACAGGAAAGTTCATATCAGGTACTTCGCCGTACGGGACTCAGAGGGAAAATACCTAGGTTGCCTAGAGGTAAGTCAGGACATTACAGAGATACAGAAAATTGTAGGAGAGAAAAGGCTTCTAGACTAGGGGCATATTTACCCATTTCTAACGGACGCACGCAACGTTAGAACGAGATTAAGAAAAATTCTTCGCTCAATTAGATATTTAAATTGAATAAATGGAACAGGGAATAGTAAAATACCCATTCAATATTATTGCGCGCACGCTAGCAACGTACTCGTCGTCGGCGGTTGGTCCTGCGGACCGCCTCCTCCTCGCTTTCCTAAAAATTCAATTAAACGGGGGGTACGGTCGCACGGCTTCGCTCATGCTCCCTCCCACCCGCCCAAATCAATATAGACGCCGTTCTTCATACACTCAAACGGCTTTCTTCCACCTGTACATTCTTTCGACATGTAATCCACACAATCTCTACACTTGCACTTATCCGGCCTCTTATACCCGAAATGAGCAATCCACACCCGAGGATCTATTACACCAGTTTTCACTAGCATTCTATACGCCTTTAGTTTTTTCTTCACCATAACCAACCGTATCTCCAAATACCCATTTTCTAACCCATTTTACATCCAGTTGTTTGAACCATACATCAGGCTCCAAACCAACTAATCTAGCAGAAACGAAACCGATGACAACAAACACAGACCCGGGACCTTGACCATCCTCGTCTAAATCGTCCTCCTCAGACAGCTCATTGAGAATGCGATGGGATTTACCACTGATTGAGAAGGCTCGTTTCCTGAAAGCCCAAGTAAGAGCTAACGTAAGCAAACCCTTGCTATCAGCGCGCTCAGCATCGCAACCCTTCAACAAATACTTCCGGAGATAGCCTAGGCCTCCTCCGATGCAATCCATCCCTTGAACGTCAATGAAGCTGTGCCAATACCTCTCGAAAACGCTCTTGGATTTAATCCTGAACTTTCCCCGCTGACCCCTGAATACGTTGAACTCGAAGCTATCAAAGAGCAGAATGCAGTGAATATGCGGGTATCCCCGAGATGAAGCCTCGTACACCCGTACACAGGAAACCCCGCCAAACCCTTTGCGAACATTCGCCATGAAACGATTGAAATCATTACTAACTCTGTTCCGGGCCTCCTCCCAAGAGCACAGCTTGGTATCACAAGTCAGGGTGACAAACAGGGCGCGAGTCTTCTTCTGTCCACCACGTTCCTTCCGGTTGAAAAACCTGAGGTCATCTACACCGAATAGAACCTCATTGAACCGCGTGCTCACCCTTTTACGATATACATCATTACCCCTCTTCGAACACTTGACCGCGAAATATTCGAAATCAATTTCTTTCTTTTTACCCAGAATCATGTATTTATCGTCATTAACCCAGACCAGATACTGATCAATTATGTGTTCAAGCGAATCGTCGAACTGAAGATACTTAGACTTGAATTTCTCATAAGATGACATAACCCCGGCAAGCAGAATCACTCCTAGATGCAAGCTCGAAAAAAGAAGGGAAGAGAGCTGAGATCCTTGGCTTAACTAGTACCTAGGAGTTGATTTCTCCCGGGAGACACGCGGATTTTTGTCGTCCTGTGATATAATACCTTAATTATCCTTTTTGCGATATAGGTCCGTCATGTCTGATCTCGATGTTGAAAGGTTCGTGGAGGAGCAGGTGAAGGTGGTCAGGGAGGCCCTCGGGGATGAGAGGGCCCTCATCGCGGTCTCCGGCGGAGTGGACAGCACCGTGTCCGCGGTGATCACCCACAGGGCGATCGGGGATAACCTCGCCTGCGTCTTCATCGACGACAACTTCATGCGCCTCGGTGAGCCCGAGAGGGTGAAGGAGATGCTCTCGTCGCCCCCGTTGAGTCTCCCGGTCAGGATACTGCGGGAGAGGGAGCGGTTCATGAAGGCCCTGGAGGGCCTCTCGGACGCGGAGGAGAAGAGGAAGGCCTTCAGGGAGACCTTCTACCAGACCCTGGGGGACGCGGCGAGAGCCGAGGGGTGCAGGTTCATGGTTCAGGGCACCATCAGGGCCGACATCGAGGAGACCGCAGGGGGGATCAAGACCCAGCACAACATCCTGGAGCAGATAGGCATCGACCCCGTGGAGCGCTTCGGCTACAAGGTCGTGGAGCCCATCAAGAGCCTCTACAAATACCAGGTCAGGGAGGTCGCCAGATTCCTCGGGGCCCCCCAGGTCGCCTCGGAGAGGCAGCCTTTCCCGGGACCCGGTCTCTCGGTGAGGGTCGTGGGGGAGATAACCGAGGAGAAACTCCAGCAGGAAAAGCTAGCGAACGACGCCGTGGAAGCCCACTTCGAGAGATATACCCCCGCCCAATACTTCGCAGCGATTCTGTCCGCCGAGCAGGAGGAGGCTCCCGAGGGGCTAGCATCCGCAGCGGCGAAATCCCTGAGGGTCGATGACTCGGATGTGGAAGTGGCATACCTCAAGGAGAGGGGGACGGGCATGATGGACGGTAACCGCACCTACGGGCGCATCGCCACGTTCAAGTTCAGGGGAGGCGAAACCCTGGGCTACCTAGAGTTGGAGGCGGCCAGGGCAGCAATACAGTCTATGGAGCCGGGGATCTCCAGGGTCCTGTACCATATTGCGGGAAGAGCGGAAGGAAAATACAGGGCAGCAATGAGGGCCGTGGAGACCAGGGACTTCCTCACGGCAGAGATCTCCAAGGTCCCCCAAGGGACGCTGAGAGCCGCCGCCGATGAGATTCTAGAGAAATGCTCGAAGGTTGTCGGCGTGTATTACGACGTCACGCCTAAGCCGCCGGCCACCGTCGAGTACGAGTGAGTAAACCGGGTTGGGCTCTAGTCTAAGCCCAGATCCTTTCTCTGGTTCAGGACGCCCTGCTTCAGGTAGATCAGATCGTTCCCGATGGTGATGAAGTTGTATCCCTTCTCCATCCGATCCTTGATGGTCGCCCCGGAAGCCTGGTGAACCCCCGTCGCCTTCCCGGCCGCCTCGGTGGCGTCAAAGACCCGATCTATGGCTTTCTGCACATCGGGGTGGGACATGTTTCCCAGGTGGCCGTAGGAGGCTGAGAGGTCCGCTGGGCCTATGTAACTCACGTCCATTCCCTCCACCGAGACGATGTCCTCGATGTTCTCCACCGCCTCCTTGGTCTCGATCTGGCAGATCACGAGGATCTCTTCGTTGGCTGTCAGAATGTAGTCCGGGTCGAACAGCGAGGCGCGCCTGGGGCCGTTTCCCCGGAGGCCATCCGGGGCATACCGTGTAGCCTTCACCGCCAATTCGGCCTCCTCCTTGGTGTTCACCCAGGGGACAAGGACGCCATGGGCGCCTATGTCGAGGGCTCTCTTGATGGCAACTAGGTCATTCCACCAGACCCGAACGATAGGCGAGGTCTTCGAGTCGCCCCTCATCGCCTGCATCAGGGTCTGAGCCTGATAGATGTCCAGGGGCGCGTGCTCGGTATCGATTACGAAATAGTCGAATCCAAGAGTAGACATCATCTCGGACGCGATAGGGCTCTCGAGGGTGATCCAGGTCCCGTATACCTGCTCTCCTGCTTTGAGTCTCCTCTTGAGTATGTTCTTCATTCTCTCTCAACTCCAAAACGCGTGAAAGAAGGGTCTAGGGACGGTGTATATATGGTTAACCGCATCGGGGAAACGATGTTAGTCAGAGTCCAGGGTTAGCTGCTCGCCGTACAGCTCCATCAGATCGCTCATTAGCTTGTCCAGCATCTCATGGTGGCTCCTCTCGTCTTCGATGAGCCTCCGGAGGATACCATACGCCTCATCATTAGGGACAACGCGTGAGAGGTCGATGTAAAACTGGAGCACGCTCTCCTCCACAGCAGTGTGCTCCTTGACGATCTTGTACGTCGTCTCGATGGCTGTAGGCTGGTCGATGACCGAGCCAATCTCGGGGAGCCTCCCAGGCATCAAATCCCCCCTGTAATTCAGGTTCACAGCATTCCCCAGGAGACCGGATAACTCGTCAAGCATGCACGAGTGCTTTCTGCATTCGGATGCGAGATGGGTAAATAGGGAGCTCGCAACCTCGTTATCGGTGAACTCGGCATATTGGATATACCTCGTCGAGAGTTTATTCTCGATATCTCTTGCTTTTTTCAGAGCCTCAAGGATGGGGAGATCCGAACTCTCGGGCTTCAATGTATCCATCAGTTAGGAGTTCATCGCCTATAAAACTAGACAGAGGGCCTAGCCCGAATCGTTTCCTTATAACTCTTCGTCGGAATTCTGGTTCTTGATATAAAAATAGACTACCTGGACAATTTTGTATAGAGCATATACCCCGAAGATGTTAGTGCCTATCATGAACACCAGGCTTAAGGGGTCACCGGTTTCCAAATCAGCTCACCACCCCCATTCTATGCGTACCTAGATATAAATGCTCAGAACCGGGGGTCTAGAAGTTCTGTTCGTGATGGCGAGATCCCAATTCACCGCCAAGCAGAGATAGATCCATAATAAAAGCCACGGTACGCCCGAATGAGACTTTAATCTTTTAGAGTATGCGCGCCTGAGATGTGTAGGTGTGTCCCTGTAGCATGGATGTGGGTCTCCCCGTCGTCATCGAGGGAAAGAGGATACGCCTCAGAGTCTTCAGGCGTTTCTTCTATCCTATTCGCCGGACCTTGGATGGCGAGGAGCTCATCGTCTACTCCGACACTGGAAGAGAGAGGGAGATCAGCTACGAGAACGCCGAGGAGTATGGCCTCGATAATCCGTGGAACCGCATCGCCCTCGTCAGGCTGGCCCGAGCCATGGATTGCCTCAAGTGCGGACCCGAGGAGAACGGAACGAGGGAGTGCCGCGTCACGATCTGCAACGCGAGGGAACTGTATAATTCGGCTATCGAGACCCGGTGGGTTCCTTTCGATCTCGAGAGGCTCGAGTCCCTCGCGGAGAGGATGAAGAGCGTCGAGAGTAGAGCCATGTGGGAGAGAAGGAAGAAGGAGTAAAGGGCTCGGGCCCCTGAGTCGGAAGTATTTTCTCCATCCACGTGAGACCCTTATCTGAAAATGTATTCTGAGAGTCACTGCCATCTTCGAGGCCCGAACAAGGAATCCGTATTGAAAGCGGAGGAAGCCGGGTTGACGCTCATCCTCGCAGCTGGAATAGACGTGGAATCCTCGGCTGAAGCAGTAAGCGTAGCGAATCAACACGGTTCGGTTAAGGGGTGCGTGGGGATACATCCTTGGAGAGCTGACACCTTCAACCCCGAGGCAATAGAGAAATTAAGGGAGCTGTCCCAGGACCCGGAGGTGGTCGCGATCAGCGAGATCGGCCTCGACTACGTCGGGAGGAGGACCGCTGAGTGGGAGTTCACAGAAGAGTATGTCGACCCCGAGATCCAAAGGACATCATTGCGAGAGCAGATAGCCCTCGCCATCGAACGGAGGCTCCCCGTGCTGGTTCACGATAGGACACCAACGGAGGAGGTCCTGGACATCCTCGAGGAGACAGGAATCCTCAAGATCGGCGCCGCGATCCACGGCTTCTCCAAGGGGCCAGATTATGCCAGGCGATGCGTCGAGATGGGGGTCTATCTCTCGATTGGTAAGAGGACCATCGAACAGGGGGAGGAACACTTCTTAGAGGCGGTCCGCCAGACACCCCTCGAATGGCTCCTGACCGAGACCGACTCCGGGGATCCTGCAGGGGTCGTAAGCGTGGCCGAGAGTATTGCGGAGCTGAAGGGGGTCTCCAAGGAGGAGGTGGGGCGGGTCACCACCGAGAACCTGAAGAGGCTCGTCAGACTCTAGCAGGGTCCAGGCATCCCCTCAGGGGTCCCAGGGACGGAAGCTCTGGGGCGAGACCTCGTCGCTGGTTAAACCCAGGTAGTGGTTTTCAGGTATGCGGCTCCACACCGCCTCGGTGGTCCTCTGGACCTCCTCCACAAGCTTCCCCTCGTCGACTGCGAGGAGAACGCCGGCCTCGACCACGAGTTCCCCGTTGACGATGACGTGCGTCACGTCGCCGCGGGATGCAGAGTTCACGAGGTTCTTCACAGGGTCCCTGCAGGGGACGTTGTTGATGGTTTGCATGTCCACGACCGCGATATCCGCCAAGGCCCCCGACTCCAGCCTCCCCAGATCCGGCTTCCCTATCCCTCTTGCACCCCCAAGGGTGGCGCTGTTGAAGACCTCTCGGCTGCTCCCGCTGAAGCAGTCCCAGTCCGCAAGTTTGCTCACGTAGCTGGCCATCCTCATCTCGTTCAGCATGTCCTGGGGGCTTGTGTCGCACCCGATGCTCACGTTGACGCCCGCGGCCAGATACCTTGAATGGGAGTGCATCTTGTTCCCCCTCTTTATGAAGACCAGGGGGTCGTGGCTGACGGTGGCCCCAGACATTGCGAGGAGCTCAAGGTCGCCTCCGCCCACGGGGGGGTAGGCGAGGAGGGGGTGGCCAGCCGTAGCCCATCCGTGGCCAATCACTAGATCGGGTCCCAGGAGCCCGGTTTCGTGGAGGAACTCGACGGGGGTCCTGCGGTACATCCTCAGCATGTTCTGGAACTCGACGACCCACTGGGCGGCGTGGATAGAGACGGGGACATTGAGCTCGTCCGCCTTCCCCCTGACGGCCCTCTGGAGTTCCCCGCTGTTGGTGTCCACTTTATCGGGGTAGAGTGCGGGGATAAGCCTGCCATCAAGGGCTCCCTCATACTTTGTTACGAACTTCTCTGCCTCGTCGAGCTTCTTCAACCCCTCCTCAAGCTCCAGCCACCTGGTCTGGATGTTGGCTCCCTGGGTTCTCTCCCAGACCCCGTCCGAGATGGACGGCCCCTCCAGAGCCCTGATGCCCATCTCCCCGATGGTCCGGACGGCCTCCTCGGCTCCGAGGTTCCCCACCATACCTATCTCCAGCATCGTGGTACACCCGCTCCTGAGGAGCTCAGCGATACTGTACCTCGAAAAGACGTGAAAATCCTCTGGACTGATGCTTTTACCCAGGGCCGAGAGGTTCTCTCCGAGGGAGCTCATATAGAAATGCCGTGCCCCTGTGTCGTCGATGAAGCTCTTGTCTTTGGGTGCGCTCGAAGCGTGAGCGTGGGTGCAGATGAGCCCGGGGATTACCACGTGGTGAGAGCCGTCGATCCACCTGTCCGCTTCGACCGAAGAGTCCTTCCCCACGTACTTTATCCGTTTACCCTCTGTTACGACGACTCCGTCCCGGATGAGCCGATGCTCCTCTCCGTCGTACCCAATAACCCATTTGCCCCTAATCCCAATTGACATAGTGGGAACAACGTCCAACTCCGTAATAACTTTAAGTCAACGATCACAAAAGCTCAAAACCTCTCATCGAGAGTGGTTTCAGTCCTGAAATCAATTGTCTCATGGATCGCCATAAAGTTCCTTGGATCCATAATCCGTGTCGTTCCCTCATCCGGAAAACAGTGCGAATATCGGGAAAAATCGACTAAAAATCCCAAAAGGAGGTTAAATATGGCTTTTTTCGTCAGAGAAGCCTTATATCGAAACGATGCTCAGTAACAGCATAGGAAAAGGTGGAAATTCATGAAGCGTAGAGTCCTCGGATACCTCCTCTCGGCCGGCTCAGTTTATCTCACGATGAGCTTCCTTACCAAGATCTTCCTCGACCTCATCAGAAACCTCACCCTCTCCGTGATGTAACAGCAGCACACTGGTGTGCACTGGCTTACTCGCCACAATGTTGTCTAAATGGACATTCTGAAATAATTTAGATTAGCCAGCGAGCCGGGAAATGTTTCCTCGGCTCTACTTCGAAAAATCCCCGTAAGCTGTTTTGCCCATCATGAAAGCCTTCAAGTTGGTCTCTAGATACGCTGCCCTGACGCTCCTCCGCAGCGCGGCGGTCACGACTTCCTCGTCGAAGGGAAGTTTTCTGCTCTCCACGATCGCCCCCAGCATCACCATGTTCGTGGCAATGGCATCGCCCGCCTCCTCGGCGATGGCTGTGGCATCGAACTTCACGATGTCGGATGTGACCTCCCCAAGGAGGGATAACAGCGAATCCTCCGAGGGATACTCCATCATCCCCGATATAACCTCGAGGGGAGGGAACTTTCGGGTGTTCACAAGCGCGAGGCCACCCTCCTTCAGGTATGTGACCCCTCTCCTCACCGCTTCTCCGATCTCGAAGCCTATGAGGGCGTCGGCCTCCCCGGGCCGGATCTGGGGGCTCTCGGCCCCCTCCCCGATCTGGATGTGGCCCATGACGGGCCCCCCTCTCTGGGCCATCCCGTAGGTCTCCCCGATCTTTACGGGGAGCCCGACGTCGATGGAGGATTGAGCGATGAGCCTGGACGCCAAGAGAGTGCCCTGGCCTCCGACGCCTGCTATAACCAGTCCGAAGACGCCCATCTAGGAGCCCTCCAGGAGGATGGCATCGAAGGGACACACCTGGGCGCAGACGCTGCAGCCCGTGCAGATGGCGGAGTCCACCCAGGCCTTCCCCGACTCCTCTCTCCAGGCGAGGGCGGGGCAGCCAAACTGGCTCAGGCAGATTCTGCAACCCGTACATAGCTCATCGTCCACGAAGTAGGGGACAGGCTTCTCGGGCCTCATCGCCCTCACAGCCTCCATGGAGCACGCCCTCCTAGCGATCACCATGGCGACCCCCTCGGCCTCCAGCATCCTCTCGAACGCGCCTTGAGCGCCCTCCAAGTCGTAGGGATCCACCACCTCGACGAGATCAACGCCAAGGGTCCTGGCGATGTCCTCGATCATCACCTTCTTAGCCGGCTTACCGGTCGCCGTCTTCCCGCTCTGGGGGGTGGGCTGGAAACCGGTCATGGCCACGGTCCCGTTGTCCGCCACGACGATCTTTAGGGGCGAACCGTTGTAGACGGCGTTTAAGAGGGAGGGCATCCCCGCGTGAAAGAATGTGCCATCACCGATCCAGGCGATGGTGTCGACTCCGACTCTCGCCATACCCTGGGAGACCCCGATGCTCGCTCCCATGCAGAAGTAGGTGTCCTCGAAGCTCATGGGGGGCGCGTGGGCGAGGCCGTAGCAGCCTATGTCCCCGTTCACCACGATGCTCATGAGGTCGCCTTTCACCTTCCTCACTGCCTTCTTGAGGGCGTGGATCGATGCCCTGTGGGGGCAGCCGGGACAGAGGGTCAGCATCCTGTCAAAGAGAAGCTCCCCTACTTTCTCCTCCATATCGGATCGATCGATTCTATCCACAGAGATCCCCAGGAGGCCTCCGAGAGCGCTATCAAGGATCGAGGGGCTCAGCTCCCCCTCCCTCGGGAGATGCCCCGTCTCCCGCCCAAGGATCGTCGCGCTTGCAGCTATCTCTTTAGCGAGAGATTTGACGTGCATCTCGACGAAGGGGTCGACCTCCTCCACAACCAGCAGGGTCTCCACGCCTTCTAGCATCCGCGCGATCTTTTCCGTGGGTAATGGATGGGGGGTCGCGAGCTTCAGATAAGCAACCTCGGACTCGACGCCCAATTTCCGGATGGCATCCAGGACGTATGTGAATGCAAAGCCTACGCCGATTATCCCCACTTTCTCACTCCCGTCGAGCTTGAGATGGTTGAAATCGGCTCCTTCGAACTCCTCTTTGACCCTGTCGAGCTTCTCGTGGCGCTCCCCGTGGCGCCTGAAGAGCTTCTCGAACCCCGCCACCCTGTAGCTGAAGCCCTCCCAGTCGAACTCCGGCTTCCTCTCCAGCCTATAGATGGGGCCCAGGTCGACATCGCTCCTCATGTGACTGAGCCGGGTGACCGTCCTGATCATGACGGGGAGCTTCACCCTCTCCGAGAGCTCGAACGCGTAGCGCGTGAAATCCTTCGCTTCCTGGGGGCTCGAGGGCTCCAGGACTGGGATGCAGTTCTGCTTCGCCAGCCAGCGGTTGTCCTGCTCCGTCCGGCTGCTATGCTGCGAGGGATCGTCGGTGGAGACGAAGACGAGCCCCCCGTTCACACCCCGGAGGCTTACAGGATTAAGAACGTCGAGGGCGACGTTGAGCCCCACATGCTTCATCGCGACCAGACTCCTCTGGCCGCACATCGAGGCCCCAAAAGCGACCTCAAAGGCAACCTTCTCGTTGATAGACCACTCGAAGTAAAGCCCAGCTGCATCTGATACCCTGCTCAGGGTATTGCCGATCTCCGAGGAGGGGGTACCCGGGTACGCTGTCGCCACTGTGGCACCGGCCTCGATTGCGCCCCTTGCGATGGCCTCGTTCCCCATGAGTAGGACCTTCTTGCCTGGCTCGTCGATTACTACGGGATGAACGGACATTTCTATTTCCTAGTGGTCTGGGCCGATCAAGAAAAGGCCTTCGGGGCATAAAATAGTGCATTTCGCGGAAATACGATAATCCATTTCTGTTAACAGGATTACAGGTATAATACAGTCATTCATAATACCCTTAAAGTTAGCAACGAAGCTTCCAAGCGGCCCAGAAGGAGGGAGAGAGCTGAGAAGGTCAGGCACGAGGAAGGGCTTCTCAAATGTGATCCACCTAGCCCTCGTAGTCGTAGCTATTATCGTCTCGTTCTACGTGGCCCAGAGTCTGCTGGGCAGCGTGCAGGAGGCACCCCCCTCAGATGAAGCCATCGATTTCGTGAACCTCACAACTACTCGAGACGCACATATGAACTGGCAGGTCTCCGTTTACATTGCCAACCCGGGGAACTCGACCGTGACCCTGAAGAGAGTCCTCGTTAGTAGCAATGAGGTTTCTGAGTATTCCGCAGAGAAACCATCGGAGATCGTGGCGACCCTCACCACTGATTTTGCAGAAAAGACGGATCTAGAGAGGGGAGAGATGAGAGGTATCACAATCTGGGTAGGGGGGCGATTCGGCTTCTTCAACTCAGGAAGCGTCCTAGACATTAAATTCGAGAGCTCCGCCGGGACCGAATTCGTAAAATCAGTGATACTACCCTAGAATATTCTAGAGTTAGATTTAGTCCTCGAATAGACAACTCTCCCTGCCAGCAGGGTTGTCTCGACCTCAAGCTCTCTCAGCCCTTCGACGCTAACCTCGAAAGGGGGATGGTCGACGTATACCTTGTGGGGGGTCAGAGTTAAAGCCGGTAATATGGTGAACCACATGTCACGGGTACATCCTGAGACCATCAATGTATGAAGGTGTGATTTGACCGGTCAAATTCGCGTGTGAATGCACGAAAATGTAAATTCTAGGAATTTAGCACCACCCTGGCGCGCCCCCTCAGATCTTGGACTACTTTTCGTTCTTCTGAGTAACGGGATATCTCCTCGTTTGTACCCGTTGCGAGTATCCGCCCGTCTTTGATAGCCAAGGCCTCGGCTATGCTATTCATGATGTCGAGGGTGATCACCTCGCCATTCCCGAAGATGAGGTCAGCCGACTCCATGGAGAACGGTATCGTTCAAGGATATTTTATGTAATCTGAAAAGGAGGGATAAAGGTGTTTAATACAGGATGGGGAATCCCGCGTAGATCTTGACGCCGAGCACCAGGTTCTCAACCGTGACATGCTCATCGGGCTGATGGGCCATGCCGGTGAGGCTCGTCCCATATCCGAGACAGAGTATACCAGTATAGTTCTTGATGGAGATAGCGTCCGTGCCCCCGGTGAGAATCTTGAAGACGGGGCTTTTGCCTGTGACTTTCTCGATGGTCTCCGCGAACCTGTGGGCGAACTCGGAGTCAGGGGACTCGTAATACCCGGCGGTCTCCCGCGCCCCTACGGCGACCTCTATCCCTGGGATCCCAGATTCCTTGACTAATTCCTCGATCCTCTCCTTCACCATCAGGGGTTTACTCCCCGGGGTAAGCCGGATGTCGAACTCTGCCTCGGCGTAGTCGGGGACCACGTTCCTCTTGACACCGCCGTTGATGATGTTGCACGCCACCGTCGGATAGTGGAACAGGCGTCGCGTCGCCTCCCTCTGCTCCTCGGTCTCGATGTCATGGTTTTCAAGATAGAAATTTATCGAAGTCTCGACGGGTCCGTCCAGTTCCGGGGGAAGCTCCAGGCGATAGTCCCCGATCTTCTCGACCCATGGAATGGCCTTCATGAGCTTGCTGATGGCGTTCTCCCCAAGATGGGGGGTGCTGCCGTGGGCGGTCTGCCCCCTCGCAATGAGGGTGGTGGCGGCTCCCCCTTTACACCCGAGGTCGATGCTGGGATTGTCTTTGCCTCCTCCGTTGCCGTCCCCGATTACACAAACCTCGCCTTTGAAAGTCTTCGATTCGGAGAGCCATCGGGCGCCATCCCCTCCGCCGATCTCCTCGTCCGCGGTGAACCAAAACTCGACACTGTTATCGAGGGGCTCCTCTAACTGCGAGAGGATTCTCGCGGAGACCATCGCCGCCGCACATGCTCCCTTCATATCGCTGGAGCCTCTCCCGTAGATCTTGCCGTCAGAGGTGATCTTCCCGCTGTAAGGGGGATGAGTCCAGGACTCGGGTTTCCCCTCGGGGACGACATCGAGGTGACCGACCCAAAGGATGGTCCTATCCGTAGATCCGTCGATTTTCGCCACGAGGTTAGGTTTCAATGGGTTTCGGCTGTGGACCTCGTTAGGGATCCCATGTTTGTCCATGTACTCTTTGATATGCTCTACACATTCATCTGTCCTCGCCTTGGGATGCGCAGATTTGTATTGGATTAGCCCCGAGCAGAGATCAGCAACCTCGTGTTCGGTCTTCTCGGCTTGTGACATTACATTATGAAAAACAGCTTTGCGAACCATTACATGCTCCTCTTTAGTCTTGGATTCAGGTTCAATCCAATTTAAGTTTAATGAAACATGCTGGAATATTATGTTTAAAATGCCCCCGCAAGGGAGGAAAAGATAATCCCGCGAAGGGCTCATCTTTACGCGGAGGCAATATTACCTTCGTTTAAAGCTTAAAATTCTTTTCGGTCGCTTGTTAAGTCACAGATAGGAACTCAAAGAACAGATCGCATCACCATTTGATAGATCGTTCCAAGGCATCGATCCTGAGGTCGTTTACTTGATTATATTCACGATTGTTCAATAATCCCACAAATCATTGACGCGCATCAGGTTCAATTATAAAGGGTGAAGCGCGAATCACCGAAGGGGTCATTCGGTCGGAGGAAATCCAACCCGCGCTTCGAATCATCGTGCGAAGAACTTGTTATAACGATTATTACGGTACATGTATCGCCTGTCGACATAATAACCAGTCAATGAAAGTCGCACTTTAGACACTAGAACTTAGTCAACTTCGCAGCGATTCGTCTTAAACTCGTTCTCTAAAAGTTGCTTCCTCAATTCGTTCTCCTTTTTTTGCCGTAACATTCTGATAATTGCTTCGACTTCGAGCAGTTGTTTGATTTCTGTTTTGAGTTCCGACAATGGGGCACCTTGAATTAGTCTGCTTGATATTTTATACTATATTAAATTTATAGATTCAGAAATCTACTATAATTTAACTTAATAATATTATAGCTCCAAATGACTAAATCATATTCCACATCGACTGAGAACATAAAGGCATGTCTCGTGGAAAAACTCGTAACTTCTAGAGGCATGAATCCGTCTGGATCTCTGGGAAAGCCTTAAAACCGCTAGGTTGATTGCTAATAGACTAGGCACCTAAATTTAGGGTGTCTGATGAAGCCGGGGTTTCCTAGCCTGGTAAGGAGCAGGCCTGCTAAGTCTGTGACCGTAAGGTCGCGAGGGTTCGAATCCCTCTCCCGGCGCCAAAGATCTTGACGCCATCCAGAGAATGGAGCCCACGCCATCGAGAATGTTACGTAAAGTAGTTCTTAATCGAGTCGTTGAAGCCTTGGTTGTCCGTCATAACACTGATCAGGATACCTATTATGACCATTTCGGCGAATGCCTTTATGATTATTTGAGTCGTGAAAGGTAAAATGAAGGAGAGAGGCGTCAGGGGAAAGAAAATTGGGTAGACTATGACGAATATGAAGATGGTAAAGAAACCTTCTGGGATGTAAGAAGCAACTGTTGAGACCACCATCATCAGTCGATTCTTATTTGGATTAAGACTCCTCATCAAGAGACCCGCAGTCAATCCCGTCAAGGCCTTCCCAATCGGTAACCCGAAACCAGTCACCAGGTTTCCTTTTGAGAACCCAAATTCAAACGCGGCTATGGCTCCGCCTATTAACCCTGTCACCCCTCCGACTAGAGGACCTCCAAAAAGGGCGGCAATAAAAGTGGTGATGTGGGACAAGTCAAGGGCCAAGGAGAAGTTTAGGGGTCCAACGGGTATTGATGGTATGAGGGGTGAAAGGTGGATGGATAGTAATGAGAGCACATTACCTAGGGCCGCCATCATGGATATGAATGTCAAATTTTTTGAGCTGAGGATTCTACTCATGATCTATCCGTCATAGTACGTGTTTCTACCCATATCAAGGTTACTACCCAAATATTAGTAATCTTTACAACGTAATGGAAATCAAACAACTTGAAAACATTCACCAAAGAAATAGAAGCAAAACAAACTCATTATGAATAATTTCGATAAAGGCTATTTCAACAAAAGAGGAATAAATTACTCTGAGTTTTAAACGCCGGTAATATATTCAGAACATTCCTGGATTTCATGTCAGTGGAACGAATTTCAAGGCGCCTAATAGAAGTGGGTGCGCCTTCGAGCATCTCCTCAAAGAGACCGCCCCATACTTCACCGAGGTCTACGGCAGCTATACATCGGAGTTCGCGATAGGAAAGGCCAGGGTACGCAACCCGTAAATGGACCTGAGGTTCGTGGAAATCGGACAATCAACGCTGCACCCCGACGAGTCGTTCGACTGCATAGGAGCGATGGGCATCCTAGAACACGCCGAGTCTTTCAAAGACAGCCTTGGAAGGATCGTCGCCTAGCTGAAGAGGGGCGGATAGCCGGCGATATCTTCTCCCATAGACTCGTGGCTCCGCAAACTTTTTTGCAGGTTCGACAAGGACGAGAGTCGCACATCTCAACCCCGAAAGAGTCGACTTAGAGAGCTCATCTAGGAGCACAACCTGAACGTCATAGTCGAAAATAAATACATCCCAACGCCGGTCAGGCAGAAAATCCCCCTCGTGCCCGCCTAGATTAAATTGATATCGAAGAAGAACCAACCTTCTGATCCGCCTGTCCTAAAAGACAAAACATCAAAAGTTTTGGTGCGGCCGCCGGGATTTGAACCCGGGACGTTGGCTTGGAAGGCCAAAATCATGCCAGGCTTGACCACGGCCGCTGACCATCAAACATGTGCCTGACTGTTAAAACGTTTCTCAACCAACCAGAGGGATCATGATCTCGATGGTGAAGTCTTGAGAGTCCAGATCCTCGGGGACATACATGATCTCGATGCTGTGGATCTCATCGGAGGCCTTGAGGCCTCCCTCTGCGATATGATTCCGCAGGGCCTCATAGTACTCCTCCGGGGATGTGTCCGTGTCCTTGTAGACCAGGAAGGCCCCCCTTTTCGATGGGAAGGTCTTGGTCTCGAGCCCCGCCACCGGACTGTGGATCGGGATCATCAGCTCCCTTCGAGCGTCCGTGGCATCCGGGGGATCGTAGTGGACCACCATTGAGTGGTCATACTTGTCAACGTTGTAGGGATTCTGTCCGATGAGGACGCCCAAGAGCTGAGAGATGGCGGGCGCCTCAGCCTCCCCGGGCTCTAGCTCTCTGTATGCTACCTCGATTGGGTCTGTGGTTCTGATTCCCATGTGGAGGATCACTCATTGTTCACCTTTCATTCTATTGACCTGTCGGTCCCCGAAACTTAAACTCAATACAAGGGGACTCCTTAAAATCATTATCTCAAGGACACCCATCATACCGAGTCGGGGGGCAACAGAAGGCTAGTGCCCCCGTCGCTGGGCCCAATAATTGTGTGTTTCCGTCTAAAACCGTCCGTAGAAAGATATTTCAGGTGCTTCGGACCCTCCTCAGGAAATGGAGTGGCCATTCCTCGTGCTCTACCTCGGGGGGCTGGGGCTCGCAAGCGGCCTCGTGATGAGCCTCATCGGGGCGAGCGCGGTGATGGTCATCGTCCCGGGCCTCACCATCGTCCTAAACTTCGCGATGCACAAGGCCATCGGCGTGAGCCTCCTCGTCGATGTCATCGCCTCGATAGCCGTGGGCTACGCATACTGGAGGCACGGGAACGTGGACCTGCGTCAGGGGCTCTGGATCGCCCTCGGCTCCATCGTCGGGGCTCAGTTTGGGGCAGGCATCACCGTTGTCATCCCCGGGCTGTTCCTAGCAATTAGCTATGGGATCTGGATGGTGGGGGCGGGGGCCACTATCTGGAGCAAGGGCCTAGACAGGACCAAGATCGCCGACCGCTTCTACAAATACGTCAGATTCGAATCCCGGACACGGCAGATAGCGATATGCCTCTTCCTCGGGCTGCTGATCGGGCTCAACAGCGGCATCTTCGGGGCAGGAGGCGGGATCCTGATCATGCTCGTGCTAATGTTCGTCCTAGACTACCCCATCCACAGCGCCATTGGGACATCCACCATAATCATGGCCATCACCGCAGCATCCGCGACGATGGGCTACATGGCGAGAGGGAACGTCGACGTGACCGCCAGCCTAATAGTGGCGGCAGGAACCGTGATTGGGGGATTGTCGGGCGCAAAATACGCAAACTATGTTAGCGAGAGAACCCTCTCGAAGCTTGTTGGCGCCATCTTCATGATACTCGGGGTCGTCATGACCGTCCTCAGATTCATCTAGAAGAGCTGAATCGCCTTATCGAGCCTGCTGAGAAGGACGATGAGGCTCAGGGGCTGCTCATCGATTATAGTGTAGCCGGACTCGGCTGAAAGTTCTTCAGCGAAGGCTCTGATGTCTTTGTGCCATGCCATCTCGTCGTATCCGAAGCGTTTCCGGGCGTAGCCCACGGACATCGCTGCCTTTGGCTCGACGTAGGTGGCGTTGGAGGCCACCGCGAGCTTTGCGTAGCCCCCGGGGTTGTGCATGTTGAGCTTGGGGACGAGGGTGTGCCTGAGGACGGTGGGGCAGCTGAAGCTCCTCAGGAGCTCCAGGCTCTCGTTGAGCCTGTTCCACCCATCGGGTATCAGGGGTCTGCAGGTTTTCCGATAGGTCTCCTCGTCGGGGGCGGATACGCTGACGTAGAGCTGGGTCGGCTCGGATGACAGATTCGATAGAGCCTGGGGGTCGAGGCCGTTGGTCACTATGAACACCGACCTGAAATCATTATCGTAGAAAGCCTCGACGAGCTCCCCGAGGCGGGGATATAGTGTAGGCTCACCCTCGAGGCTTATGGCGGCGTGGAGTGGCTGATTGGCCTGCCTCAGCATCTCATCCGGGACTCCAGGGTTTCCCCCGAATCCGCTGATGGCCTTCCTGTGGGCTTCGAGGCATCCCTGGACGAGGGCTTCGGGCTCCTCGGCCTCAGCGGCGGGGAATCTGGATTGATCCCAAGTGGTGCCCAGGTTCTCGGGGGTGGCTCTCCAGCAGAACAGGCAGCTCTGGGTGCACCTGCCGAGGCTGGGGGTCATCTGGAGGCACCGGTGGCTGGGGATCCCGTAGAACCTCTGCTTGTAGCAGTGCTCCCTGCCCCCGGTGCTGAGGCTCCTCCTAGCCCAGTGGCAGGTCTTGACAGCGCTGTGGCCCCCCACGAGGCGGTATCCCTGGCGCCTGTAGACTTTCCTCAGCTCCTCGGGGGCGCTCAATTTACGCATCAGTATCCGTACAGATTCGAGTACTTGTCGTCCAGGTAGTTCAGGAATGGTTCGATCCGGAGATCGTCCCCCGTCACCACCTTGATGAGGTCAGCGGCGTCGTAGAGATTCCCGTACTTATGGACGTTCTCAACGAGCCAGGCTCTCATTTCTGCGAAGCTGCCCCCCGAGATCTTCTCTTTGTAATCTGGGATATCTCCCGCCATCTTCTCGAGCATCTGGCCCCCGTAGATGTTCCCGAGAGCGTAGCTGGGGAAGTAGCCGAAGGCACCGTCAGCCCAGTGGGTGTCCTGCATCACTCCCTCGGAGTCGTTCTGAATCTCGACGCCCAGATATTCCTTATACTTATCGTTCCAGGCTTGGGGGAGCTCGTCTATGCCGATTTTGCCTGCGAAGAGGTCTCTCTCAATCTCAAACCTGATAATGATGTGGAGCCCGTAGGTGACCTCATCAGCCTCGATCCTGATCTTGGAGGGCTCGACGTGGTTGATCGCGAGGACAAAGTCGTCGAGGGCCAGTCCTGCTAAGGCGCCTCCGGTGAGCTCGCAGAGGATTGGGTAGTAGTGGCTCCAGAACTCGGGGTTCCTGCCGAATATATTCTCGACGAACCTGGACTGGGACTCGTGGATCCCCATGCTGCACCCAGTGCCTACGAGCTGATACTTCCAGTCCCTCGGGAGGTTCTGCTCATAGATGGCGTGGCCCCCCTCGTGGAGGACCGAGAAGACACTGGAGGCGAACTTGTCCTCGTAGTAGTGGGTTGTGATCCTGACGTCGTCGTAGTAGCCGGCTGTGAAGGGGTGCTCGGTCTCGTCGATCCTGCCCCCGGCTTCAGGTGATGTGACATCGTAGCCTATCAACTCGCTGAGGCTCTCCCCTATCTTGACCTGGGTGGCGACAGGGACACTCTTTGAGAGTATGGAGGGATCCGCCTTCCTCGGAGCGCCCTGGATATCGCCGATTGTCTTGACCAGCCCCCTCCTCATTCCCGTGAAGACCTCAGTGATGATCTCCGCAGTCATCCCCGGCTCGAAAAGGTCGATGAGGGCGTCGTACCGGGTCTTAGCACCCTTGACGTCCATGAGGATGTCCGCCGCTTTCACCCTGAGCTCGAAGAGCTTCTCCAAATCGGGCTTGAACATCTCCCAGTCCTTCGCGACCTTCGCCTTCTTCCAGATGTCCACGGTGATCGCAGATTGCTTCGCCGTCTCCACCACGAGCTTCTCGGGGAGTTTCGTCTCCTCGTCGTAATCCTTCTTCATGAGGTGGACGTTCCTCTTCTTGATCCGATCGAGACTATCGTAGTCCTTATTTCCGGTGATGGCCTCTATGAGCCTCCCGATCTCTGGGTCGACGATCATTCTGTGTCCTATCTTCTGGAGGAGCCCTATCTGCTGGCTCCTCTGCTGGATACCTTTCGGGGGCATCTTGGTCTCCATGTCCCAGCCAATGATGGATCCCATCGACTGGAGGATGAAAAGTTCCCGCGCCTTTCCCATGAGACTCGAATAATTCTCCTGAAGGCTCCCTTTCGGGTCTCCCATCTTTATCGATCTCGAAAGGGGAGCAGGAGAGGCTTTAACCTTTCCTGATTAGGTGTGGAGCCCTTCAAGTCTCCCTATGCGCTCCTGTCTATGCTGACTTCTCCTTCACCCGTTATCACGGCTCTTGCGTGCCTCAGCGCCCAGCAGCTGATGACCACACCCACCGGAAGGGAGGCGGGGTGCCTCGCGGCTAGTTCGATGTGGAGGTCGAGGGCCGTCGGGCCTTCACCCAGCCCCATGGCCCCTATCCTCAGCTGGTTGACTTTCCCGAGGAGCTCATCCTCGATTGCGGCGACATCGGGGTTCTCGTTCCTCGATTTGAATGGCTTCAGCAATGCCTTCTTAGCCAGGGTCATGCATAGGTCCTCCCCGCCCCCTATGCCGACCCCCACGAAGTAGGGGGGGCAGCCCAGGGAGCCAGCCTCAGCGAGGGCCTCGATGACGAACTGTTTGATACCCTTCCAGCCAAGGCCCGGTTTGAGCATCCTGTGGGCGGCAATGTTGGTGCTCCCACCCCCTTTGGGCATCGCAATGATCTCCAGATCGCCGCCGGGCACCATGTCGATGAAGATCATGGGCACGTAACCATTGAGTCCAACGTTATCTCTCGTGTTACCCTTGAACATGTCCACCGCGTTCGGGCGGAGGGGGACCTCCTCCGTGGCCCTCCTTGTGGCGTCGACTAGGATCTCCTTGATCCTCGACCTGAGAGGGAAGTTGTCCCCTACCTTGACCATGAACGCGACGATCCCCGTGTCCTGGCACATCGGCTTCGAGCCTTCCCGGGCGAGATCGATATCCTCCAAGATGTTCCCGAGCTGGGCCCTCCCCACGGCGCCATCCGTCTCCTCTAGGCCTTTCTTAATCTCCTCGACGTACTCCACCGGGAGCTCGGTGGCCGCTATCCTCAGTAGCTCAACCGCTGTGTCCTCGACGATCTTCTCGAACGTCATCTTCATCCCTCCATCTCCGCCAGAATTTTCTCCAACCTCTCCGTCACCTGTGTCTTGACGTCCTGGGTCATGTTCCCCCCGTGGCTGTCGATGGTGACTATCATGGGGCCAAAATCCTCCACGTCGTATACCCAGAGGCACTCGGGCATCCCCAGCTCCTCGAGCCAGAAGACGTCCCTCACCTTTTTGATTCCTCTCGCAGCCAGAAGGGCAGCCCCTCCCGTAAAGGCTCCGTAGACGCATCCAAACTCTTGGCACGCCTTAGAGGTGAGGTCCCCCATGCCCCCTTTTCCGATGATTATAGCGGGTCGGAACGTCTCGATGAAGTTGTCCTGGAATATCTCCATCCGGGCGGATGTGGTGGGGCCCGCCGCGACGACGGTCCACTCGCCGTCCACCTTCTTCATGATGGGGCCGCAGTGGAATACGCCGACCCCCTTGAAGTCAACGGGGGGCTCCTCTCCCCTCTCGTGGAGCTCCAGGGCCTCGAGGTGGGCCTCGTCCCTGGCGGTGATGACAGTCCCCGTGACGTAGACGAGGTCCCCCATCCTGAGCTTTCTGACGTCTTCCTCTCTAACCGGCGTCGTAAGATGATGCTCCATCTCTCTAACACTCCCCAATACTCTGATCGAAATGAATATAAGTTCTAACAGTGGGGACTCTGATTTGTTCCCGTTTTTAGCAAAAATATAATATGGACTAGGTCCATCCCTAAGAGATGTCACCGGGAAAGTCGGGGCTCTACCTCACTTTTAGACCCGAGAACGCCTCGTTCAAGGCCAAGATCGAGGAGCTCAGCGGGGAGAACATCGACCTCTGCATGCAGTGCGGTGGCTGCAGCTCCGGTTGCCCCCTCACCGAGGAGATGGATCTCCTCCCCTCAACGGTAATCAGGTATGTCCAGTGGGGCATGGAGGAGGCCCTGGACTCCAAGACCCCCTGGGTCTGCATCACGTGCTTCAACTGCGAGGTCCGCTGCCCCCGGGGGATCGACGTCGCCAACGTCATGGAGGCCCTCAGGCAGGCCACCCTCAGGGCCAAATACGACAGGTTCAGCCTCGATGAACTCACCCCGGAGGAGCTTATGGAGCTCCCCCAGATCGCGATCATCAGTAACCAGCGGAAGCTATCGGGGTGATGAAATGAAGCTACCGTATTATCCAGGCTGCACACTGAAAACCAACGCGGAGAACTTTGAGACATCGACGCTGGAGGCCGCCGAGGCCCTGGACATCGAGCTCGTGGAGCTCCCCAGGTGGAACTGCTGCGGCACCGTCCACGCCCTCGCCAAGGATGACGTGATGCACTACCTCGCCCCTATAAGGAATCTCGTCCGGGTCGACCAGATGTTGGCCGAAGGGGATGTCGAGGAGGGTAAGCTGGTGACCCAGTGCGTCATGTGCTGGAACACAATCAAGCGGGCCAACACGGCCGCCAGAGAGGACCCAGACAAAATGGAGAAGATCAAGGGCATCATGGAGAAAGAGCCCGAGTACAGCGGAAAAGTCGAGGTCCTCCACTTCCTGGAACTCCTAAAAGAGAAGGGGTGGGACACGATCACGGGAGCCGTTAAACTCCCGCTGGAGGGCCTCAAGGTCGCCCCCTACTACGGCTGCCTCCTGCTGAGGCCCAGGGAAGTCGCCCTCGACGACCCCGACAACCCCCGGATCATCGAGGACCTCCTCGAGGCCCTCGGAGCCGAGGTGGTGGACCTGGCCTACAAGTCCAAATGCTGCGGGGCCTACCACGCGGTCCACATGAAGGAGGTCACCGCCGAGTTGTCTCATAAGATCCTCTCCCAGGCGACCGAGATGGGAGCGGATATGGTGGTGACCGCCTGCCCCTTATGCGAGTTCAACCTCGGGAAGAGGCAGCACGAGATCAAGATGCTCCACCCCGAGTTCGGCTCCATCCCCGTTGTTTATTACACACAGCTTATGGCCCTCGCCTTCGGCCTTAACGAGGAGGCGACAGCGTTCGACGAGAACACCCCCGACCCCAGGCCGCTCCTGGCGGAGAAGGGATTGATAATGGAGAGATGATC
>JADHWM010000030.1 GCA_016783485.1 Candidatus Bathyarchaeota archaeon
GCTCCTCGAGAGCGTCCTCAAAGAGTGCAGGGACGGACCCCGGAGCCTCGGCGGGAAACCCGCCCGATTCGCCGTCGCCCAGGCCTTCGAGACGGGGGAAGGCACCTCCCTCGTTAACTTCTACGCCTCGAAAGGCTTCAAGCAGGGAGAAGGGGAGATGTACCTGGAGCTCCACGGCGAATACACCCCGAGGAAGCCCACAACCTATCATCCCCTCCCCGAGGACCGGGGCAGAGCCCTCGTCTTCTACGACCCCGTATGCGAGTGGAGCATCGGCTCAGCCACGAGGATCGAGGGGCTTCTCAACGAGATAGACCCCGCCCTCCCGATGACCACCATCAACAGCTGGGAGAACCCCCGAGAATCCAAACGAAGAGAGGGACAAGCCCTAATCGTCAACGCCACCCCCATCGCCAGCAACTGGAGGAACAGGGAAGCATTCACAAAGGAAGTAACCCAAGCACTCACGATATGAACCATCCACGAGGACGGCAAGCTCCAGCAGAAAAACATATGAGAACACCGCCAAACACCGGAAAGAACCCGAAAAACACCCGGAAACAGCCCCCACCAAACATTCAAGCAATTCAGTAGCCATTCAGTAGCAAAACAACACCAAAACAAACCAGAAAAACCCGCCAAACAACAAAAGACACCCCCAAAACAAACAAAACATCACCCCTTCACAAAACAGAGGGGGGCCACGCGAGCATGACAACCCGGAAGAGACTCAAACTCCACTGGAGTACCCGATCTCCACACTAACATCTCGAATACTGCATAGCCAAAACACAATGGGAGAGCAGCTATAGGGGGGAGGGGGGGGTCATGCATCGGAACCTGAAACATCCTCCATCGCATGAAAGGAACCCGAAAACCACGCCGATACGGTCCCATTCATGTCAAAAGGAGCACTTATTCATACCAAAACCGCTATCATAGACTACCACTCACAAGCCCAAGAGAATGGCGCCGGGAATGGGATTCGAACCCATGCGCTCCGAAGAGCACCAGTTTTCAAGACTGGCGCCGTAAACCACTTGGCTACCCCGGCCCACACGAAATGCACCCCCCCAAAGTAAATCTTTATCGCCCCCGCAACCCGCCCGACCCAATCCTGCAGCCCCAACCAATGACACAACCCACTAACACAAAACCATCTCCCCAATCCACAATCACTTTTAAACCAAACCCCCAGACAACCACCGGAGTCACAGATGTCCCTAAGCGTCCAGGACGTCATGGTAAGGCAAGTCCTCACCATCGACGCTACTCAGAACGCCAAAAACGCAGCCCGCCTCATGAGCAAATTCGGAGTCAGCAGCCTCATCGTCTCCTCCGACGACGACATCGTCGGCATCCTCACCGAACGGGACATCCTCGTCAGGGTCGTCTCCAGCGGCCAAGACCCCGAAAAGGTCATCATCGGAGAGATCATGTCCGAGCCCATCATCGTAGTCAAACCCGAGACCCCCCTCGACGAGGCCATCAAGATCATGTTCAGGGAACGGATCAAGAAGCTCCCCGTCATGTGCAGAGAAGAGGAACGCATGAAACTAGTCGGCATAATCAGTATCACCGACGTCGCCAGGCTCCAGCCCCGCCTCATCGAAGACATGAAAACCCTAATCGACCACGCCGGCATGGACCCAACGGAGATCGATTTCTACATAAGATGATAAAACCACCCGCAGCCTCACCACACAGCCGACTCCAGCCAAGCATGGACAACCCCCAGACATCGATCTCACCCTTCACCAACCAATGACAAAACCATAGAACCCTGATCTATACCCCCGCCCCCTCTCCCAGAGATTCAAACCACAAACTAATCTCGAAACAAGATATGATGCACAGATGATGAAATAATCATTTGACTGAATATTCTACACGAATAAAACAGACACCACATAAGGATTCAAAATCCCTATTAAATATATGGAGACAAACATGGGTTAACCAAAAAGGTCGAGGAATGTAGAATTGAAGAAAGTCATTAAAAATAAAAGCAGAGGCCTCGGCGAGGTGGTCTCCACGCTCATCCTCCTCGTGGTGGCGGTCCTGCTCACCACGGTGGTGGCCTACTATGCCACCAACGTCACGATGACCAGGACCGAGATGGAGGAGGTGAGGCTCACAGACGATCATGTCTGGGTCAACAGCTCAGGCGCCGTCGGGGCATTCAAGCTCCAGAACCTAGGGGGGAGGGACCTCCTCATCGACAAATTCTCGGTGAGGGGAGTAGATTCCGAATGGGCAGACATCTACTACTACAGGGTGCCCTCGGGCACAGTCATCGAGGGCAGCCTGAATATCACGAGCTACGCCTCACTGACGGGCTCTAGCGTCCTCATCGACAGCAGGAACTACACCCAGGCCGACGCCGATATCCCCCTCATCTCAGGCGGGGAGCTCCTAGTCTACGTGAAAGGCCCCGACAACATCCAGCAGGACGACATCGGGACAACCGTCAGCATAAGCGTCACCACCAACAACGCCCAGTACATCAACGAGTGCAACGTCGAGTCAGCCACGGACCAGTGAAAGGCGAGACAAATGACATCAGAGATATTCCCCAACCCCATCGACATCTCCATCAGCGAAAGGCGATCGAAGCTAGACATAATGATCACAGTGCTCAAATCGATCCAGGGGGGCATGGACAAGCCCACACGGATAATGTACGCCGCCAACATGTCCTGGAACTCCACCCAGAAAGTATTCGCCGACCTCCTAAGACAGGAACTAATCTACGTCACAGAGGAGCAAGGCGCCAGACGCGCCAAGAAACGATACCACCTAACCGACAAAGGAATGAACGTCCTGGACTATTTCCAGGGCGCCAGCTCACTCCTAAACGCCTAAAAAACTCCTTTTTTCCCTTTTTTCACATCTATTCTAACTCTAAACCTAGCTCAGAGTCCAAAAAACCTCTCCGCATTCAGAGTAGTGACCTCTGCCACATCCTCCTCGGATACCCCCTTAAGATCCGCCAAAGATCTCAGAGTGAGCAGAATATCCGCGGGCTCAGCCCGCTTCCCATGATAGCTGACGGGAGAATCCGTCTCGATCACCATACTCTCGAGAGGCGCCTCGGCGAGAGCCGCCCTGTGATCCCTGCTGAACTCCGCTGCGGGAGTAGCCGAGATCAGGTATCCATAGTCTAGGACTTCCCTAAGGATATCCAGGGGCCCACTGAACCAGTGAAATATGATCCGGTCGGGCCCATGCTCCCTCGCGAGCCCCAATGCGTCATCCCATGCCCCCCTCCCGTGCACCGAGGCCGGCTTCCCGTGCTCCACAGCAATCTCCAGCTGCCGGATGTAGATCTCCCTCTGACGCTCCCTCACATCCTCACTCCTCTTCGCCTCTCGGTTCCAGTAATCGAGACCGATCTCCCCCACGGCAACACACCGGTCGACATGCTCGTCGATAAATCTCAGGGTCTCATCGACGTCGTCTCCCATCCACTCCGTCGGATGAATGCCCACGGCCGGGTGCACATACCCCCCGTAATCGTCGGCCCACCCGAGGGTCGCCCTCGATGTCTCCAGGTTACCCCCCACGGCGACTATGGCCTCGATCCCGGCCTCCCTCGCCCTCCCGATGACTCCCTCCCGGTCCTCCAGATCGCTGAGGTGGGCGTGGGTATCCACAAGCCTCAATATGCCCTCATCCTCTTCCCCGACTATACGCATATCCCTGGATGGGTGGAGTCACAATATCAAATAACCTGCATCGAGTTAACCGGATGCTCTATCTCCAACCGTCGAGCTCCTCCTCCCGCTTCCTCCCCTCCTTCTTTCTCTTCACGAGGTACCATATCAACCAGGCAAACGTGAAAATGGGGAGGGAGTCAAGCCCCGGGATGAGCTCCAGGAAAGTGATGGCCCCGATCCACTTGAAGAAGAACACGGAGAAAGTAATCCCCACCAGGTCCACGGCGTCTCCCACCACAGGCATCAAGAGGGGCGGGAAAAGATACTCAACAAGGTCGAGGCTCACACATACCACGAGGGTCAGAACCTCATCCCAATAATACTGCAGGAGCCAGGGGATGGAAACGGATCGAGTGGACAATGCCAAACATAGACTCGGGACCCCCCTATATAAAAAGACGTCTCCCCGGCAACCCAGGATCCGAGAAGACCGCCCCTAATCGTCAGAAATAAATAAATCAACCACGAAAAACCATAACCGCCCCTAATTTTCAGCGAATCAACCGTTCAAGGCGTATAATTTCCTATAAAGAAAAAAGGGTAACCCCAAGAACCCTAGTCCCGGATACCCTCAAGGACACTGATCGCATTCCAGATCCGAGTCCTGGTATACATGGGCATATTCGGATCCTGAGAAATCTGATCCAGGAGATCGATGGCGTTAGCCGCCCTCGCAGCGGGGCTCAGGCTCTCATCGAGAAGCATGTCGTTCGCCTGCTTCGCCGTCCTCCTGATATTCCTCGGCGTCGTATTATCCTCAGCCACACGGTTCAACACCGCCATAGCCTGATTCAGCTTCTGCATATACACCTCTTTCTTACCTGACATTTCAACACATCCCATTTAACAGCGAATATCGACAAATGAACCCGATTTTCTTAATAATCCCCGAAGTATCGATAAAAACCTATCCCTCTATCAAACAGGCTCCCTAGAACCACTACCCTAGACTACGCAGGTAAGAGGGCAAGTCGGCCACGCTTTCAATGAGAACCTCCGGGAAACGCCCGTCCCATGAAAGGTCCCCCCGCCGCCCAGTTTTAACCCCTATGAAGGGAACCTCAGCGTTAACGGCGCTAGAGACATCTATATGATTGTCACCCACGAATAAGGTCTCCTTCGGATCGAGGCCAAGCAGCATCGCAGTGTGCTCCAACGCCTCACGGTAAGGTTTGGGTTTAGGGGTCTCGCCCCGGCCGAGGATGACATCGAATAGGTCGAGGGCACCGATTCTTCTAAGGGCCTCGACCGCGTAGGCGTGATGGCTCCTTGTGAGGACTGCCAGCTTGTAGCCCGCTTCTCTGAGTTCTTGGAGAACGTCCCGAACTCCATTCACCTCGGAGACATCCTGGATGGCTTCTAACTCCCCAAGGTTCATGATCTCCTCGAGTTTCCGATTCACCTCGTCGATCTCCTCCTGCGGTCTCCCCTCCTCTCGCAGGATTTCCTCGCAGGTTGCGATAATGACGACGGTCGTCTGCTTCGGGGTGAGGCAGCCCTCGGGGATTCCCTTCTCTTCCAGGAAGCTGATCATCCGTTCCTTCATCACGGCAAAATTTATCGAAGTGTGAATCAGGGTGCCGTCGAGGTCGAAGATTATTCCCTTCAGCGTGTTCACGTTTATCGTTCATCCCCCGGAGGGCATCCGTGAACTCTTCCGGTACACGATTTAACGGTTATGGTGGCCGCCGCCCTAGTAATTTATGTTTGTCCTATGGTTCGAGGAGGGCCACCGGCTCCCCTTTCTTCAGGTATACCCTGGGCGTGAAGGGGTTCAGATGGTTGAGGAGGCTGTAAGTCATCCACCCCGCCGCATCCGCGATGGCGTTGACGGTGTTCTCCCCCTCTCTACCAATCACTTCTACCACGTCCCCTGGTTCGATCCCGGTGTCGGTGAGTTCGACCAGTATGTGGTTGAGGGAGACCGAGCCGAGGATCGATCTGAATCCATCCCCGATCTTAACCCTGCCCCTGTTGGACAGCTCCCGGGGGAGGGCATCGTAGAAGCCCACGTGGACCGTGCCGATCCTCATCCTCCTCGGGGCGGTGAAACGGCCCCAGTAGGTTACCGACTCCCCCTTCTCCACCCACTTGATGTGCTCCAGCCTCGCCTTGAATGACAGGACCTGCTTGAGCTCGATCCCGGAGCCCCTATCTCGCGTAGTTGGATAGACACCGTAGAGAAGCATCCCCGGCCTCACGACGTCTAGGTGAGCCTCCGGCCTGTAGAGGACTGCGTCGCTACTCGCGAGGCTCCTGAGTCCAGGGTCGATCCCCCGCTTCCTCGCCTCTTCCTCGACTTCAAGGAGCCGCTTCACCTGGATCTTGTCCTGCTCCTTGTTCTGGTTGAGGGTCGAGAATATCCCGTCGATCTCGAGACCCGGGAGGCTCGAGACCAGTTCAAGGAAATTAGCCGCCTTATCGTGTTTCACCCCGACCCTCCTGAGCCCGGTATCGATCTTCACAAAGACATGGGCTTTCATACCCTTTCCTGAGGCGACCTCGCTGAGCGTCCGGGCTGCATCCTCGGTGTAGACGACGTGGGTGATCCCCTTTTCCACAACTGCCTTGTAGGAGCTCCTCGCGAACAGGGGATCCATGTTCACGATCTTGAGGCCGATCCCCGCCTCCCGCAGCTTCAGGGCTTCCCGGAGCTTGGCGACGAGGACTTTTTCTATTCCGAGGGTTTCGAGATGGGCGACAATCGGGATGAGGCCGTGACCATAGGCGTTGTTCTTGACGCAGGGGATGAGCTTAGAGCTCGTCCGGGATTTGATCTGGTTTAGGTTGTCTTCTAGGTTGTCGAGGTCTATCTCGAACCAGGATGGAAACCCGTCGATTCGCTCCCGGATCTCCTCGGGGGCTGGCTGAGACTCGAAGTATGCGTCGGGCATGGGGCTTCTTTTGGATTTAGGCGATAAGGGTTTAAAAAAGGGTCACCGCTTCCGCGTGGATCTTCTGCCCAGGAGTTTCTTAATGTCGAAGGTGGTGAAGCGTGCGGTGATGATGCGCTCGGTGGAGAAGATCCTGGCGGCGATGTAGAGCACTACGAGGGTGAATACCGAGATGTACCCTATGCTCCTGAGGACGAGGGCGTAGTTACCCAGGAAGGCTGCCTTGGAGGCGATGATGCTGTGGGTGTAGGGGATCACTAGGAGGACCATCTGGATGGTCTTGGGGAGCATCGAGAGGTCGCTGAACATGAGGATGATCGCGGGGAGCATGATAGGGATCGTTAGAAAACCGGTGAGGCTCTGGGCGCTCCTCACGTTGTCGGTGAAGGTCGCGAGGCTGATCGCGAGGGCGAGGCCGGAGACGAGGGTCACGAATATGTTTACCCCGAGGAGCAGGGTGCCGAGGGGCTCGAGGCCGATGGAGAGGTCCTGGGTGGACATCGTGGTGAGCTCGGGGGCGAAGCTGAAGGCCGAGGTCATGTAGTAGCCGAAGCCGATCATGTATGCGATGGCCCCTGCGACGGCGACGACGATGCTGCCGGCGAGCTTTCCGCTAAGGATGGTGAGGCGGCTCACGGGGAGGGTCATGAGGGTCTCCAGGGTCTTCTGCTCCTTCTCGATGGCGATGCTCGTGGCGGCCATCTGGATCGCGAACATGAGCATCACCATCACCATGATGGGGAGCATCACACTCTGGGACATTATGACCGAGACGATCTGGGAGGGCGCCACGTCGATGACGTTCCCTTTAATTATGGACTGGTAGTCGACGCTGAGGGGGCTCCTGACCACGTTTGCCTCCCCGAGTGCCCCAGCCTGCTCCAGGAGGCTGTTGATGTTTGCGATTGAGAGGAAGTAGCCGTAATAGTTGAGGAGGCTCCCGATCGCGTCCGTCGAACCGGCCTCAGCGATGGAGAGGCTCTTCAGATTCGCGTAGACCTTCAGCTCCCCCCTCAACCCCTGGGAGACGTTCTCCGAGTAACCCTCTTTAATCCACAGTAGTGTGCTCGCGTTCGTTTCCTGATATTTGGTAAGGGCGTCTTGGATTCCATTCGCCTCGATGGTGATGACGGTGTTGTTCGTGTAGAGATATCCGAGGAGGGCATCCGTGGTGGCTCCTTCATCCTCGTTATAGATTGCGAAAGACGCGGTGATCATGGCTCTCTGGACCGATGTGGTGGAGATGTTTATGGCGGAGCCCATCACGGGGAATATGATGATGGGCATCAGTATGACGCCGATGAGGATCTTGGGATCCCTGATGAGCTCCTTGATCTCCTTTACGACGAGGCTCATTAAGCTACCCAAGCTTCGCCACCTCCATGAAGACCTGCTCCAGGTTTTCAGCTGAAAACTTCTTTGTGAGCTCATCGGGGCTCCCCTCTGCAATTACCTTCCCCTCGTTGATGAGGGCGACACTGTGGCAGAGGTACTCGACCTCGAGCATGTTGTGACTTGAGAGGAGGACTGTGACACCCTTCTTGTCAGCGTATTCCTTGATCATCTGGCGCACGTGGAAGGCGTGGACGACATCCAGGCTTGAAGTGGGCTCGTCGAGGATCAGCAGCTTCGGCTTCATCATCAAGGCCCGGGCCAGGAGGAGCCTGCGCTTCATCCCTTTGCTGTAGCCCTTGACTCGGTCGTCGAGGCGTTCGCCGAGGCCCGAGATGACCTCGGCCTCTTTGAGCATCTCGTTTGCGGATTTCTTGTTCTCGGCGTAGAATCCAGCCATGAAGCCGAGGTACTCGTATCCGGAGAGGTTCTGGTAGGCTCCAGCCTCCTCAGGGAGGTAGCTTATGATCTCCCTGACCTCCTCGGGGTCTTTCACGACATCATTCCCGAAAATTCTAGCTGTTCCAGAGGAGGGTTTGAGGAGGGTGCTGAGGATCCTGAGGGTGGTGGTCTTCCCTGCGCCGTTGGGCCCGATGAGACCATATATCTCCCTGTTCTTGACTGTGAAGCTGGCGCCGTCGATGGCTACGATGTCGCCAAAGGTCTTTGTGAGGTCACTTACCTCGATGGCGCCCTGCATAAATTTTCCGCTCTCCGAAGTAATCTGGGATGACGCTTATAATCTTATTTCATGACCGATGGTGAAGCGCGTGTAACGTTCTTTTTCAGGGACTGTGTTTAGCTGTGTTTGAGTACTTTTCCCGCTCTTTTTCCTGTGTGGACGCCATTCTCGACGGTGACCGTTCCGTTCACGATTACGTACTCGATCCCCTCGGGGAACTGGATCGGGTCCTGGTAGGTGGCCCTGTCGATGACATTGTCAGGGTCGAAGATGGTGATGTCCGCGTGCATCCCCGGTTTCAAAAGTCCCCTGTCACGGATGCCGAGGGTCTGGGCGGGTAGGGATGTCATCTTCCTTATTGCATCCTCTAAGCTGATGACGCCCTCTTTGACGTATCTCCCTAGGATTCGGGGGAAGCTCCCATAGACTCTGGGATGGGGCTTCCCGAGAACGATGCCGTCGGTGCAGACCATCTGGAATGGGCTCTCCATCACTGTGCGGACGTCCTCCTCGGACATGCTGAAGCTCACCATGGTGGCTGCATTCTCCTCCTCCAGGATTATGTTGAAGAGGGCTTCCATGGGCTCCTCGCTTCTCCTCCTGGCGATCTCCCCGAGGTCGAGGCCCTCATGGGGCTTATTGCCCTTGGTTTTCACGGACGTGACCAGGATGTTATTCCAGCCCCAGTCGAGACCTCGGCCCTCGGCTATCTGGGCCTTCATTCGCTTCCTCTCCTCAGGGTCTCGGAGCCTTACGAGCATCCTCTCGGTGCCCCCCTCGTGGGCCGTGACCGGGAGGAGGCTGCTGAGGAAGGTGCTCCCTGCGATGTAGGGATACTGATCCACCGTGAACTCTATTCCCTCCGAGCGGTACGCCTCGATCTTCACGAGGGCCTCCTCGACCTTCCCCCAGTTCTTCTCGCCGCTCGCTTTGAAGTGGCTCACGTGTACGTGGGTTCCAGAGTCCTTCCCAATGTTGGCCACCTCGTCGATGGACTCGAGGAGCCTGTCTCCCTCGTTCCTCATGTGGACCACGAAGATGCCGCCATGGTCTGCGGTGACCCTGCAGAGATCCGTTAGCTCAGCGGTTTCAGCGTAGACACATGGAGGGTATATGAGGCCGGTGCTGAGACCGAATCCCCCCGCCTTCAGAGAGTCGGAGAGGATAGCTTTCATCTTCGCAAGCTCGGACATGGTGGGAGCTCTGTTCTCCATTCCCATGGCTAGCAAGCGAAGGTTGCCGTGCCCCACGAGTGCGGCGACGTTGATGGACGTCTCGGCCTCGTCCAGAGCGTCGAGGTACTCCCCGAAGCTCCTCCAGCTCCAGTTGATCTCGGGGTCGCCGTTGAGGCCTGAAAGGTATCTCCTCCAGTCTTCGAGGGTGTCGTCGCTGACGGGTGCCTCCCCGAGCCCGTCCTGGCCCACCACCTCTGTGGTGATACCCTGCATCGTCTTCTGCTTCGCCTCGGGTTCGGCTATGAGCATCAGGTCCGAGTGGCTGTGGGTATCGATGAAGCCCGGGGCCGCCGCGAGTCCCTCGGCGTCAATTATCTGGCGACCATCATCGATTCGCCCTATCTTTGCGATTCTTTCGCCAGCAACGCCTATGTCCGCCTTGTACCAGGGATTGCTGGAACCGTCTATAATTTTGGCGTTTCTTATGACGAGGTCGAACGAATGATGTCCCATCCCAGTATCCTTCCCTAGATTCTTCACTCGGGGGAATCCTTTGTTTCTTTTTTTATCTGAGCTGAATAATCTGAGTAGCCTCTTATCATGAAAAAAATCCCAACCGTAGCCAGAACGATTGAGGTCGACGTATCCTCGTAGTATTCGATTATACTTGCGATAATGATGCATGCTATCCCTAAAACAAATAGTCTCATTGACTGTAACGAACCCGCCAGTCTTTTTTGAAATGCTTCAAAAAATTTGCTCATATTATCGCACATTCGTCGTAGAGTAGATTAGATTAAAGAGTTATGATCTGACGCCACATCGATGACGATATAGTACACATTCTATCTTCCATTCAGGCTGTTCAACGGTTTCCCCACCACTGAAAAATGGAAAGATGACTAGGTCTTCGGTCGCTGGTATTCGCCGTAGCCGGGCTTGCCGATGACCGTACCCTCTTCCATGATGATCTCTCCCCGCACGATGGTTGTGACGGGTATGCCCTTCCCTTGGTATCCCTCGAACGCTGTCACCTTCTGCTTCGAGTAGAGGTCCTCGCCCTTGATCTGGAACGCAGCGTCTGGGTCCACGATGATGATGTCGGCATCAGCCCCGGGGACTAGGGCTCCTTTGCGTGGGTACAGCCCCATTATCCTGGCTGGATTGGCTGAGAAGGTCTCGACAAGCCTTTTCAGGGTGGTCTTCCTCTTGTCCACCGAGTCGAGCATGAGGGGGAGATGGGTCTGGATCCCCGTTCCTCCAGAGGGCGCATCGAAGATGTTCTCCCAGCCCTTGTCCTTCTCCTCTTTGGGATAGGGCGCATGGTCGCTGGCTACGGCGTCAATCACTCCCGAGTTGAGTGCCCTCCATAGAGCCTCCTGGTCTTCGGGACCCCGGAGCGGAGGGTCAATCTTGGCGTAGGGGCCGATCTCCTTCATGATCTCCGCGTTGAGGAAGAGATAGTTGGCGGAGGTCTCCCCCGTCACGTTCTGCCCGTTCTTCTTAGCCCAGCCGAGAGCCTCGGCGGACCCTTTCGTGGACATGTGGCAGATGTGGAGATGAACCCCTGACTCTCTTGCCAGCAGGATTGTCCTGGTGGCGGCCTCGTCCTCAGCGATGGCGGGCCTGAACTCCGAGTGAGCGATCGGATCTAGTCGTCCCAGGGCTTTCGCCTTCTCCATCCCCCGAGCCACGATGTCCTCGTTCTCGGCGTGGATGAGGCATGGGAGTCCGGTCTCCGCGATGGTCTTGAAGTTGTCGAGCATCTGGCCGTCGGAGGCGGCGAGCTCCTTGAACCTGGCTATCATGAAGGTCTTGTACCCCACGATGCCCTCATCAGCCATGGCAAGGAGCGTCTCGGCGTCTAGCTCCCCGGCTCCCCCGATGAACGCGTAGTCTACGAGAGCCTTCACGTCTACGATGCCGACCTTTTCACGGATCGCCTCAGCCGAGACCACCGATGGCACCGTGTTGGGCATATCGGCGACCGTTGTCACGCCCCCCGCGGCTGCCGAGCGGGTGCCTGACTCAAAGTCCTCCCTGTCCGTGAATCCGGGGTCCCTGAAGTGGACGTGCATGTCGATCATCCCCGGGAGGACGAGCCTGCCCTTGGCGTCCACGACCCGAGACGCATCGGGCTGCAAGGCTCCATGGGTAAGGGACTGGATCTTGCCCCCGTCGACGATGATGTTCCCCTCGAAGAATCCTCCCGGCGTGTAAACTCTACCGTCCCTGATGATGAGGTCGACCGTCAGAACCGTTCACCGATCCATCCTGCACAGATCGATACAAAAATCTTTCTGAGCCCTCGGAATCGATCCTTCCTTTCTTAAATAGAATCCGTTAATACTCTTTAGCGTGAGCAGATTGACCGTTGATCTCGTGGTTAAGAACGGGAAACTCGTCTCCTCGTCCGGGATAATAGAAGGGGGCGTCGCCATCAACAACGGGGTTATTGTCGCAATTGGGAAAACCCCCCACCTCCCGAAGGGTGACAGGGTCATCGACGTGGGCGGCAAAGTGGTCCTCCCGGGTCTCATCGACGGTCACAGCCATACCACCCTCCCGCCGGAAGACTCAGCCTCGGGGACCCGGGCCGCCGCGAAGGGGGGCTTCACATCCATATTGGAGATGCCGGGCACCCAGATAGGGGGCTTCAACCCCACGGAGGTGGAGCAGAAGCGAGACATGTACGAGGCCACGGCTCACGTCGACTTCTGCATCCACGCCGGCTGCGCATCTGGCTACCCCGAGGGGAACCTCACGGAGATCTGGAAACTCGGCACGACGGGAGTCAAGTTCTTCGTCTCCAGCGCGGGTCCCAGCTGGCCCCAGACCTTCGACGGGGAGATCATCGATAGATTCAGGGAGATCGCCGGGTTCGGGGGCCTCGCGTTGATCCACGCCGAGAACGACAAGATCCTTAGAGACAACCAGAGGAAGCTAGAGGAGGAGGGGAGGAAGGACTTCGCCACCCAGCTCGAGATCAGGCCCCCCATCGCCGAGGCGGAGTGCGGGGAGAGGATCATCCGCTACCTCGAGGCCACGGGCTGCAGGGGCCTGATAGTCCACACGAGCCTCCCGGAGACCGTCATGAACGCCAGGAACGCGAGGCTCCGGGGAGTAAAAGTCGGGGTGGAGACGTGCCCCCAGTACCTCTACCTCTCGGAGGACGATGTCCGGGAGCGTGGGCCTTGGGCCAAGTTTGCGCCGCCTCCCAGGAGCAAAGAGACATCCGCTAGACTGTGGACCCTCCTCGAAGCCGGGCTCATCGACACCATCGCCACGGACCATGCTCCCTACTCCAGGGAGTCCAAGGAGGCAGGCCTCGAGGATATGATGGCTGCTCCCAACGGGATCCCCGGCCTCGAGACGTTCCTCCCCCTTCTCCTCACCGGGGTGAACGAGGGGAGACTTAGCTTGGAGAGGCTCGCTGCGACGACATCGGAGAACCCCGCGAGGATATACGGAATCTATCCACGTAAGGGGTCGTTCCTCGTGGGCTCGGATGGCGACTTGACTATTATCGACCTCAAGAAGAGATGGACGATAAGGAGTGAGGATCTCGTCACGGCATGCGGGTGGACCCCCTACGAGGGATACGAGACCCAGGGGGTGGCTACGGATGCCATAGTCAGGGGCGAGATGGTTCTCGAGGACGGAGAGGTCGTGAGCCGTGAAGGTCAGGGCACGTTCATAACACGCTCCGGATAAGCCGAATCCTGTGGCCTATGCGATCTCCCGCTCGGTGGAGGGTCTCCGCTTGAGCTTGGTCCCGCAAATCTGGCAGACTCCGTCCCTGGGAGGGTCTTGGTATGTCCGTCTGCAACCCGGGCAGTAGGTGGTCCATCTGTACCTCTTCTTGATACCCCGGGTCACGAGGCTCTTGATGCCCAGCCCCAGCCTGTCAGCGACGTTCTGGACGGCGTAGTCATCGGAAACGATGGCCGTATTCTTCCCCTCGGTTTTCAGCTGGAGCCCCAGCGAGAGGATCTGGGTGTCGGCCTCCGATAGGACTCTTGTCTCCCCCATCTCGGCGAGGACCCGTTGAACCTCTTTTCGGTACTTCTCCCCTGGTTCAAGGACCGTCAATACCCCCGTCCTCTCCGCGTTCTCGAGGCGGAGTCTCTGGAGCCCGCCCTCCCTGACCTCCCCCTTCACAGCGGGCACCGTGTATAGAGCCTCACCGCTTCCAGGGGCCCCGTATCCGGAGATGAACGCCGATGTGTCGAGGACCAAGACTTCCGCTTCGCCACCTCTGCCGGACAATCTCTCAACCCTCTGTGGATATCCCCTCGAGTCGTGTAGTTCTTCACTTGAACTGCCTGAAGACGAGGCGCCTCTCAAGCCTCTCGTAGAAGGACCTGAACCTGATGAACCTAGCCTTGTGCTCGCTGACCCGGACCTCTATAGTCGTGGGAAGTTTCGTGGCGGTATAGTCTCTCCCGTCGATGATAACCATCCCCTCGGCTTTAGGCTTCAGGAGCTCCATCGTGACGATGCTATTGTCCGGGATGACGATGCTCCTGAAGTAGCTGTAGGGGCTGATGGCAGTGAGGATGACGTTTTTGAGCTCTGGATGGAGGATGGAACCCCCGGCTGAGAGGTTGTAGGCGGTGGATCCCACCGGCGTCGAGGCCATGACCCCATCGGATTGGATGTCTATCAGAGGTTCACCGTTGGCCTTTATGCGGACGTCTATCGCCTTCGAAGGCATCGATGACGCAAGGAGCACCTCGTTGAGGCTGTCAGGGAAGACCTTCCCTGTCTCCAGATGCCTCGAAGAGAGCTTGATACATCTCTCAATCCTATAATCGTCATTGAGCACCCGGTCTAACGCATCGTTAACGTGCTTTGGATCGACCTCGGTGAGGAAGCCCCGGCTGCCCTTGTTAACCCCGAGGATGGGGGTGCCTGGCTCCTGCATCTGCATCGCCGTCCTCAATATTGTGCCGTCCCCTCCCACTGTGACCATGAAGTCGGGGGTCATCTCCCCGAGGTCCATGTTCCCACCCGGGTTATCCATCCCGAGCGCGGTCTCTGTCTCCACCTGCACGTCGACCCCCCTCTCCACGAGATACTTGGCAATGTCCCGCGCAAGGTCCAAGGCTTCGCGGTCGTCGGGCCTCGAGATCACGCCAGCCTTCATCATGCCTCACCGTAGGAGAGTACACATGTACTTTTAACTGGTTTCAACCTCTAGGCCTCCCTCCGTAGCCGTATTCCCCTGTCAATGGCACGTATGAGACCTTCATCAAAATCTGCTCCCCGATCTCTCCATCGGCGTCTTTCTCCAAGAGAACTAAATCTTGCCCATAGATGCTGTATGATCCCCCCACCGGGGCCATGAGTTTACCAGGGGCCCCCAGCTGCTCGATGAGGGGCCGGGGGATCACCGGGCAGGCCGCGGTAACGCAAATTGCGTCATATGGAGCCTCCTCGGGATATCCCAATGAACCGTCTCCGTGAACCAGCACCACGTCGCGGTATCCAGTCCCGTCCAGGTTCTCCCTTGCGAAACCGAAGGTGGTCTCGTTGATCTCAATTGAGACAACCAAGCCGGTCGAACCCACGAGCTCCCTGGCTAAGGCAGCTCCGTATCCCGAGCCGGCTCCCACTTCGAGCACCCGGTTCCCCTCGATGAGGTTGAGGGGCTCGTAGAATATGGGGTACATGTATGGGGCGGAGATGGTCTGTTTCCCGTCCCCGGGGATGGGGAACGGCTGGTCCGCATAGGCGTAATCGACGTAGGCGGAATCCATGAACTCCTCCCGGGGGACCCGCCTCACCGCCTCAACCATCGAGTCCGATTTGATGTACCCCGCCCTGAGGTATCTCTGGACCATCTGCTCACGCCGCTCGGAGAACTCAGCCATGGAAACCCGGATAAACTGAGGCTGAGGGTTTTAAAATGGTTTAGGGGCTCAGCCCAAGACCCCGGCCTTCTTGAACTCAGCTACCTGCTTCTTCGTGTAACCGAGGAGCTCTGTAAGGACCTCCTCGTTATGCTCCCCTAGCTGGGGCGCTGGAAACCGGACTGTGGCGGGGCTCTTGCTCAGTTTCACCGGGAACCCCGGGCTCCTAACCTTCCCCGCGGTGGGATGCTCCACCTCGGTTATGATCCCCCTCGCCTTGACGTGGGGGTCCTCGAGCATCTGGTCGATCCTGTAGACAGGGGCGACGGGGACGGACTGGACTGCGAGGGCGTCGACGATGTCCATCACATTCCGGGTGGAGCACCACTCCTCGAGCTCCTCGGTCTTCTCCAGCTTCTCCACTCCCATTCCCTTTACGAGCCGGGGGACCATGTAAGGGTCGGCGGCGATGTAGACGTAGCCGTCAACAGCTTTGAACATCCCGAATGTGCTGAGGCCCATGTACTTTTTGCGGGCCTGCCAGGGGAACTCACCGCTCATGGTGTACCGGGTGACGGAGACTCCGGTCTGGGCGATCATGCTGTCCAGCTGGGAGACGTCGACAACCTGACCCTCCCCGGTCCGGTCGTGGTGGCGGATGGCCCCCAGGATCGCTATGGTCCCGAATAGGGCTGGGTCGAGGTCTCCGTGCCACTCCGCCGCCCTGACAGGGTGCCCTTCGGGGTCCTCGAGGTCGCCGTTGAGGCGGAACCACCCAGACATGGCCGAGGCGATGGGGGCGAAACTCGTCCTGTCGCTATAGGGGCCGTCGAGCCCGAATCCACTGAGGGAGGCGTAGATGATGTCTGGCTTCACCTTCTTGATGTCCTCGTACCCTAGCCCGAGCTTGTCCATGGTCCCCCTCTTGAAGTTCTCCACTACGATGTCGCATCTCTCGGCGAGTTCCAGGGCGATCTCCTTCGCCTTGGGCTCCTTGAGGTTGAGGGTCATCCCCCTCTTGTTCCTGTTGAAGTAGAGGAAGACGCTGCTCATCCCCCCAAAGAGGGGCGGGTAGAGCCTCGCGACCTCTCCCCAGGGGGGCTCGATCTTGATGACATCTGCCCCCATGTCCGCGAGGATGAGGGTGGAGTATGGACCGAAGTAGACGTGGCTGAAATCAAGGATCTTAATGTCGTCCAGCATACCCATCGTGTTCACCGGTTCTCCACATGAATCGTCTGTCATTAGATAAGTTTTATGAGGGAGCCCGGGAAACGGGGCATCCCGAGCATTCCTGTGTCTAACAGCAGCAGTTCTATAAAGAAATCCGCCATATCTCGTTGGAGGACCCATCATTGACCGGATTGATCATCGTTTTCGAGGGGCTTCCCGGATGCGGGAAATCCACCATCGCCCGGGAGGCGGTCAAAAGGCTGGAGAACACCGTCCTGATGCCAGAGGTCAGCGAGATGGCGGCCTCGAGGGGTTTCGAAGTCGCGGACAGGGCCTCCATCGGGACAGAGACATGGTTCCTCACCCAGTATTATACCCGGGGCGTAGAGGCCGATAGGCTGAGGAACGAGGGTAAACACGTCATAATGGACAGGAACTATGCGAGCAGCCTCGCCTTCGGCTTCGCCAACTTCGTGGCGAGCAGCAACCCAAGCCTCTTCATGCATTTCCCCAGCTACATCGTGAACAAGGCTGTGGGGACCCTCGTGAAGCCCGACGCCTACCTCTTCTTCAGAATACCCGTGGAGGAGTCGATGAGGCGGCAGGACTCCCGGGAGGAGTTAAAGGAGGAGCTCAGGACCGGGAGCGTCGACGTCCTTGGCAACTGTGAGAGGTTCTACAAGGCTTTCTTCTCGATCCTGGAGCCTGAGGTTTCCCTCTATGAGATTGATGCTGCTAGGCCGATGGACGCGGTTTTGGAGGAGGTCATGGGGGTCCTCGAGACCCTTCTGGGAAGCCATTTATCTCCCTCCTAGAAGCCCTCACGATCCGTTTACATTAAATTTCAATTCACATCTTTAGAGTAAATGTTAAGATGAGTTATGACAGAGAACTCAAGCGAATCAGGTTATCTGAGCGATGACTGAGACTATATCTGATAAATTCTGGAAAATTATCGATGAATATATTGAAAATTACAGGAAGGGTGTCGAGAAATACGGGTTCTACTGGAAGATATTCTACATCTCGATGATCGCTTTTACCCTGATTTTCGTGTTATTCGCGGTGTTCCTCGCGATCTATTACATTCCTTGATTTATCGAGGCTCTTGTTCCCTTAGTTAATCGAAGCCCAGATCTTGTCCCCGACATAATGGAGGTTCAATATTGCCTTCCCTTTCTTGAGTCCCTTCATCTCTTCAGAAGAATAGAGGGCTACGCCAATTCCTAGGGCCTTCCTGTGCTTGACGTCCCTAATCACGAGGAGTCCGTCCTTCTCCAACTCGCCCTCGATCTCCATGATCCCTGGGGCCATGACATCCGCCCCGTTGCATACGTAGGGTATTGCTCCCATGTCAACGAGGGCTGAGGGGAGGTCATCAATCGCAGAGTTGATGAGGGTGGGGAAGAGGATGTCTTTCTTCCTGGCGAGGATCGCCTCTTTGAAGAAAATGTAGACCGTGGAGCCGTCCTCCAATGTAGCTTGGCTCACCGCTTTGGTGTCCACAGACCCGAGGAGGCTCCCTGCTTCCTCCTTCAGACTCCTCACATCCTTCCTTCCTAGCACTTTCCGCTTCAGCAATCTCGGTCCTTTTTCTTCGGCCACGATCATCATCTCATTGAAAAGCCTAATAAGCAGATGTGAAGACTAAAACTGTAGTAACCCCAGAGTACCCTTCAGGCGGATGCGACGGGATGAATCAATTATGAGAGGCGTCATCGACAAGATCATTGGCAGAAACGAAGAAGCCGTGGAGCCCCCCAGCGAGAAATATGTCAAGGCTATACCGCTGAAATCGTATGAGGATGTCGACATTATTAAGTCTGAGGTGAGGGCTGGGAACATCGTCATCACCAACGTCTCCCCCCTGGCGAAACACAATATCGAGGACGTGAAGAGAGCGATAAACGAGCTCAACGAGTACGCCGCCCTCATCAGCGGGGACATCGCCCGCCTCGGCGAGGAGAGAGTTATCCTCACGCCGAAGACCGTGAAGATCTGGCGGGCGTAAACTATCCTTTCTAGGCTAGACGGAAGGTTTCCAACAAGTCGGGCGAGTGAGCCCTGATGCCTCTGAACCTCGAGATGGTTCTCGCCATGTTCTGGCATTTGGACTCCTCGCCGTGGACCATGAAGACTCTCCTGGGAGTGGGCCTCATCTGCCTCACGTAGCCCACGAGCTGCTTCCTGTCGCTGTGCCCCGAGAATCCCTGGATGGTGTGGGTGGTGAGCCCAATATTGGTGATTGACATCTTGCCATCCCTGTTATAGGTCTGGATGCTCTGCATCCCCCCCTGGATCCTGTTCCCGGTGGTCCCGGCGACCTGGTAGCTCACGAAGAGAAGCCCGTTCTCCGGGTCAGGGGCGAGCCGCTTGAAGTACTCCATGACGGGTCCCCCCTCCATCATTCCCGCTGTGGCCATGATGATGCATGGACCTCCCTCGACGATCTCGTCCCTTAGGTCATGCTGCTTCACTACGGTGAAGTAGTCAGACTCGAAGGGGTTGACTCCCTCACTCAGGATCTGATCCCTCATCTCCGAAGAGAGGTAGTCGGGGTAGGCCGTGTGGATCCCGGTGGCCTCGGAGATCATCCCCTCGATGTAGACGGGGACCTCGGTGAGGCTGCCGTCCTCCATGTACTTGTTGATGACCATCAGGATCTCCTGAGCCCTCCCCACGGCGGGGACGGGAATGATCATCTTCCCCTTGCTCAGGATGTGGTTAGTATACTCGACGAACTCGGCGTCGGTCTCGGAACGGGGCGCCGTGACATTGTCTGGGGCCCCATAGGTGCTCTCCATGATGAGGGTCTCGACCCTTGGGAAATTGGAGATGGCCGATGCCAGCAGGGTAGTGTATCCATACTTGAAGTCGCCTGTGTAGACGACGTTGTGGAGCCCCTTCCCGATATGGAGGTGGGCCATGGAGGAACCCAGGATATGCCCCGCATTATGCAGTGTGAGGCGGATGTCGGGTGCTATGTCGGTGACCTCCCCCCAGCTGAGGGGGATGGTGTGGATTATGACCTCACGGATGTCCTCAGCCCCGTATGGCGGGAACCGCCCCTCCTTGGACATCACGTCCAGATAGTCTCCTTGGAGTAGGGTCATGAGGCTAGCCGTGGGGGCCGAGCAGTAGACGGGGCCATCATAGCCATACTTGTAGAGATAGGGGAGGAACCCGCAGTGATCCAGGTGAGCATGGGTGATTACAACGGCGTCCAGCCCGCTCACGTTGAACTCCCCCGTGTCGAAGCGGGGATAGGCATCGACTGCCCTACTGGTGCCCGGATTGATTCCACAATCCAAGAGGACAGCGCTCTCCCTGCTCCTCACGAGCACTGCCGATCTCCCCACCTGCCGGGTGCCCCCTAGGAAACTAACCCTTATGTCACTGGTCCTGTCGTAGAGGGGCCTAAATATGGACTCCCCGGCCTCCCGGAGAAATTTCTCCCTCTCCTTGCTTTTGGAGTAGAGGTATCCCCGGATCTGCTTGATGGTTAGGCTGGGAATGGGAGGACTCCGCACCACGTTGGGGTTCCACCGGGTCTTCTTGACGATCTCAAGGAGATTCGCTCCTCCCTTACCTATCGCGATCCCGGGGTTCTCGACCTCCAAAATGACCTCACCAAGGGTGGGGTCGAAATAACTTTGGACTAAGCCAGCCTCCTCGAGGATCTCTTTCACGACCTTCTCCGCATCGAGCTCCCCCATCCTCACGGATGGGTCGGAGCGGATGACGATTCGCTTTTTGATCTTCCCTGCGATGTCCGCGACGATGTGGCTCTGCTCGACGAGGATCTCGGGTTTCTGGGCGTAGAGAGCTAGGCGGGGGCCCTCGAACTCTATCCTGGTTATCCCTATCTCGCTGGGAACATTGTTGAGTATCGTGTTCCTGATCTCTTCGTACGAAAGGTTCTGGCTGGTGTCCATTAGGATCTATCTCGTTAGTTGAGGAGCGCTATCTTCTCCTCCTCGGTGAGCTCCCTGAACCCGTCTTGGTCCACGACGGCGATGTCGAAACTGTCGCCGCTGGCGGTATCCCTCTTCATGGCGGAGTCGACGGCGCTCACGACCACGGGAAGCATCTCATCCACGGTGCTCCCCTCCATATACCGGTCCTCGAGGACGCCGTAAGCGAAGGGAGAACCCGAGCCGGTGGAAACGACCTTTTCCTCAATGAGGCTCCCGAAGGGATCCAGATTGAAGACATGGGGACCCGTGTTGTCATATCCCCCAATTAAAGCCTGAAGGGGCAGAGGCATCCCCACTGAGCGGTTCGAGAAGAGGATGTTCGAGACCAGCCTCGCCGCCGAGGCGACGGGCATCGGCCTGCCCCTCTCGAGCTGGAATAGCCTCGCGTTGATCTTCAGGGTCTCCACTATCCGCTGGGCCACAGCGACTCCCCCGGCGATGGTCATCGCGAGGTTGTCGGTGATCTTGTAGACCTTCTTCGCGTTCTTGCTCGCGACGTAGTTGCCCATGGTCGCCCTGGTGTCTGTTCCGAGGATGACCCCGTCCTTGCAGACTGCGGCCACCGTTGTCGTTCCCTTATACTCACCTAGAGTGTTTTTCATTTTCTATACCTCAGTTCGATAGTAAATGAGAGTAATCCTGAGAAGGAAAACCAAGTTATTTGGAAAAGGTCTAATTTAAAAACGTTTCTTTGTCAGATATTTCACCATTCATTCCTGCTTTCCCTTTTTACAGGGCATTTTCTGGTGTGAAAAAACCCTTATTGCTGTGGACCAGACATGCTTTAGGAAGTTGATGCCGCTTTGAATAGCGTCCACCGCATCGACCTCCCCCGCGTGGTTCTCGTGGGGTGGGGCGTTCTCGGGTCCCTGGGCGAGGTCTTCCTAGAACTGGGGTTGAAGCGGCCGCTCATAGTCACTGGGCACAAGACCATCGATATCGCCGGTTCTCAGGCCGAGGAGTACATGAGAGACTTGGGTCTAAAGCCCGAATTGGAGCTTTGCACCGAAGCGGATCTTGAGACCGTGAAGCGCATCAGCGAGAAAGCGGAATCCATCGAAGCGGACACGGTCATCGGCGTCGGGGGAGGGAGGACCATCGATGTCGCCAAGCTCAGCGCGGGGAAGAGCGGGGCGTTCTTCATAAGCGTCCCCACGACCGCGTCCCACGACGGCATCGCGAGCAACCTGGCCTCCGTGAAGGGGCTGGGTAGACCCTACTCCATGAAGGCCAACCCCCCGATCGCCGTGCTGGCGGACTCCCAGATCATCTCAGAATCCCCCTTCAGATTCACGGCCAGCGGCTGCGGCGACGTCATCTCCAAGGCCGTCTCGGTCAGGGACTGGAGGCTGGCCCACGAGGAGAAAAACGATTATTACGGGGAGTACGCCGGGAGCCTCGCCCTCATGGGTTCGAGCCTCATCATGAGGAACGCGGAGAAGATCCGGGACCGGATCGAAGAGGGTTACAGGACGCTGTTGGAGGCCCTGGTGAGCTGCGGCGTTTCCATGAGCATCGCAGGGAGCAGCAGGCCGTGCAGCGGCTCAGCCCACCTCGTCAGCCACGCCCTGGATACGATCGCGCCCGGGGCGGCCCTCCACGGGGAGCAGTGCGGCGTGGGAACGATCATGATGGCGAAGCTCCACGGCCTCGACTGGGAAAAGATTCGGGACAGCTTGAAGACTATCGGGGCGCCAACCACTGCGGAGGAGCTGGGAATCGACGGGGGGATACTGGTCGAGGCCCTCGTCAAGGCTGGGTCCATCAGGCCTGAACGATACACTATCCTGAATAAAGTGAATTTGACCCTGACATCCGCCAGAAAACTAGCGGAAAACTGCGGGTTAATCTGAGTTTAACCCCTCAAAGGGAGCCTCCAACAAACTAACGTTTATTAAACCCAAAATCCCAATGTTTTAAGATTATATTTCAGGTGGATCCACCTTGAGCGCCATTCAACTGAAGGTAGCCGAAGCGAAACAGCAGAGGGACGTCGGGAGGAGCATCGCGAGGATCGACTCCGAGACGATGAAGAACCTGGGCGTCACTGTAGGGGACGTAATAAAAATCGTCGGCAAGAAGGAGACCGCTGCGAAGGCCTGGCCCGCCTACCCAGAGGACCAGGGTCTCAGCCTCCTCAGGATCGACGGCTTCATCAGGAAGAACAGCGGTGCCGCCATCAACGAGATCGTCTCAGTGGAGAAGGCGGACGCCGAGTACGCCACGTCCATCAAGCTGGCCCCTGTGGACATCAGGATCAGCGTCGACAGCGACTTTATCAGGTTCGTGAAGGATCGTCTCATCGACAGGCCCGCCGCTCGGGGGGACACTCTTCTCATCATGATGCTGGGCCACTCGGTGCCCTTCCTAGTGGTGAACACGAGGCCCAGCGGCATAGTGAAGATCTCACCGACCACGGAGATCACCATCCTCAGCGAGCCCGTGCCCGAGCTGGAGATCCCCAGCAGGACCACCTACGAGGACATCGGAGGCCTCGACGAGGAGATCAGGAGGATCCGGGAGATGGTGGAGCT
>JADHWM010000109.1 GCA_016783485.1 Candidatus Bathyarchaeota archaeon
CGTGTTTAGCTCGTTACGCATATAAGTCAAATTAAATTCTAAACAGTGCTTATTTTAACATTTTCATGATTTATTTAGCAAAAACTAGATAGAATATAAATAAATCTCGCTTATTTTAATCTGAGCTAAACACGTACCTCGTGTTAAATGTGAGGACATTGAGGTTGATCATCGTGGTAGGCGTGAGAAAAGGTATCGTTTTCAGAGATTAGTTAACTCAATTTAATGAAGTTTGATGCTGTGATCTTGATAATTTGATTTCAGTTTATTGAATTTCTTCAATAAACAAGTAAATGACTGTTACAAGAGTTGTTTATACTAGTAAACATGGGTTTTTCTCCCGCTCCTAACACATTATAACAAATCTTCTTTGCCTAAAATTTTAGGTAAATCTCGCCCGGGCTACTAACCTGCCTCAATATTTATTTGCGCGCGAAGGAGAAAATGTGACAAAGCAGCTGACTATCCTGGAACCACAGGTGCACATGGAAAAGCCCCCCCTCAATATGGGTGATCCATTTGATCTTCCGACCCACATATGGGTTAAAAAAACCATTTCTCAGCATTTACAGTATAGGTTCTGAACCCATAATGGTTCAGATACCACCGGGCCCGCCATCTTATAATTGTGGTCGCTTATAGCGGTTTTCAGGTTTTTCATGTGCCCGTGTGAAGGGGGTGGGTCGGGGTCGATGGGGTTCACTGTTCCGTGTCTCGTTTGCTTGGGGGGTGTTTTTGGGCGTGCATTTGTGCCCCTTTTGGTATGAATCGATGGTGATCGGGGGCGTTTTCGGGTTCCGTTTGTTGGATGGTTTGGTTTTCACAGTTTGATGTTTGACCCCCCCCCTCTCCCCCTTTTTTCGGGGAGGTGTTTTCAGCTTCCTTTCACCGAAAGGGGTCCTGGATCCGCTTAGTTGGGTTATTTTTTCGTAGAATTATGTGGAATTTCCTATTTTTCTGTATCGTGTGGGGGGGTGTCTGGGTATGTTCAGATGAAATTAACGGATATGGGCATTCTTTGTTGAATCTTCACATGGATCTACGGTAATAAAAGTGGTTATGGTGGGGTGAACTGCTTCCCGGATTCGTAACATCTTTTTTCGGGCTGGGCTTGTTAGTCCATCGGGCGCGCGGTGGGTGAATCATTCTCGCTAAGGTATATGTTCCACCGTTCCAAGGGCTTTACAGTGGTTAATTTGATGATGTGGTGGGGAACCGGTATGGGGTCATGGTTCTGGCTGGTCTTGATCCTTGGCTGTGGGTGGTTCTTCTGGTGGGGGCCTCGCCCGGGATACCGTCGAAGGCTTAGGGAGACCCCTCCTGAGTCAGCGCGTGGAAGGTATGCCAGAGGTGAGATCTCGAGGGAGGAGTTCGAGGAGATACTTGAGAACCTCCAGAGGTCTAGGAGTATCCCTTAACTTCTGAGACTCACCTTCGCGACGCATCATGAAGTACACGCAGGACATAGCTTCAGCTTCTTCAAACCTCAGTACCTGAGACCGTTCTTCTCCCAGTAGAGTTCAGCTCTGACGATGTATCCACATCGACGGCAGGTGAAGGAGTCGGCCATGTGTGAGGTGCATGTGGGGTTCAGGGATATGCTTGAGATATTCTACGCGCGCGCAAACAGAAAAATTAGATATAATAGAGAAAGTAAAAACGTGATCGAGTTAAGGATCGTCGTGAAATGGCAGGCAGCATTTTAATTATTGGTCTAGGTGATCTGGGATTCCATATCCTTCAGTTCCTGACAAGAGTTCCCGGCATCAGCACGATCATGACCGCAGACATCGACAAAGAGATCGGATTGATTAAGACGAGGGACGCCATATTCGGGGCATCCCAGCAGGGCTTCTACCCGGACACCAGCTTCACCCCCATCAACCTGTACGACATCGACAGGACATCAGAGACCCTACGAGATCTGAAGCCTGACATAATATGCAACGTGACGACCCTGATGTCCTGGTGGGTGAGACACACCCTACCCACCGAGACATACAAGAAACTAGCCGAGGCCGGCTCCGGTCCCTGGGTCCCCATGCACCTATCGCTGACTCACAGCCTCATGCAGGCGATAGAAAAATCCGGCATCGACACCCGGGTCGTCAACTGCTCATTCCCCGACGGAGTCAACCCCATACTGGGCAAGGTCGGCCTAGCCCCCACCATAGGAGGAGGCAACACATCGCTCCTCGTCCCCCCCATCAGGATGGTGGTAGCAGAGAAACTCCGCATCCCGTTGAGATCCGTCAGCGTATCCCTCGTAGGCCATCACTCGGTCGTCACAACGGGAATGAAAGCCCCTTACTGGATCAGGATATACGCCGACAATAATGATGTGACGGACATGTTCCCCCAGGATAAGCTTTCTGAGCTAGTGATGAAGGCGCGAAGCAGGGGAACCGGCGCGACAGGGTGGAGCGGTCCTCCGCCTCAGCAGGCAACAGCATCGAGCTTCCTCAGGAACGTCCTAGCCATATATTTTGATAAGAAGGAGCTATTACATGCATCTGGACCCAAAGGGCTGCCTGGAGGATACCCCGTCCGGCTATCATATGACGCTGTGGACGTTGTTATACCCGAAGGATTGACACTTGAGGATGCTGTCAGGATCAACGAAGACGGCGCGAAATTCGATGGAATACAGGAAATAAGGCCAGATGGAACACTGGTGTTGACCGACACGGCCGCCAAGATCATGCGTGACACCCTTGGATATGAACGTGAAGAATACAGGTTAAGCGAAAGCAGTACCATCGCGAAGGAACTTTTGTCCCTCGTTAAAAAACGAAAAGTGGGTTAGAACTCTACCCACCGTAAAGCGCGCGCAGATTCACCCCCAAAATCATCGATTTATCATATCTATCGTAAACAGGGAGTCGAAATACATTTAATGTAGGCTGAGGATAGTAGTTTTCCCGAAAAAGTAAGATAGTCAAGCAAGAATGCATGCAAAAGGTGAAAATAATGTCCGAGGGTTTATCAGGAAAACTGTTGCTCTGCCTGAAGTCGAGGTCCATCGTCGTCATCGTCTACACATGGCCGGCAATCATCTCGTTCCTGATCTCCTCCATCAGCGCCTCGACCTTCTCGGCCTTCGACCTCATCAGGGTCATATCCGCGGTGACCCTGGTAGGGTACGGGGTCTACTTCTACAACGACCTAATGGACATCGAGGACGACAGGAAGAACATGGAGGTGGGAAGCCAGTTCCCCGGGAACAGGCCCATCGGGAGCGGCCAAGTGACCGACGGGGAGCTCAAGGCGTTCATCGTCCTGGTCTCTGCAGCGGGTCTCCTCATCGCGTACTCGATAAACGTGCAGGTCTTCGCTATCCACTTCGCGTATCTGGCCCTGGGCTACCTGTACTCAACGGACCCTGTGCGCCTAAAGACGAGGTTCATCATGAAGCAGCTCACCATCGCCATGGGCGTCATCCTCGCCGACCTGTCCGGGGCCTACACGGTGGGGGTATTCAACAACCAGATCATGGTCTTGATAGCGATGCACACAGTACTGGCTCTCGGCGTCAACCCGATAGTCGACCTGAGGGACATACACGGCGACAGGGCCATGGGCGTCAAGACGGTAGCCGTCGTGTGGGGGGCCGACACCACGGTCCGTCTCTACTTCGCCACCCTGGTCGGCATGGGCATCGCCAGCGTGATAGGCTACGCCCAGATGGGCCTCAGCATAGCGGTGCCCGTCCTCGCGGTGACAGTCCTCTCCGCCTGGATCTACGTCTCGGTCCCCCTGCTACGCAAGGACGTGAGGCTGAACTACGACTGGGCGATCTTCCTCCGAAGGGTCTCACCCTTCCTCCTCGGAATACAGCTGGTCCCACTCATCAGCATGCTTCTACCTGTCTAGCCCATCACACGGGGTTCTAGAGTTCACCTTCTCACCCTGACAACCCTTCCACCGTTGGCCCTCACGAGCTCCGAGGTGCCCATCCTGACCAGGGCCATGTCGGATCCTCCCCCCAGGTAGACGACCTCCTTCTCAAGCACCCGGGGGTCCACGAGGAATATGGCTTCGAAGCCGAAGCCCGGGGTGCCGCCCACGGGGAAGCCCGTGAGGTCCAGCATCTCCTCCCTGGAGGCGACCCTGGGGCGCTCGACTCCCAGGGCCTTCGCGACCCGGCTGGTGCTGGCTCGGTCCTCGCCCTTCACGATTGCGACGATGGCGCGGCCCTTCTGGTCCACCATGCAGATGCTCTTCACGAAGTCCTCGGGCTCCGCGCCCACCGTGAGGGCGGCCTCGGCGACGCTGTGGCATGACCTGTCGAAGCTGAGGTGCTCCGCCTCTATGCCTCCCTCCTCGATGATGGCCTTGAGCTTCTCCTCGTACTCCCGCATGGACATGAGGTTGGAGATGCCACAATATACGTTTTAGGGATTAGTCAACAGGACCCTAGAGGCCGGTACCAACGGAGTCAATTGCTGAATTTCAGGACGGAGGAGATCCCCTTCACGCGCGCGTTTCTCTTCTCTCAGCTGTCGAGGTGGATCTCCATACAGATGAACTCCGAGGGCGTGAAGCTGAAACCGTGCTCCGTCAGGGCCTCCTCCACATGAGTGGCCGATGTCGGGAAGTCGCAGTTGAGACGCGCCACCCCCCGCTCCAACCCCTTCTCAAGTGCGAAGCCCAGACAGGCCTCCGCATCGCCCCCGAACACCCCGATATGGAGCATCCTCTCGGGCTGGAACCGTGCACCGAGCGTGATCACGCTGCCACTGTCCGGATCCTCATAGACCATCCCCCTCTCGACGAGGTGCCCACAGAGAGCGGGGGACAGCTTGTAGAATGTGCGGTTCACCACATGGAATCCCCTCCAGCCCTCGCTGAGGGGCATCAGCAGCCTAATCGCCCTCTCCGGGTCCGTGACCGGCTTGAAGGATCTCTGCAAAGCTCCCTTAGAGCCATTCTCGCACGGGAACGACGCGCCCCTGAACGTCTCCGCCAGACGGAGGCCGTACCTCTCGGCCAACCCCTTGCTCACCACGTTCCCGACGCCCGTGTACATACGCATCGTCGGCACCCCCTGACGCCCGGCCATCTCAAGCCAACGCTCGTAGAAGCGCTTACCGACGCCGATACCCTGGCGCTCCGGGATGACCCGAAGCGTCTCAAGCCAAGCGGAGCCGTCGGGAACCACCGTGAACTTGCCGCAGCCCACGACCTCTCCGTCCACCTCGGCGACGCTGAACTCGCCTACCTCGTCGGAGACGAATGTCTCGAAGACGTCCGGCACGTAGCTAAGGTTGGGGGTGGACTTGGACTCGACCCAGATCGCCTTCTCGCGGTCTTCGAGCCTCGCCTTCCGCAGCTCGATTTTAGGGGAACCTGACATGACACGTGTCTAAACACACGCAGGGATAAAACTATGGATTGAGAGATCGTCTTCGAGGCCGCCTCCTGCGCGCGCATTCGGGCTCGGGTTCAAAGAGGAGAGGATGATTAAGCACGTCCGCAGGGGCCCTCCACAACCCTAACGGCCCTGACCCTTCTCCCAGCGAA
>JADHWM010000031.1 GCA_016783485.1 Candidatus Bathyarchaeota archaeon
AGCTATGACAAACCCCTCTACCCCACCGCTGACAAGTTCTACAGGGGATGCGTTGCCGAGAGTGCCGTCTGGGGGTTCAACGCAGCGATGGAGTATTTCAACGAGTTGGGGGGCGCGAACAGGGAAGAGAAAGTTTTGAAGATCAGCGGGTATCTCATCGACAGGCTTCGGGAGCTGGGCTTGAAAGTTTACACCCCCCTAGAGCACAAGGAGCGGGGGGTACTGGTGACATATACCACGGGGAGACACGAGCTCGACATCAATAGCTATCAGGCACTGAAAGACGAGAGCATAATAGTGGCTCTCAGGTATCAGAAAAGTGTCGGGGGGGATCAGGGTCTCGACCCATTTCTTCAACACGGAGGATGATATAGACCGTCTCATCGAGGTCCAAAAACTAATGCTTGCCTAGATTTTTTCCTACTCTTTGTTTTATTAATTGGGGAGCGATTGATCTTGTCGGCCGGGTGACTGCTGAGTGAAGCTCCTCGAGCATCAGGCGAAAAAGATCTTTCTTGATTATGGTATCCGAATCCCGAGAGGCGAGCTCGTGGATTCAGCTATTAAGGCAAGGGAGGTCGCTAATGGGCTTGGAGCTGTTGCGATTAAGGCTCAGCTACCCGTGGGGGGAAGAGGAAAAGCTGGGGGCATACAGTTCGCGGACTCGTCTGATGATGCAGAAATGGTCGCTAGGGGGCTTCTGGGTACCGAGATCAGGGGCGTCGAGGTCAAGAGGCTTCTTGTGGAGGAGAAGCTTGATTTTTCGGATGAACTGTACCTCGGAGTTGTGGTCGACCGGAGGAGCAGGTCTTATATGGTGTTGGCTTCGAGGGAGGGGGGCGTCGACATCGAGGAGGTCGCCTCGACGACTCCCGAGAGGATCGTGAGGCATGCTGTGGACCCAGTGTTTGGTCTGAGGGATTATCATTGCAGGAGGGTCGCCGGTCTCCTCGGCTACTCCGGAAAGGAGATGTTCTCTTTAGCTTCGGTTATTGAGAGATTGTATCGTGTCGCCTGGGAGATGGATGCGGAACTCACTGAGATTAATCCCTTGGCTCTGACTCCTGAGGGGTTCGTGGCCTTGGATGCTCGCCTGAATATCGATGATAATGCTCTTTTCCGGCATCCGGATATTGTGGAGGCCCTTCGGTTGGGGGGCTCTAGCGATCTATCTCCGAGGGAGAGGGAGGCTCGTGATCTCGGGCTTACCTATGTGGAGCTGGATGGCGACATCGGGATCGTGGGGAACGGGGCGGGGCTCACAATGGCCACCCTCGACACCGTGGCTCTCCACGGGGGGCGCCCGGCTAACTTCCTGGATCTGGGCGGGGGGGCCTCCGCGGAGATGATCGAGGCCGGAGTCTCCTTTGTGATGGGGGACTCCCGGGTGAAGGCGGTATTTGTCAATATTCTGGGGGGCATCACTCGCTGCGATGATATAGCCAGGGGGCTGGTGATGGCGAGGAGCCGGATGGGCACGGAGAAGCCCCTCGTCGTCAGGCTCGTGGGCACGAATGAGGAGGAGGGGAGGAGGCTCCTCGAATCCCAGGGGATACCAACGTTGGAGACGATGGAGGAGGCGGCTGATAGAGTCGTCTCCTTTATGGGAGGGGTCTAACTTGGTCAGGTTCATCGACGGGGACACCAGGGTCCTCGTCCAGGGGATAACCGGCACCCAGGGCAGCTTCCACACGAGGCTCATGCTCGATTACGGGTCGAGGGTCGTCGCGGGGGTTACCCCTGGCAGGGGGGGGATGGTGGTGGAGGGTGTGCCTGTCTTCGATACGGTTGCGGGTGCTCAGGATAGACACGAGATTGATGCTTCCATCCTCTTCATTCCAGCTAGGTTCGTCCTCGATCCCGCTCTGGAGGCCATTGATGCGGGTCTTGACCCCGTGGTGGTGATCACCGAAGGCGTGCCCGTGAGGGACACCATGGAGATCGTGGCTAATGCCCGGCTGAGGGGCACGACCATCATAGGGCCTAACTGCCCCGGGATAATCAAGCCCGGGGAGGTGAAGATGGGGATCATGCCTGAGCAGGTGTTCAGGAGGGGGAATGTGGGCATCGTGTCGCGTAGCGGAACCCTGTTCTATGAGATTGCGTCCCACATCTCCAGGCGGGGGCTGGGGCAGTCCATCTGTGTGGGTTTGGGGGGTGACCCGGTGGTGGGCCTAGATTTCATCGATGTTCTCCGGTGGTTCGAGGCGGACGATGAGACGGAGGCCGTCGCCCTGATCGGGGAGATCGGCGGGGACGCAGAGGAGAGGGCCGCAGGTTTCATCGCCGGGGGCGGGTTCACGAAACCCGTGGCTGCCTATATTGCGGGTAGGACGGCGGTCCCCGGGAAGAGCATGGGCCACGCAGGGGCTATCGTCCAGGGTGATGCTGGTACTGCCATCGGTAAAATTGAGGCCCTCAGGGATGCCGGGGTCGCCGTGGGTGATCTGCCCGGGGATGTGGCCGAGGCGCTGGGTGGGCTCCTCAAGGGTTGAGGGTCATCCCTCGCCGTCGAGTATGCCGATGAATCTCTCGAGCATCCTGTATGTGAGGCCCCAGATCGCTTCTCCTTCGACGAGGTATGCGGGATATTCTTTGGGGCCTATCCTGGTCTTGCCCCGGGAGCGGTCCAGGTCTTCCAGGGGTACCCAGTAGTGTGCCATGAGTTCCTCGTTGAGGGTCACCTCCGGGGGCTCTGTGCAGCTGAATATGAAGGGCTGTATCCACATGTCGGGGCTCACCGCCGAGTGAAGTGTGTCGAGGCTCCCGATGGCTGTGCACTGTCTCAGCTCGATCCCCGTCTCCTCCCATGTCTCCCTGCGGGCGGTCGCCATGAGGTCGCGGTCTCCGTGGCCTCGTCTTCCCCCGGGGAAGGCCATGTGCCCAGACCAGGGGTCAGTCTCCCGTGTCGCCCTCTTCACCAGCAGGACCTTGAGTGTGCCGTCGGTCTCGGTGAGGAGCATGACCACGGCTGCGTGGGCCGAGTCGTCGGGCTCTGTCTGCCTGCTCCGGATAACCGTGGTGATGTGGTCGAGCATAGGGGTGTCTGCCAATTGGAGATGGGGGAGCGGGGCTTAATAATCTGATTTAATGGCGCTCGTGGGTTGAGGGGAAAGGGGGTGAGGGAGGCGGCTGACCCTAGAGCTCTACCTCGTCTACCTCTGAGGCTTTCCAGCCTTTGACGCTGTTGATGGCGTCGGTGGCGGCTGCTCGAAGGAATCCCACGTCGCTGCTGATGGCGCAGAATTTAAAGCCCTGCTCGATTGCGTTGTTGATGTTGGTGGGGCCGGGTGTGGTCTGGCAGTGCATCCCGGGGGCGACTCCGTGCTCCTCTCCGGCTTTTACTATCTTGTCCAGAGCCTCTGTGAATCTGGGGTGGGTGTACTGACGGTGGATTCCCATGTCTAGGGTGAAGTCGGAGGGGCCAACGAAGCAGGCGTCGACTCCTTCCACCGCGAATATCTCGTCGATGTTGTCGAGGCCTCTCTGGGTCTCGATCATGACCACGACTAGGGATTCCTCGTTTACCGTGTCGAAATAGTCGGGGTCGTGGAATGCGGCGAGTCTGGGGCCTGCGCCTCTCTCGCCCTGGGGGGGGAATTTCATGATGCGGATGGTCTCTTGAGCCATCTCGGCGGTTTCGACCCGGGGGATGACTAGGCCGGTGGCGCCTGCGTCCATGGCTTTCTTGGCCCAGATGAGGTCGTTCCAGGGTATGCGGGCCATGGGCATGCAGTTCTTCCGGTTGTAGAGCATGGCCTGGACCATGAAGTGGTATGTCTCGGGGCCGAAGGGGCCGTGCTCCATGTCGCAGACGAGCCAGTCGAAGCCCAGGTCGGCGAGGTACATGGAGACGTCGGGGTGGCCGACGCTGATCCAGGTGCCGATGCTGGGTTTGCCGGCTTTGAGTTTTCTTTTGACCAGGTTCTTCATGATTGAATCTGGTTATGTCTAGTTGTATGTTGATTTAAGAGTGAGGTGGTTACGGGGCCGGTGGTTCCACGGGCTCGACCCAGCTGAACTTACTCTGGAGGGTTTTCGAGTAGTATTTCCTCCAGTCGTAGTCGACTTTTCGGCTCCAGTTGTAGTAGATGCGGGGGTCGACGTAGCTTTTCATGGAGGTGCCGAGGTTGTAGTCTCGAGTCTCTGCCTGAGCCGTGATCTGGAGTTTGAGCTTCTCGATGGCGTTCTTGTCCCTGTCTTTGGTGGTTGAGAGCCTGACTTTGAGCTTCTCGATGCGTTCCTTGTGTGTAATCTTGAGTTTCTTGATGCGTTCCCGCTGGGTCTGGATGGCCATCTTCTTGGAGGCGATGCGTTTCTCCAGGCCCTTCGTGGATTTCTCCTGTCGCTTATTCTCCTCCAGCTGTTTCTTGTACTCCTCTAGGTTCGTCTGATGTTCCTCGAGTTTCTGCTGGTAGCCGTCGAGGCGTTCCCGGTATTTTTCCTCGGTTTCTGTGGTTTTCTGCTTGATCTTTTTCTCGTTCTCTCTGGCTCTGGCTCTCCTGTCTTTCAGGCGGTCTCTCTTCTTCTGGAGGGATTGTTCCCAGGTCTTGGGTATGGTGCGCTTGTGGTTGCAGACCTTGGCCGCCTCGAGGTTGGCCATGGTGGCGGCGTGTTTCTTGACGTACTCGGGGGCGTCGGGGTCGACGTGGGTTCTATTGAGTTTTTTCTCCACGGCCGACGTGGCGTAGTGGGTCCTGAATACTTTGGCGGAGAGGCCGGTCATCACCTCGTCGAGGAAGTCGCTGACCCGTTTGGAGTCTACTCCCTCGAACAGGGGACGCTCTGGGTTGACGCTGAATTCTTTTAGGTTGTTGGTGACGGGGTCGGGGATCTCAATGCATAGGGTGTGACGCACCGAGTCTTTCCCGAGGAAGTCGAATGTGACTGTGCCGTCGCCGTTGAAGCTGATGTGCTCTGGGCGGAGGGTGGAGGCGCCTATGGTCTCGGCTTCTTCTTCCTCGTCTTTCTCGTCGCCTACCCTGAATTTACAGTGGTCGATGAGGAATGTGACCGTGGCGGTCTTCTTCCGGGTGGGGTCCTCGGCATCCAGGTTCTCGGCGATGTGATTCTTGACCTTCTTGATCTGTTTCCTGAATTCTAGGGCTTTGTCGAATTTCTCGATGTCCTTCCTCTGCTTGATGGGGCTGGAGTCGTGGGGCCAGACGTATTTCATCTTACCGCTGAGCTTGTCTTTCCATCTGGCGATCCACATGGTTTCGGGTTCCCAGTGGACCTCTTTCCAGTCGCCGAGGGGTGGAGGGGCGGAGGAGTAGTTGAGCTCGATGTCCTCGTGTCTGGGGCCTTCCTTCCATTTGCCTCTCATGGGGTGCTGTCCCCGGCCCATGAATATGCTGCTGGGCTCCACGGTGTAGTTGCCTAACTCGGTGCGTTCGCCGTCGATGGTGGCCCAGCCGTATTTCTCCTTGTTCTCCTCCCGATTCTCCTTCCTCTGGGCTGCGAGGGCTTTCTTCTCCTCCCGGGTCATGTTGGCCCTGGTTTCGCGTTCGTCGAGGACTATTTGGTGGATCTCTGTGTAGTCGACGTCGCCTGGGAGGACGGGTGTTCCGAGGATCTCTGAGAAGTCCTTGTGGAAGTTGGCGGCGAATTCGGGGTCCTCGACGTAGGGTGTTCCGATCTTCTTGGCCCAGGCCATGGCCCGTTCCTCTTGTTCGTCGGTGAGGGTTATGGTCTGGCCTTTTACCTTGACGGTGAGGCCTCGTCCTTTGTATCTGAGGGGGACCATGACTCCGTTGTGGATGAGTTGCTCCATTTGGATCCTCTTGATTCGGGTTTCAGATGAGATGTCTACGGTCATCTATATTGATTACTGGTCCGTTCATCTGGTTTCCGGGTATTTCTCTCTGATCTCCTTGTCGACCATGGCTGCTATGCTTGCGGTGGTTATGAGGATGTGCTTGGCGTGGAGGAGGTCGGCTAGTTCTGCGGGTTTCTGGTCCTGGGTTATGAGGAGGAGGCCGTGTTTCTTGGCGTGTTCGGCGATTTCGCGGTCCTGTTTTCCGGTTATGCCTGCGTCTCTGACGGTTGTGACTTCCCATCCCAGGACGGTGAGGTGGTCTTTGAGGCCTGTGTACATCTCGTCGAGGAGGAGTTTCATGTTAGGATGGGGTGGTCGGGGTGTATCTATCGTTTTCGGGCTTGTCCGTGTGGCATAGGATAAGGGTTTCCGGTGGTTCACTGTTCCGTGTGAAGTTCAGGTTGGGGTGACCTGACCCTCTCCCCCATTTTTCTCTGGAGTACTCGTATCGCGCGTTGGGGGAGTTCGTCGAAAGGGATAGCCCGTGTCGGTGGATCGTTGTCAGGTCTTTTTCTTTTTGGGTTTCAGGAGTTGCATGAGTTCGTCTTCGCAGATGTCGAGCCTGAGGGTGCCGTTGGCTCCTTTCAGTTCTAAGACTCGCCCCTCGATGTGGGTGATCTCCTCGAGTTTTCCGAGGGACCCCTCGATGAGGATCCTGTTCTGGATCTTGTTGGTGAGGGTGATGTTCTTGATGTGGTTCTTGGATTTCAGCTCAATGGAGAATGAGTGTTCGTCGCATCTATCATCCATGCCGGTTTCAATTTGGCAGAGCGTGGATTTCACATAAGGGCTCCGCATGAATGATGCTACGGTGTTAACATCGATTATGGTAATCCATGGGATTACTTCGATCTGAAAGTTCGGGAATCAATGAATGGGTCATTTTATATGGCTGATTCAGGGGGTTGGGTCTGTCGGAGGCATTGAATGTCCCATCCATTTGAACTGATCGACGAGGCGAGGCTCCTCGAGCTCGCTGAGACTCTGGTCTCCATCTCCTCGGTGACGAACAACGAGCACGAGATATCCGGCTGGATCTACGATCATTTCAGGTCTCTGGGGCTGGAGGGCGTTAAGCGGCTCCCCGTTGAGGAATCAGGGGACACCGTAGCGGGCTGGCTTGAGGGGCCCGTCGATGGCCCCACTCTCATGTTTAACTTCCACATGGACACCTTCGACGCCTTCGAGGGCTGGGAGACAGAGCCATTCAAGCCCACGCGGAAAGGCGACCGCCTCTACGGAGTTGGAGCCCACGACATGAAAGGGGGCGCGGCGTGCCTCCTGGGCGCCGTCGAGGCCCTCGTCGAGTCCGGCGTGGAGCTGGGGGGAAGGCTCCTGGTCACCGCTACCTCCGACGAGGAGAACTGGTCCAGGGGAGCCCACGCCCTCATCGAGGCGGGGCTCCTTGAGGGCTGCGACTACTGCATGGTTCCCGAGCCCTCCTCCCCGGGGGAGATCACCATCGGCCAGAGGGGACGCCACGTCTTCCACATCACATTCCATGGGAGGACCGTCCACGCGGCCTACGGCGGGGGAGTGAACGCCGTGGTGGACGCGGCTAAGGCTGTGGCCTCCATCTCCGAGCCCGGGGTCATCGACCTCGGCTACGACGAGGGCTTCGGGATGGGCGGCAGCCTCTGCGTCATCGGGCTCCAGGGGGGCGGCACACTGATCCTCGTCCCGGAGCTCGCCGAGGTCCACATCGACAGGCACATCCTCCCCGGGGAGACCGTAGAGGGCGCGGCCCAACAGATCAGGTCCGCCATAGAACGCGCCGGCATCGACGGGTCCTACGAGATCTCATGGGACGAGCGACCCACTCCCGCCCCCACCAGCTTCGTCGTGCCCCGGGACTCCACTCTAGTGCAGACATTGAAGAGGAACCTGGAGAAGGAGACCGGCTTGGACGTCGTCTTCGTCCTGGGCCGGAGCGTCGCGGACACCAACCATATCGCCGTCCATGGAGGCGTGCCTACCGTGATCCTAGGTCCAACCGGGGGGAACACGTGCGAGGCTAACGAGTACGTCAATATCTCATCGTTGGCGCCCGTCGCGAGGACCTATGTGAGATCCGCACTGGATCTGCTGGGAACCAATAATTAGGAAAAACTTCTGAGGCCTATACCCCTCTTTCGCTGACGGTTATGTGGTGCGTGAGCATGAGGGCTTCACGCTCGCTGATTATAAACCAAAAATATGCCCTAATACTTCAAGCCTCTCGGATCAAGCTGTATCGCTCTCTCATGCCCTCTATCTCGGCCAGGTCGAACTCGTCGAGCTGGTAGCTCCAACCGAGTTCATCCTTGTTTCTGTATGTTTCATTTTCTTCGCCCTCGGCATCCTCCCTCTCCATACGCTCCAGCATCTCCTCGAAGAGGTCGGCGTAGCGCTCGAACTCCTCCAGAGAGAAGCTCACCTCGGGCTCCTCTAGGCTCAATATGGAGACGGTTTCCTCCACCTCTACTCTTCCTATCACGTACATCCTTCTGGCTGCATAGACCCCGATTTTCGGGATAAAAACTCCGCATGCCCGATGATGGATTCCATGCAACGATGATGGGTTTACAGCATCGTTTATGGGGCGTCAGACAACCGATTGCAGCCCGGTCTAGGCTCCCAGGGCCTTCTCGATCTCGGCGGCGACGGGCATCGCGGTGAACCTCTCGGAGACCTTCCCCGCCCTGAAGATGATGACCTGAGGGATGGACAGGATGTCGTAGTCCCTCCAGGTCTCGGTGGCCTCGATGTCCATCTCGAAAAAATCAGCCTCCCCCCCGAGTTTATCTGCTAGCGCCAGGAACCCGGGCTTGAAGACCCTGCACGTGGGGCACGTAGGGGAGGAGAAGAGGACGACCGCTGTCCTCGAGGCGTGGAGCACCTTCCCCGGGAAATCCGAGTCCGTCAGGGAGGACAGCTCCACCTCCGCCTCCTTCTTGAGGAAGCCCCGGAGCCTCGAGAGGGCGCCGGGATACTTCTTGTAGGCGATGCGGTAGCCCACCCTCTCCACGGCGGCCTCGATCTCGGCGAGCTGGGTCACCCCGGGGTCGTATGTGACCCTCAGAATCTTGGACATGTAGCCCCCCCGCACGGTCTCGACTCCCTCGAGCTTCGCCACCTCCTTCTCCAGGAGGGGGATGCACGTGGGGCAGTCCATCCGGAGGATGGGAATCGTCTTCACGGTCAATGTTTTGGACATAGTCTACAGCTCCGGCTTGAACCTCCTGAGGAGGAGGCTGTTGGAGACCACGCTCAGGGAGCTGGAGGCCATGGCCGCCGAGGCGAATATGGGGTGCATCTGGATCCCCCACGGGATCAGCACCCCTGCGGCTATAGGTATTAGGGCGGCGTTGTACCCGAAGGCCCAGAACAGGTTCTGCTTGATCTTGGAGTATGTGGCCTTGCTGAGCTGGATGGCTGTGACCACGTCCATGAGGTCGTTCCTGATGAGTATGATGCCCCCCGTCTCCACGGCGACGTCCGTCCCGCTCCCCAGCGCGATGCCCACGTCCGCCTGGGCGAGGGCAGGCGCATCGTTGATCCCGTCCCCCACCATCGCGACGACGAGCCCCTCCTCCTGGAGCTTCTTCACCTCCCTCACCTTGTCCTGGGGGAGCACCTCGGCGAGGTAGCGGTCGATCCCGACGCGCTGGGCGATGGCCTCCGCGGTGCGCTCGTTGTCCCCGGTGATCATCACCACCTGGAGCCCCATGCTCTTCAGCTTCGCGATGGCCTCGGGGGCGTTGTCCTTGAGCTCGTCGGCCACCGCTATCAGGCCCACCACGGTTCCCTCGACGGAGACGAAGACCAGGGTCTTCCCCTGGTCGTAGAACTCCTCGGCCTTCCCGCTGATCTCGGGGCTCATCTCCGCCCCTATCTCCCCCATGAGCCTCGGGGTCCCCACGATCATGGCCCTCCCGTCCACGGTGCCCTTGACGCCCTTCCCCGCGATGGCCTCGAAATCCTTGGGCTCAGGCATCTCGAGCCCCTTCTCCTGGGCCTCCCTGACTATGGCCTCCCCGATGGGGTGCTCCGAGCGCCTCTCCAGGGAGGCGACGAGCCTCAGGAGGCCGTCGGGGTCGTTCCCGAAGACGTCTGTGACGGCGATCTCTCCCTTGGTGAGGGTGCCCGTCTTGTCGAATGCGATGGCCTGGAGCTCCCGGGTCTTCTCGAGGTAGTCTCCCCCCTTGATGAGGATCCCGTTCTCGGCCCCCTTCGCGGAGCCCACCAGGATTGCGGTGGGGGTGGCGATGCCCATGGCGCAGGGGCACGCGACGATGACCACGGAGATGAAGGATGTGAGGGCGAACCCGAATGTGGCCCCCAGCGCGTAGTACCAGACCGCGAAGCTGGCGATGCCGATGGCGATGACGACTGGGACGAAGTAGCCAGCGATGGTGTCCGCGAGCCTCTGGATGGGGGCCCTGCTGAGCTGGGCGTCCTCCACCATCTGGACGATCTGCTGGAGGGTGGTGTTCATCCCGATCCGGGTGACCTCGATCTTGAGCGCCCCCTCCATGTTCACGGTGCCCCCGATCGCCTGGTCCCCCACCTTCTTGGAGACGGGGATGCTCTCCCCGGTGACCATGCTCTCGTCCACCGAGGAAGCCCCCTCGATGATGTCTCCGTCCAGGGGCACCTTCTCCCCGGGCTTGATGATCAACACGTCGAAGGGCATAACCTCCTCCACCGGCACCTCCTCCTCCGTGCCGTCCTCGTGGAGTATCCTTGCCAAAGGGGGCTGCAAATCCAGGAGGCGCCTCACGGCCTCGGACGCCTTGCCCCTCGCGATCTCCTCCAGGAGCTTACCCACCAGGATGAGGGCCAGAATCATCGCGGCGGAGTCGAAGTAGAGGTCGTTGCTCGGGGCGACCCCGGGGAAGAATACCACGAAGGTGCTGTAGGCCCACGCGGTGGTGGTCCCCACCACGATGAGGGTGTCCATGTTCATGTTCCTCGCCTTGGCCGCGAGCCAGGCCCCCCGATAATACTTCCCGCCCGCGATGAACTGCACCGGAGTCGCGAGGAGGAATGCCCAGATGGGCTTGGAGAAGAACGGCAGAGGCCCCCTGTAGAACATAAGGATCATCCCGGCGGCCGCGAGGATGGAGCTGAACATAACCATCCGCTTCAGCTTTACGCGCTCCATCTCCGGCTGGACGAAGGTGAGCATACAGGATTCGCTGCAGAAGTAGTAGGTCTTACCATCCACGTCCGCGGTGAACGCGGCGTGCTCCTCGTCGACGTGCATCCCGCACACGGGGTCTCGTGCCATGATGGTCAAGGAGATTGTTTCAGGGGGGTTAATAAATATATGTCATTTCCAGATATATATTGACTCGAAGCGAGGAGAAACATTTCTTCCCGTCACAGCCAAGCTTGCACGCACGGGATGAAGGGGCAGGGCTCAAGCGGACCCATGGGGGGCGGAAGCTCCCAACGGGGCGGCATGGGCTACGGTCACGACGGAATGATAGACAGCAGGGGCAGGGGATAGACTCACCCCCGCCGCTCGAAGCATATCCCCTCTTTCTCTATCTTTTCGGTATCCATTCCCCCGAGGCAGTCTTGGCCCTCTCCACCTGGACCCTGTCGTAGGGGCCGAAGGCGTCCTCGCCCTGGGTCAGGTATGAGACCTTGGAGGGGTCCACCCCCATGATGGCGGATGTCACCGCGTCGAGGTTCATCAGGTTCCCCCCCAGGGATGCGAAGCCCAGATCCCTCACGACGTCGTATCTCCCCCACTCCACTTCCACCTCCCCCTCGGGGCTCATCGCGGTCGCCTCCCTGAACGCCTCGCAGACCCCGTGGAGCCGGAAGTAGGAGGCGTAGACCCTCGCGATGTCGACGATGCTCTCCCCGAGGCGGGCGTCCCCGGGGCCGTGCCACCAGGACCTGAGGGGATCGGGGATGAGGCCGAACAGGTTCTTGAGGGTGAGGCTGGGGAAAGTGCCCCCGATCCCCTTCACCTTCCCGAGGCTGACGAGGGGGGCGCCCTCATGGGCCTTCAGGGCCTCGGGGAGAAAGCCATAGAGCTTCTCCTCGCCCACGGGGCCGTACCTCTCCTCGACCCGCTCCTTCACCTCTCCGGGGTCCACCGTGCGCCCAGCCCAGATCTCCTCGGTGACGTTGACGTAATCGGCTTCGTGCTCCCGGAGGAGGTCCCTGAGCCCATGTTCCTCGAGGAACCATTCGTCCTGGCGCCGGATCTCCTCCCAGCGTCCCTCCTCCCTGACCCAGCCCCAGTCCGGGTTCTCCATGACCCACTTCCAGTTCACATCGCTCCCGTCGACGGTGAACTTCATGGATCCGTCGTGCTTCTCCAGGGTGTAACCTTCGATGACGATGGCCTTCCCGTCCAGGGCCCCGAGGAGGAGCCCGAGGGCATGGTCGTCGGTATAGTTGGCGGGGTGGGGGCTGAACCAGTTTGGCTTCACGATGACTGTCTCGGAGCCCGTCAGGCTCGACGGTAAAACCTTTCTCAGATCCGCTGAATCCCGGATCTTGGCCAGGGTGACGTCGCCGAATCTCTCCATGGGGGTTCCGTGTTCTGGAGGGGCCTGATGGCTAAAAGCGGTTTCCACGCACGGGACCCGACGGGTCATCCGTGCATAATGGGATGATTAAAATGGGCTCGGGGTGCCGTATCGCAGCCTGAGCCGCTCGATCTCGGCGCGGTCGAACTCGTCCAGGAGCCCCTCCAAATTGTCGATTCTATAGGATCCCCTCCGGTCAAGCTCAACGAACATCTCCTCGAACAGGTCGCAGTAGAACTCCATCTCCGCGAGGGAGATATTCTCGAGTCTGCCTCCAACCTCGACGGTTATGCTCCGCCGGTCCCGGACTGGGTCCGTGGTCCTGATGACTTGGAGCTGGCCTGAGCCTGCCCCCATTGTCTCCCTTGCAGCTATTTCCTGCATCGGTATTTCACTCGGGATGGATATCCCCCTTGGGGATATAACCCTACATTTTAGAACGGTTGAACTAGAATGTAGAACAGGGCGAACCGGGGGTGGCTCAGATGCGCTGGATGTGGCACTACCGCACCCTCATCGACCGGGGCATCCCCGCCCCGGCCCACAGCGACCGCCCCGTCTGCAGCCCCAACCCCTGGCTCGGGATCTACGACCTCATGACCAGGAAGACGAGCAGTGGCGACGCGCTCTACGCGGGTGAATGGATCACACCCATGGAGGCCATCAAGGCCTACGCCATCGATGGGGCCCATTCCGTTTGGGAGGAGGAGATCAAGGGGAGCATCGAGCCGGGAAAGCTCGCGGACCTCGTCGTCGACAGGGACCCCCTCACCATTCCCGTTGATGACCTGAAGAACGTGGAGGCGGTCATCACCATCGTCGACGGAAGGGTCGCCTACAGATGAGACGAGGCTTGACGGGTTAAACGGACTGGGACACGCGGGCGCCCGCATCCCAGTATTTAAGAGAGTTGAGCCACTGAAGAGACGCTCAGATGACACTCTCATCCTGGAGCAGGCGGCTCTCCCTGGAGGGGAACATGAGGGTCTTCGCAGTGCAGACCCTGATCTCCCAGCTCGGCTTCGGGATGTTCTACGTCATCTGGCAGCCCTACATCCTCAAGACCGGGGTGAGCGTGGTGGGGCTCGGGATGATCCAGAGCATCATCAACATCAGCACCGCGGCGGGGCTCATCGTCTGGGGATTCCTCGCGGACAGGATCGGCCGAAAACCCGTCACCCTCGCAGGTTACGCGTGCAGATTCATCGCGATCCTGGCCCTCGTGGTCTCCCAGAGGATAGAGTTCCTCCTCATATTCGCGTTTTTCGTCGGTTTCTCGAGCCTCTTCATGCAGGGAAACCCGGGGAAGAGCGCCCTGGTCTCCGAGTCCGTGGACAGCACCACCCGGGCGACGGCCTTCAGCGTGCTGATGTCCATCTCGATGATCACGAACACGGTCACCGCCTCCGCAGGGGGCTGGATCGCCATCAACGCGGGGTACTCCCCCATATTCTATCTCTGCCTCGTGGGGGAGGGCCTGGGGCTCATCCTCATGAAGGCCCGCCTCAGGGAGACTCTCAAGCCTCCGGAGGTTGAGCAGGAGAAGATCGGCTTCCTGGAGGAGGTGAAAGGCTTCCTCGTCCCCGAGAAGGGGATCGGGCGCCTCTACGCCATCCTCCTCGTGATGGGCTTCGGGTACGGCACGGGGTTCAGCCTCTTCTTCGGCACCCTCGTGGACAACTACGGGTTCACCGAGTTCCAGCTGGGGCTCATGTCTACGGCGTTCAACCTCTCCTGGGGACTCTCATCCATCCCCATCGGGAAGCTCACCGACAGGGTGGGGAAGAAGCCCATGCTCATGGCGTCGTGGGTTATGGCGATGATCTCTCTCCTCGGCTTCATAATCTTCAGGAGCTTCCCCGCATTCCTGCTCTTCGAGATCGTGAGCGGCCTCGACCCCTCCTTCTGGGTACCCGCATGGATGGCCCTCATCTCAGAGAAGGTCCCCTCGGAGCGCCTCTCGGCAGCCCTCGGGAAGATCGACGCCGCATCCAGGATCGCGATGATCCCCGCCCCCTGGCTCGGGGGGCTCCTCTACGAGGCCTGGGGCTTCGGGGCCCCCCTCGCGGTCCATCTGGGCTGCCTGCTGATCTCGGGAGCACTGCTCTTCACCATGAAGGAATAGGCTCCAGAGCCTCCCACACAGTTTTACGTTCTGCGGAGCTCCGCCCAGATCCTCTCCCCGATGTCCTCCTCGGATCCCTTCCCGCCGATGAAGGTCCAGCGGTTGGAGCGAGCCAAAGACCGGGCACGGGAGCCAATCTTCTCAAGTTGCTCCTGGGACTCGAACATCTCCCTGTCGGACTCCCGCAGCGCGACGCGCCTGTGAGCCTCCCGGGGATCGACGTCCAAGAATATGGTATGCTTGGGCCTCGGCAAGATGGTCGCGAAGAAAAGGTAGGCGAAGGCCCCGAGGGGGAAGGGGAGATACGCGGTGCCCATTAGGTACCGGACGTAGACGACGTAGTCGCAGCCCCGCCAGGGGGTCCTGATGACGCTCATGAGGACGTCGGCTATGTAGAACATCGCCGCGGCGAAATGAGCGCTCCTCCCCTCCGCGAGGAGGAAGCGCCTCGCCCTGACCCCCGCCCAGTTGTCCCCCGCGGGATGGAAACGCGCGTAGACCGTGCATCCTCTCTCCTCGAGCCGATCCCTGAGCCTCAGAGCCTGAGTCGTCTTCCCCGAGGCGTCTATGCCCTCGACAACCACGAAGACCAGCTCAGAGACCCCCCGAGGCCAGAAAGAACGTCAGCGCCCCCAGGATCGGCACAGCGATGTTATCCGAGCCCCGGGGAGACAGAGCCTCAACCATCGTGCAGACTAGAGCCGCAGCCAACGACGGTATCACCCTCTGGGCCAATGTGAATGATTGAGATGATGAGATGAAGGCGAGGCCCAGAAGCATGCTCGCGAGGCTCACCGCGAACATCGCAGCCGACCCCTCCACGGTCTTCCCGTTCAGGGTCTCCCGCTTTCCCATGCGGCGCCCCACCAATGCGGCTGAGCTGTCCCCGTAGGCCATGGGGAGGATGCCGGCGGCGACGACGTCGGGCCGCGTCGGGAAGAGCACCACCAGGAGGGTGAACGAGAGGGAGTAGAGGATGAGCCCCATGTGATGCCCCTCCTCGGTGAGGTCGGCGAGGCCCCCGAGAAGCGTCCTGAACCGGGGGATCGGGGAGTAGGGGGAGGCGAGGACGGTGACCAGGATGAAGGGGGCTGCTATGAGCGCGGGGGCCGGGGGCCACCGGAAGAAGGGTATCACCAGGACGAGGTTCCCGATCATCGCGTGGAGGAACTTCCTGGAGGAGCCCCGGGAGAGCCTCAGCACCCCCTCGAGGCGCCCAGAGACCGCGATCAGCGCGAGGACGTAGCCGTAGGAGAGGAGTATGAGGATGATGTCTCCTGTTCCTGGTCCCCTCATATCATCATCCTCCCAGATCAAAAAAGTTGATCGAAAGCGTGAAAGAGTTTTCCTCTCCGACCCACCCCGTTTTTATAAAACTCCCCCGAATGATCAGCAGTCCAACCATGGTCGACGGAGAAAGAGACCTGGGCCTCTGGGTCACGGAGGCCGTGAGGGGCTACGTCAACGAGTCCCCCGAGAACTCACTGCAGGATGAGGCCGGCGAGAGGGCCTGGGCGGACCCTCTGGTGGGCTTCTCCAGCGGCGCTGATCCCCTCTACCCGTTCTACAAGGAGGACATCGGCTCCTTCTTCATGACCCCCGTGGAGTGGTTCAATGCGGTCTACCCGGAACTCGAGGTGGACCCCGGCGAACTCACGGTGATCAGCTGGGTCCTCCCCCAGACCCAGGCGACCAAGGCGGAGCACCGCCTCCCCCGGAGGATGCCCACGGAGAGGTGGGCGAGGGCGAGGATCTTCGGCGAGGCGTTCAACGTCAAACTGAGGGGGCACGTGGTGGAGACCCTGAAGGAGGCGGGCATCCAGGCGGTCTCCCCGATGATCCACCCCGACTGGGAGAGATTTAAATCGGAAAAGTACAACTTCGCCTCCAACTGGTCCGAGCGCCACGCCGCCTACGCCGCCGGGCTCGGCACCTTCGGTCTCTGTGATGGGCTCATCACCCCGAGGGGGAAGGCGATGAGATCCGGCTCGGTCATCGCGAGGATCGATATTCCCCCTTCCCCGAGGCCCTACGAGGATCACCACGCCTACTGCCTCTGGTACGCCAAGGGGACCTGCAAAGAGTGCGTTCCCCGGTGCCCGGCCAACGCGATCTCGGAGGCGGGGCACGACAAGGAGAGGTGCAGCGCCTACCTTCAGGTCACCCGGAGGTACGTTGAGGACACGTTAAAAATCGAGGGGTACGGCTGCGGGCTCTGCCAGACCGGGGTGGCCTGCGAGTCGGGCATACCCAAAGAACTCCTGATATGACAGCCCGACAGCTAGATTATTCTCGCGCGAGACTAATCCGTTTCATTTCCAATTCTTGAAAAGAAGAAGAATTTTCCCCAGTCAGGCACTTGTAACTCCGGTCTAACGTGCTCGGTTGAAACGCTCGCAGCGTGGAAGTGTAAACTATGCCCCTAGTATCTTAACCGCCATACTGGCATATATCTTCGTCAACTTCGTAAGATCCTTTATCGGCATGTGCTCATCCAAACCATGAGTATTGTTACCAGGGCTACTTGGACCCAAGCAACACGCTGAAATGCCATGCCTGTAGAAATGCTCCGCATCACTAGCACCCGTCATACCGCATGAAAGCACCTCTCTACCCAAAATCTCTCCAGCTGTAAGCTCAAGCTGTTTAACCACATCATTATCGGCTCCACCCGGAACCCTCCACGGGACCTTACAAAAGATCTCATCATAATCCCAAGTGAGTCCCTGAATCCCCTGAACAGCCGTCTCAATAACATCAATCAGTTCTTGCCTTGCCTTCTCGAGGTTTTCATCCGGAGTAATTCGCCTGTAAAGCCTAATACTACACTTATCAGGAACCATATTCTCTTTGACACCCCCACTGATGATCCCTGTGTTAACAGTTGGATAGATGTAATCTCTTCCCGTCTCCGAGGGTGCTGGGATATCTGTCACCCTCCGATGAAGAACTTCTGCATGATCTCTAATAGCTAAAACAATGTTAGCCATTCCATCAATAGCATTAACCCCTTTCCAAGGTATACTCGAATGAGTTGCCTTACCATATGTATTAACCTCCCACGCAAAACTTCCCTGCCCCGTTATACCGATGTAATTCATGGGTCCATCTGCAATCATACAAAAATCTCCAAAGAGAAGTCCCAAATCTGTCAAGTATCCGGGACCCGCCCTACCTCCGACTTCTTCATCAGGAGTGGCTGCAATGATTAGATCGCCGTTCAGTTTAATCCCTAAATCATTAATGGCCTTGACAGCCATTGTGATAGCCGCAACTCCGCCTTTATTATCAGAAGCTCCTCGACCCCAAATAGAACCATCAATTATTTCACCACAGAAAGGATCGACTGTCCAACCTTGATCAACAGGAACAGTGTCGATATGACCACTGAAAATGAGTGAAGGCTTATCCTTTTTACCCTTTAATCTGCCAAGTGCGCTTACTCTAGGAAATTGCAGGCCACGCGGATAATGTTCCCTTACAAAATCTTTCGGGGTAATAACTTGCCGAGCTTCACAACCTGAACCCTCCAACTTGGATACGATTAATTTTGTAATCTTATCATAATTCTCACCTGGAGGAACCTGAGTTGGAATTTTTACCAATGATCTTAAAAATCCTATACCTTCATCTTCATTCTCATCAACCTGTTTTAGAATTCTGTTGATTAGATTCAAATAAATCTCCCCTAACAAGGTATCTTGTTCATGCTATTGAGCTTTTAGGCACCTTGCGCGCGCTAATGAAAACGGTGGAAATTCGGGCTAGGCGTCGACGCTTGCCCCTTGCAGGTCAACGTAGACCACCGTATCGTCAACCCTGAAGTCCACCTTCCTCCACGTGTACCTCGGGGGGACCTCGTCGAAGGTGCCGAACGTTCCCCGATAGTAGCGGAAGCCCGGGTTCGCGAGCTCGACGACGTGGATTCTGGGGTTAAATTCAGCCATCAGGTTCACCGGCGACCGATCCCGGCTTCCGCGGTTGATAAGCTCGACCGACCTATGGGGACCAGGGAGAGGGGGGTGAAACTGGGGTTTTCCCTCTTTTCCCTGGATGGGCGAAACTAGGAACGTTAAAATGCAGTCGGCATCGAACCATGTTCATCATGGCCGAGCCGGTAAGCGAGGATGGGAAGCCCCAGTCCATGGCGAGGTTCTGGGTGGTCTTCGGCGGGCAGGCGTTCTCCCTCTTCGGGAGCAGGCTCGTCCAGTTCACCCTCGTCTGGTGGCTCACCCAGGAGTCGGGCTCCGCCTCCGTCCTGGCCCTGGCCTCCATCATGGCTCTCCTCCCCCAGGTCCTCGTGGGCCCCTTCGCGGGCTCCCTCGTGGACAGGTGGAGCAGGAGGATGGTGCTCATCGTCTCCGACGGGATGATAGCGCTGGCGATCGTTTTCCTCGCCCTCCTGTACGCCTGGGGGGTCGTGGAGATATGGCACATCTATGGGCTCATGTTCATCCGTGCTCTCTTGGGGGCGTTCCAGTGGCCCGCCTTCCAGGCCTCCACCTCCATGATGGTCCCCAAGGAGCAGCTGTCCCGGGTCGCGGGGTTCAACCAGAGCCTCCAGGGCCTCGTGAGTATCCTCGCGCCCCCCCTGGGGGCCCTCCTCTTCGAGGTGCTCCCCATAGAGTACATCCTGGCCATCGATGTGGCCACGGCCTTCCTCGCGATAAGTCCCCTCCTCCTCATCGCGATTCCCCAGCCCCCGAGGGCCCCGGACGCTGAGGGGGGTTGGCGCTCCGTGCTGGAGGATATGCGTGAAGGGATGCGGTTCGTCTGGGACTGGAAGGGGCTCAGGATCATCATGGGGATGTCTATGATCATCAACCTCGTCATCAACCCCGGCTTCTCCCTCCTCCCCCTCGTGGTGGCCGATCACTTCGGGGGTGGCGCCATCGAGCTCGCCTACCTCCAGTCCGCGGGGGGGATAGGGATGATCTTGGGCGGGCTTCTCCTCGGGGTCTGGGGGGGATTCAAGAACAGGGTGGTGACCGCTTTCTCCGCCCTCATCGTCGGCGGGCTTTTCATCGTGCTCTTCGGCTTCGTCCCCGGGTCGATGCTCCTCTTGGCCGTCGCCGCCTTTTTCCTGTTCTCGACCACGAACTCCATGGCTAACGGCACATTCTTCGCGGCGATGCAGGCCGCGATCCCTCCCGAGATGCAGGGCCGGGTGTTCACCCTCCTCATGAGCCTCAGCGCCGCGATGGCCCCCGTGGGCCTAGCGATCGCGGGGCCCGTCTCCGACCTCATCGGGGCGAGGACGTGGTTCGTGATCGGGGGGGCAACCCTCACGTTGATGGGAGTTCTGGGTTTCTTCATCCCCGCCATAATGAATCTGGAGAGGGACGCCCCCAACGCTGCCCCCGAGGAGTGAGGCCCAGGGTTCAACCTATTATATACTCCTACACAGTATAATCTGACGCGATATGAGGATAGCAATCGCAAGATTCTCCCATGAGACCTGCACCTTCTGCCCGAGGCCCACCAGTAGCGAGGACTTCGAGAAGGGCGGGGTGCTCCATGGCGAGGATGTGATAGAGAAGGCTCGGGGCATCAGGGGATACGTCCGGGGCTTCGTGAAGGTCGCGGAGGAGGAGGGCGTGGAACTCGTCGGCATCCTCGACGCCTCCCGTTCGTGGGGGGGCTCCTCCGGGAGCTGGCTCACGCCGGAGTGCTTCGACAAGTACGCCGATGGAATAGCAGAGGGTCTCAAGGCCGCGGGGAAGCTGGACGGCCTGTTCCTTAGCCTCCACGGCGCGATGGCGGCCCGGGAGCACCACAAGCCCGAGGCCGAGGTCGCTCGGAGGGCCCGGGAGGCCGTCGGGGATATCCCCATCATGGTGACCCTGGACCTCCACGCCAACGAGGACCACGAGCTCACCGACGTGACGGACGCCGTCTTCGTCATCAAGACCTACCCCCACGTGGACAAGGAGGAGGCCGGCATGGTCGCCGCCCGGTGGATGATCGACACGATCAAGGGCGAGAAGAAGCCCACCATGGCCATCAGGAAGCCCGGGGTCATCAGCCCCAGCGTCTTCCAGGGCACGGGCAGACACCCCGGGGAGACCATCATGGACCGATGCCGGGAGTGGGAGGCGAAGCACGACTGCTACGTCTCCGTCGCCTTCGGCTTCGCCTACGCCGACGTCCCCGACGGGGGCGCCTCTGTCATCGCCGTCACCAACGACGACCCGGCCCTCGCCGAGGAGATCGCCCAGGACGTATCCAACCTGGTCTGGGTGCTCCGGGAGCCCCTCGCCAACAGGAAGATACCCAAGACCCGGGACGGGGTCATCCAGGCCCTCCAGCACCAGAGGAGGGGGCAGAAGCCCATCGTCCTAGCCGACCATGCGGACCGCCTCGGGGACAGCACCCACCTCCTCCGGGAGCTCCTGCTCCAGGGGGCCGAGGACTTCGGGGTCTCCTCCATCGCCGACCCCTTCGCCGTGAAGGAGCTCATGGAGAGCCACAAGGTGGGGGACGAGGTCACCCTGACCTTCGGCGCCTTCACCGCCACCAGGTACGCCGGGGAGCCCATCACCGTGACGGGTAAAATCGGGTTCCTAGGGGACGGCAACTACAAGCTCACAGGCCCCAAGGACACGGGGCGCCTCACCAACGTGGGCCCAACAGCAGCCCTCGACCTGGGCGGGAACAGGCACGTGGTCGTCACTTCGACCCTCCACCAGGTCCAGGACTCCGAGGGGTTCAAGCACTACGGCATACCCTTCGAGAGCCTGAGCCTCCTGGTGATCAAGTCCCGGGTCCACTTCAGGGCATTCTACGAGGGATACGCCCGGGAGATCATCGAGGTGGACGCCCCGGGCCTGGGCCCCGCGGACCTGAACCAGTTCACGTACCAGAACGAGCCGGAGGGCCTCTACCCCATCGACCCCAAGTGGCGGGATTAACTCCCCTTTTTCTTTGTTTGATGTCGAAGAGGTTAAACCCTCAACGGCTCCCTCTTTTTCCGATAATCATGGAGTCAGGGGGAAGCATTGGGCTCGAGATCGGCAAGCTCATCGTGGGAGATGGGGAGGTCATCGAGGATGCCTACGTCGGCGTAGACGATGGAGTCATAGCCGAGGTCTCCGGAGACGGGTTCGAGGCCAGCTACGACGAGGTTCTCGATCTGGGGGACCGCTTCGTGATGCCGGGGCTCATCGACGCCCACGTCCACATCAAATACACGGGGGTCCCCGACCCCGTCGAGTACAGCGACGAGTACCTAGCCGTCAGGGGCGTGGAGCTCGCGAGGAGGGCGTTGATGGTGGGGTGCACGAGCCTCGCGGACGCCGGGGCGGTGAGGAACGTCGCCTTCGCCGCCAGGAACGCGATCAACAACGGGGCCACACTGGGCCCCCGCCTCTTCGTCTCGGGGGAGATGATCACCATGGCCGGGGGCCGGAGCAGGGTGCCCGGGGCCCGCCTCGAAGTGAACGGACCCCACGAGGCCCGGAGAGCCACCCGGAGCCTCCTCATGTACCACAACGCCGACTTCATCAAGCTGGGGGCCACTGGGGCCATATCGAGCCTCCACACGGGGCCCACCCACGCCCAGCTCACGGTGGAGGAGATGACCGCCTGCGTCGAGGAGGCCCATAACTGCGGCAAGATGGTCCACGCCCACTGCTACGGGGAGCGGGGCATATCCAACGCCATCGAGGCCAGGGCCGACGTCATAGTCCACGGCCAGAGCCTCACCGACGAGCACATCGCAACGATGCTGGAGCGGGGGATGATGCTGATGCCCACACTGAAGACCTACTGGTGCCACTACGAGAAATGGTTGGAATCCGGTGTCCCCGAGCGCACCGTCACCAGCGGCATCTGGGACCTCACCGAGTCCAACTTCAGGAGGGCCCTCGAGGCGGGGATACCCTTCTCGATGGGCACCGACAGCGGCATGACCGACAACTTCTTCGGGGACAACCCCCGGGACCTGCAGTACATGGTCCGCTGGGGCGCGACCCCCATGCAGGCCGTCGTCGCGGGTACCCTGGACGCGGCTAGGAGCATTTCCGTCGACGACCGCCTAGGCACCGTCGAGGCGGGGAAACTCGCGGACCTCCTGGTGCTCAGGGAGGACCCCGCCGAGGACATAACCGCCGTCCAGACGAGCCTTGAGCGGATCATGCTCAACGGACGCTTCATCACGTGATAACGAGGGATCTACCCCTCTTACCCCGATTATTTTATAATCTAATGAACCAGAATCAACTGATCTAGAATGAACTCTTACAGTGTCGTAATCAAGAAAGGAAGGATCGTCGACGGCTCGGGGAACCCCTGGTTCCAGGGGGACGTCGCCGTCGACGGGGACAGGATAGCGAAGGTGGGAGAGCTCGGGAAGTACGAAGCCGATAAGGTGATCGACGCCAAGGGGCTGCTGGTCTCCCCCGGGTTCGTGGATGTTCACACCCACACCGACGCCTCGTTCATCATCAACCCCAAGGCTGACAGCAAGATCCGCCAGGGGGTCACCACAGAACTCGCTGGGAACTGCGGCTCCTCGATGGCCCCCGTGACGGATCTCGGGAAGAGCTTCGACCG
>JADHWM010000032.1 GCA_016783485.1 Candidatus Bathyarchaeota archaeon
TGAGGAACGAGGCGAGGAGAATAGTCGAGATATTCGAGAGCGCCGGCCTCGAGGTCTACTCCGTCAGGTGCAAATGCGGGAGCATCGATAAGACGGTCTTCGGAGTCCCCAAGGAGCATAAGATATCCAACCTGTTCGGGGAGCCGGATAGGTTCGAGGCGGGGTGCAACCCGATCGCGCAGGCCGAGGTCCTGAACTCGGAGAGCCTCGATCTGCACATCATTGTCGGTCTCTGCATCGGGCATGATATTCAGTTCACCGAGCACTCTGAGGCGCCTACGACGACCCTCATCGTGAAGGACAGGGTGACGGGGCACAACCCGATGGCGTCGCTCTACAGCGCGTATCATCACCCTAGATTCTGGGATGAAAAGAAGGATCTACCTGTCGAACGCGCGCAGTGAATAGGTGGAAGAAAAAGGACTCATCTCGGCGCGCGCGACAAACGACCCACCGACTATCCCGGGTATCTCTTCTCTTCGTCGATGTGCCTGTACTCCGAGCCCTTTATCGTTGGGGTTCCCTTCAGGCGGTAGATCCTCTCGATCTCCCTCTCCCAGGCTTCGAGGATCCCCCCGGTCTCCTCCCGGTACTCCCCGATGGATACCGCCTGGGGCTGCCGTGTCTTCACTGCCTGGGCCGTGATGAGGGTGCTCAGTTTCTTCACGAGTTTGTCTGTCGGGTTCTGGGTGCCGATGCGGCCGTCGATCTCTGCGTCGCTCATCTCGATCTGGGACTCGATCTCTGAGTCGGAGAGGGAGGTCTCGATGATGAGTCTTACGTCTGATGCGGTGCAGTAGGGCATTCATGTCACTCTCGTTCATGATTGGTTAATTTTGTGTAAATATAATTATTTTCTATATTGCTAGGTTTAATGAAAATGGTCTTCCAGTTTAGTAGAAATGCGTTGAGAGCGACTACTTTTATTATGTTTAGACGAAAATGAAATAGGTTTCAGTTCATGTATTTGGAAAAATTCAAAGAACTAAACACAATATTGGAAAGAGACGCAACAAACACAACGTACAAATACGCTCTTCTAAGAGGCCTGTCTGAGATCTGCCAGCATTACACACACTATATGGAAATTAATGAGGAGAGAGTATGGTTTCCACTAGGATTACTGGTTGAAAAATGGCTTCTCTACTATTACCCCATATTCGCTAGCACTCATTTTATCCCCCAAAAATCAAGTGAACAGGACCTCGATAAACCGGGTTACAAAATTTCATTCAGGAAACAATTCAAAAAAATGACATCTTATTATGAAGATAAGGGCGGACTCTCCGTTTTCTATAGCGATTATCGTAAAGGACGCATACCTGATGAAATTAATGACGAGTTGATGGAATTAATGAAGAAATTACGATATACGATAACGAGATATCCTATGAAACACCTTGGGTATTCGGTCACTGAGGAACATTACAAATTCTTTGATTTTATAAGAGGTGGACGCATTCCGAAACAAGCAGTAACGCCCGAGCTTGTTGTAAATGAATTTGGTAAATTTTCTATCAGCAAGGAATTTTATGAGATATTCAGTTTATTCGGGGGATTTGTTTCAGGTGAACACTCGATCCTGAATGAATGGGCTGATTTCACGGTCTATTCAGATAAGACCAGAAAACTAACAAAAAATGAAATGTTAGAGGTTTTAACAACTTACCCGGTCACAGAGAGAGATGTCAACGAAGCAAGTAAATTTTTTGAAGCGCTACTAAAAAGTCAGGGATATTTGGAATGCATCTGGTCCGGTAAAAAAATCAAAAACAGGTCTGAATTGCACATAGACCACGTTATCCCATTTTCTGTGTGGAAAAATAACGACTTGTGGAATTTACTACCCACACATCGAGACATTAATTTAAAGAAAAGAGACCGCATCCCCTCACAGGAACTACTTCGAAAAAGGCTGACTCTCATCCAGAAATATTGGAGGGTAATCAAATCTCAATTCCCAGATCGATTCGATTCAGAGATTCGACTCTCACTCACTGGGATTTCTGGGACAAACGATGAGCCATTGAATGTAGCCTTCGAAAAGTTGGTTCAAAAAGTTGTGAACTTAATTAATCAATACGGTTACTTAGAATGGAATAACTAAAGTGACCTCCCATGACAACCACTTACAATAAAGCAATTCGCGACAAAATCCCCGAGCTAATTGAAAATTCAGGGAAAAGAGGGATTGTGAAGCAACTTACTGATGAAGAATTCCTACCAGAACTAGAGAAAAAACTCAATGAGGAAGTAAACGAATATTTATCAAGCGGAGATATAGAAGAACTCGTGGACATTACTGAGATCGTTTATCGAATTCTCGAACTAAGAAATGTAAGTCGAAAAGACTTTGATTCTATTCGTTTAGAGAAAAGGAATACACGAGGGGTGTTTGATAGAAATTATTTCCTCATTGAAGTTAGAGAAATTAAATGACATAGTATTCGAGTAGATTGAGGGGTCTCGTACTAGCTATAAAAATAATCTCGGCGTGTCTCCCCTTCTCATCGATGGGGGTTTATTCTGAGGCTTCATTATAATCGCTTTTTTTCAGCAAATATTATTTGTTGCTCTTCCTCCTTTAACGTGCGATCAACTTGGGATAATTCTGAAGTCTTTCAACTATTATTAGTAAATATCCTAGGTAAGGGTTACATTTATATATTATATACTAGGATATAGTCATGGTTGAGGGGTTTTATGAGGTATATTGTAGATATATCCCCGGATACACTGGATACACTCAATATACTCATCCAAAAGGGGGAGTATAGGACTGTCCAAGAGTTTATTTCGACCGCTATTCAAAATCAGATATATCTTAGTGAGCAACCCGCGTTATCGATTATAGCACCAACATCTTCACAAACAGGACCCTCTGAAAGTGTTAGGGAACCTGATTCGAAATCACTACTTGACATCAGGAACTTTCAAGTCGAAACGTTAGATGAATCTAAGAACGTGAGAAATGGGACGCTGTCAGGTTTCTGGAATAAATTTCTCCCCGTTAAGATCACTCTAAGGGTTCTAGCAAATATGCAGCACGAGAATGATGCACCCGTTCTCTTGGATATGCTGCAGGAAAATGCTTCGGTTGAAGCACGGAAGCTTGGGCAGACTCTGGTTAGAAAAGAGAGGGGTTCTGGACGTAAGAGGGGTGATAGGTTATTCACGGCCCTCCCTGTTAAGAGGAGTGGCGATAAATCGCGTTTACGGTTTAAGTCTCATTTTGTCGGTTCATTGAGTGGAGGTAAGATAGATGGTATGCCAGGGGTACTTGAGTTGATACATATATCCAAAGGAAGCGATGGTAAAGACTATGTTTCCATCTCAGAACGAGGATTAAGTTTTGCCGGTCTACTGAATCCAATTATCGATAATAATGACTACAACAGCACGCTTTCTGAGGAAGAAAAAGCGTTCCTGGTGGCTGAAATAAGATCTCGACTACCTGATGAATATGAAGCGATTAGATCAGTTTTAAAATTAATAGATGAGGGAAATGCGGACACCAAGACTCTCTTGAGCGAACTTAAAAAGACACATCCTGAGTTGAGTCATAATAAACTGACGATATTCTTATCTGGAATGTTAAACCGTTTGGCTGATTTAGGATTAGTTACACGAATATTTGAGGGTTTAGCGTTTAAATATGAAGTATCAGAAAAAGGGGATAGCATTGCGTACATGCAAAATGAAAAAACTACATCCCTCGGAGGAATTTAATGTCAACCAAACTCTCGAACTGGAAAATTGGTGAATCACGAAAATCCCAAGTTCATTTCAAGAAAATTATTCAAGATTTAAGAAACCAGTTCCCGTACGACTCTCTTACTGCGTTTGTGGTCGAATCCTTTGCTAACTCAATAGATGCCGGGGCAAACCGAATAGATATTTTCGTTGGAAAAGATACTATAAAAATTTTAGATAATGGTGAAGGAATGAAATACAAGCACTTTATTGATTATCACAACCTGGCTTCACTCACAAAAACTAGAGGTGTCAGTATAGGATTCGCTGGAGTTGGCGCAAAAATTTACTTGGACAAAGCGTATTATATTCTTACTGAAACAAAAAGTAAAAAACATTATTCAGCCTCAAAGTGGGCATTTCATGGAGAATCATTAAGGTATACTCCGATACCCACTCAAAATAGAGTGACTCATGAAAACGGAACATATGTTGAAGTGAAAATAAAAGACCCTAAGGATATCAATAACCTGTCAGTTGACTTTGTCACAGAATCTATTCAATCACATTACAATGCTATTTTATTAGGTCATTATGGTAAAAAAAGAATAGCAGTTAATAGAAATCTTGTACAACCTTTTGAACTGGATTCAGAAGATATTGATTTAAAAAAGGAATTCCAGATTAAAGTAGGTAGAAATGAAGTTAAAGGATTTATGATAAAATCAAAAAAAGCTGTAAATGAACCATTTCAAGGCCCACAAATCGTTGTACATGGTAAAACAATAACGACTTATTGGTTCCGACAGTATCCGACATTTAGTAATTTATTTACAGGTATTTTTTTCGCTGATCATCTCATCAAGATCATTACTACATCTAAATCTGATTTTGATAGAACTACATATCCATGGAGACAATTTAATAGTAGAGTAGGACGCGTTTTTGGTGCATGGCTTGATGAAATAGAAGCAAAAGCTAAGCTTCCTGAACCCTCAGAAGATCTTGATTCATTATCACAAAAGATCGAAAAAAACATAAATGAGTTATTGAAACAGCCACAATTTTCAGAGATTGCCAATAAATTATTCCAAAATCTGATGCAAAGGAGCGTCACTGTAAGGAGCGATTCAGGTGCTCTAAAAGGCATCGAGCAAGATGGAGGACAGCTAGTAAAAGGGATGCTAGGAAATTCAGAATTTGGTGAAGGGGTTCCTACCTCTGGCCCTGATGACAATGTTGGTGTTGTGGTAACAGATCAAGGGGATCTTCCCGTTCAAAGAATTCGACGTAGGGCAAAGGGTGGCATTAAGATTAGTTTCGTTGATAACCCTAATGAACTTGAGGAAGCATGGATTGATCCAAGTACGCAAACAATAACAATTAATCAGGGGCATCCCTCTTGGAAGGTTGCAGAAAAATTAAATCGTAACACAAAATCTGAAAATGTAACTTTTTATCATATGCTTCGCAGTATTTTTAAACTACTAGCCGAGGAAGTTGGTATGGATTCTCCTGAAAAAACGGTAAGTGAATTATTTCAGGGATTAATTGGACTAATAGGGTAACATAATGATGAAAACTCAAGTTGAAATTCAAAATATTCAGGACCCAGATGGAATACGAAGAAGTAGGTTTGCTATTGCATTTCAAGATGCTATCAAAAATGAATCTCTAAATAAACAACTTCTTTATTTTCAAGAAAAATATTTAGAGGTTATCCTAGAATGTAAGAACATTCTTAACCGCATCAAAGAATCTAAGAAAAATGCCGGAGATTCAATTTTAAAATGGCAGTTAGCAGATATTTTTGTTACTTTTCTAAATGAAGTCGAATCAAATGAAATTATAATAATAAAGTATAGCAATTCTTTATCACGGGATTTAGATTTATCTAAAAGACTTGTAGAAAGCATGATCAAGTTTAGACAGACCTATCCTACGCTTGACATGATAAATCGAAATATAAACTGGGATAGATATAGAGAACTTTTAGACATACATGATCTAAAAATACGACACCTATTAACCGAAAAAATATTAGATGAAAGTGTAAAAAGTAGAGAGGAAATTAAGCAATTTAAAAAATTATATTTAAAATCCTTTCGCACAAGACGTTCACGCCCAAAAAAGTAAGTCAATAAGACTTGATTCTATTCTTTCAGAGAAAAGAAAAAACCGAGGGGCGTTTGACAGCAACTATTTCCTTATTGAAGTTAGAAATTTACCTGACGAAACTTAGATCTCTTCTGGTGGCCTAGAGAGGTTTTTTACGCCCAAAAAAGCGGGCGGGATCTCTGTCGCTGGATTCAGGGCTCCGCGCCCCCTCAGGCGTGGACCCCCGTCAGCTCCCTTATCGCATCGGCTAGCACTAGCTCGGGCTGGAGCCACTGGCGGATGATGTAGGCGTCGTAGCCGGCCTTCTCGTCCCTGTACCGGGCCGCCTCGATGGGACCCTCGCCGAAGACGAGGGCCGGGGCCACCCTGCTCCCCACGTATGCCGTGGTGTCGGGCAGGGCGCCGTCGCTGATCCCTGTGACCCCGGGCAGCCCGGGGACCGGGAAGACCTTCCCGCCGGGGTACTGGACCCCCTTCATCGTCCCCTTGACGTAGGGGTTGCTGAAAAAGTCGGCCCAGACCAGGGGGTCGGCGGCGATGTAGTCCACGGGGTAGCCGTTCCCCTCGATGGTGGTGTAAGCCCCGACGATGTCGTCGAAGGGGTTGTTGGCGCTGTCGCCCCAGTCGCTCCCCGCGACGTCGGTGGCACCCAGCATCTCCTCTGCGACCTGCTTGTTCTCCATCCGGGCCAGGTCCCGCGCGGCGTCCGAGGCGTGTAGCCCCAGGACATCGTGGGCCGCCTTCTTCCGGGCCTCGTCGCTCACCGCGATGTGGACCACGTTCTTCCAGAGGTCGAACTCCACCGCTGTGTAGCTCTGGCCGCTCAGCTCCGCCTCCACGAGGGGCGGCACCTTCTCCTGACCTGCGAGTTTGGTGGCGATGTCGACCCTGGCCTTCAATGCGTCCATCCGGACCGGTCTGCACGCCTGCCTCAGCACGTACTGGGGCGAGGCGAGTCCCAGAACCTCGTCCAGGATGGTGACCGCCTCGACGCCGCTCACGTCCCCGGGCTGGATGAGCTGGGCCTCGAAGACCCGGGGCTCGGCCTGCCCGTAGTAGCGGCCGTCCAACGGTGACCTCCATACTCTCGGTTGATCCACCTTCATCACCTCTTCCCGATCCAGATCTTCGCCGTGGCGTCAGAGTCCCCCGCGTCCCCCGCAAGGATCCCCGCCACATCGTACCAGTTCCCCGGCGTCGCGTAGTCGAAGAGGGTGACCTCTCCGGCCGTGGCGCTGATCTCGACGTATTGCCCCTGCTTCCCGCCTCCCGAGCCCGAGACCTTCTGGGCCTCGACGCATCCCGAGACGGCGCACCGTATCGTATGGCTGGTCTCCTCGCTGTAGTCGTGAGCCTCCAAGGCCACCATGAAGGGGCCCTCGTCGGCGTTGGTGGCTGCGAGGATGCCGTTCCCGTCGTTCTGCACCAGCTCCCCCTTCTCGATGTCCTCGTCGGCCTTGACGGTGAACTCCTCAACCACGAGGAGCCCCTCCTTCAGTATGTCCCCAGCTGCCATCACGGGTCCCTCCTGTGCCCGAAGAGCCGCATCCGCGTCTCCTCCACGGCCTCCCGGAAGCCCCCGCGACTCGCAACGTAGGTCGCCTTGGGCCCCGCGTGCCCGTGTCCCGCATTGGCGTCGGCTCTCTCCGCGTCCTCCGCGATGAAGGCGAGGGCCTCCTCCCCGAGCCCCCTGAGGCGCTCGGCATCGGCCCCGGGGTTCCTCGAGAGCCCCGCCCTCGACCGGGCCTCCACGACCCTCTCCAGGAGCCCCCTGAGCCTCTCGGCCTTGAGCCCCTCGTTCTCCGCTCTGGTAGTCTCTAGCTCGTGTTCCAGCTGCGCTATCTTCCTTTCCAATCCTTTCTTCTCCCTTTTTCCTTCGGGTTTCGGGTCAAATCCCCGGGGACCCTGAGCCCCGTCCGTAATGGACTGTGAATCGGGGCGGTGAGGACCGCCCGCCCTGAGGTGCGAGTCGAGCCTCACCACCCCGGCATCCGGATACGCCGGCTCCGAGACGAAGTCGACCCGCACGAAAGAGAAGCCCTCCACCACCTCCTCCGCCTCCCCCCGCTGAACGTGAACGTCGGGCCCCCCGGTGATGTCCCCCCCGCAGAGGCCGCACGTCACCCTGCTGGCCCTGATCACCACGGAGACCGGCCCCCACTCCCCCGCCCCCAGCCTCTCCCAGGCCCCGTCGTCGGTGATCTCGGCGGTCGCGATGGCGTGGCCGTCCATCTCCTCGGCCCCCAGCCATCTGCCCACCACCTGGGGCCTGTGCACGTGGTTGACCCTGTAACCGGGTATGCATCCCAGGGGCTTCCCGGGCAGGGTCTCCAGAGCCCCCACCAGGGCTTCCCGGGTGACCCGCCAGTTGTTCCTGTTGAGCCCTGTGTCCATGAGGTAGAACGTGGCGAGCCTCCCTTCCCCCGGCTCCAGGCCCTGGAGAGACGCGGTGAACCTGAGCTCGACGCCCCCCCTCATCCGGCGGCCTCCAGCTCGGAAACGTCCCAGCCCATCATCTCCCACGCCTTCCCGAGGCGCCCCGAGAGGGCCCCCATCCCGTGGCTCCCCCAGAGCGCGGAGACCGCCTTCGCCATCTCGTAGACGTCGGCCACCCTCACAGGGTTCCACCCGTGCTTCAGGGCCACGGGAGGCGCCTCCGCCGTCTCCCCCTCCTCCTCCAGCGCCCTGAGAGCCCACCGGTCATACCACTGCCGCTCCAGCTCCCTCTTGAAGTACCGCCGGGCCTGGGCGATGGGCCCCCCCACGTAGGCCTCGAGCTCGGCGTATGCCGTGGCCCTGTTCTCCACCGGCCTCCCCAATAGGAAACGGGGGGTCCCGAATCCCCCGATGACGGCCTGGTCGAGGCGGTCCAGAAGGTCGCAGAGCCCCCGGATGTCCGGCGTGATGTTCACCACCGTGGGCTCCACGCTCTCGTTCACCGCGATGCTCTTCCCCGCCCGGGCCACCCGGGCCAGCTCCTCCACCGCCCGGGTCGCCTCCTCCTCGGGGAGCCCCGAGGTGTCCGCCTTGAGCACCGTGTAGGGAGCCCAGAGGGTCCGGGCGATCTCCGGGAAGTTCTCCCTGAGGAGGTCGTGGCGGGCCCCGCAGACCCCCCGGACAGGCTCCACGTCGCTGAGCCCCTCCATATCCGCCTCGAGCTGGAGGTTCACGAAGTAGAGGACCTCCCCGGCCCCGTAGAAGCCGTCCCTCCCCTCGTACCCGTAGCCCGTGAGCCTCCAGTCGGGGTCCAGGTTGGGCTTGAGCCGGGGGCTCTGGAGGCTGAGGAGCCAGGCGGGCCAGCCGTCGCCGTCCAGGACGATCTCGAACCCGGCCTTACCGTAGACGCTCCTCTTCACCTGGGCCACGAAGAGGGCCTGATCCAAGTTGACCGCCTTGTTAGCCCGGTCCACCCTCTCCTTGACGTAGGCGTAATCCCCGGGGTCGACGCCCTCCCGGGTGGCCTCGAGGACCGTCTCGAACCCCGAATTCATGGTGGCGAAGAAGGCGTTGACCAGGACGCACCTGCGGACCAGCTCGTCCTGGCGGAACCACCTGTAGTCCCCGGGCATCCCCTCGTAGTAGGAGCTGGCGGTGGGGGTGACGGTCTCGTGGTGCCTCTTCGCCTTCGGCGGATTGACCGCTCCCCTGAGCATGCGGCGGAGAATGGGGGCGAGGCCCTGCAGTGACATCATCGCGGCCCCCCGGGCGCCCTGCGGGTCTCGTCCAGAACCCTGACTCCCGGCCGCTCCTTCAGATCCCCCCACGGATCATCGAGGGGATTCCGGGAATTGCCGGTCGAGGCCCTGGGTGGGCGTTTCGGAGACGTTCCTCACGACCTCCTCGTGGAATGTGGCGGCTCCGAACGCTGCGCTTCTTCCAATGGTTATCGTCAATTATAAATTTAGCTAAATTTATATTCATTTTCTAAAATATTCGGTTGAAAAACCCCGACATTCACCGTACCCCCTACCTTAAGAAAGTACGAAATGTTAATAAAATTTAAAACTTAGACCACCCACGGCGATATAATATGAACGAATACACGAGGGGGGCCTTCGAATGCCTCAGCTGGCTCGAAGAGGTGATCTCGATGCTCAGGGAGAGGGGGGAGTCGTGGGAACCCCTGAGCGCGGAGATAGACGGGGCCATCCGTGACATCCGGAGGGGGGTCGGCGTGGACTTCAGGGAGCGCCTGAGGGCCACAGTGTGAGGACGCCCGGGGCAGAGAGTCAGACCAGGTATCCCAGTTCCCTGAGATATCTTCGCACGGAGGTCTTCACGAAGTCGGGTATGCTGGTGTACCCGTGCTGCCCGCTGGTGATCACTTCCTCGATCTTCTTAGCGAGGGACTCGGGGAGGTTGACGGTGTGATACTTGTACTTTCTGCTGGTCATTCTATGTTATTTTCAACCTTTAATTGTTTAAAAAAGTTTATATTACTATTAAGATTTAGTTAATAATAACTCATAAACAGGGGTAAAAATGGAGAACCCGGGCCTCAGGACCCTCATATCCTTCCTAAACCAGGTCAAGAGGCAGGCCCCCGTCAACTTCTCTGGGCTCGCCCGGGGGCGACGCAGGGGCTACGGAATGGTGAACAGGTACCTCCGGTACTGCATGGGGAAGGACCTCATCATCATCGTCTCGGAGCGGAGAACCCGGGGACGATACCCCTCCAAGACCTACGCCCTCAGCGAGAGGGGCTCCAAGCTCCTCGCCATATTCGACGAAGAAAAAGGGGAGACGGCCGTTAGAGGCCCCCGCCCCCACTAGACGAGGTCGCAGGCCTCGGGGGGCATCCAGTGGCCGTCCTGCCCCTCCCACTTGACGTTGCACCCTATGGGGTTGGTGAGGGGGACGCTCACGGGCCTCCCGGAGGTGTGCTCCTCCAGGGCCCGGTCCAGGTCGTTCACCGTGGCCTCCGAGGCCTCCCGGGGGTTGTCGACGCCCCGCCCCGTATAGACCAGCCTCCGGCCCTTGTCGAAGACGTAGAAGTGGGGGGTCCTGAGGGCACCGTAGGCCTTCGCGACCCCCTGGGTTTCGTCCCTGAGGTAGAGCCAGGGGAAGCCGTGCTCCTCCATGCGCTCCACCATCTGTGGGAAGCCGTCCCCGGGCACGGTGTTGGTGCTGTTGGAGTTGATCCCCACGAACCTGACGCCCCTGGCCGCGAACCTCTCCACGGTCTTTCGGGTCGCCTCGTCCGATCCGATGACGAAGGGGCAGTGGTTGCACGTGAAGAAGACCACCAGGGTCTCATCGCCGAAGTCGCCGAGGCGGTAGGTGTTACCATCGGTGGCGGGGAGCTCAAAGTCCGGTGCCTTGTCCCCTATCTGGCACGTGAATGGCTTGTCCATATCGGGGATGAATGGGGTCCGGTGGCTAAAAAAGTAGGCGAGCGAGGTACGCGCCGGATCCCCGTTATCCGCGGTCCTCGGCAGGCCTTATCAAACCGTTCAGCAGCTCCAGAACCCGCCCCGGGTTCTCCGTGGTGAACACGAAGGGCCTGCCCCGCTTCATGCGGATCCGTACACCGTCCCCGTAGGACACCGTGAAGGCGAGGGCGCCGTCCCCTCCGAACCTGATGCCATACCCCCCGTACATCCCGAAGGAGGTCGTGACGGGCTCCACCGAGGCGATGTCTTCCACGTGCACCGTCTTCCGGATGAACCCGAAGGCCACCCGCACACCGCTCCCCGTGATCGATACGGTGAGCGCCCTGAAGTTCAGGTAGATCGCAACGAAAAACAGGTCCAACCCCCCGTAGAGCCAGGCGAGGAGGGGCTCCCGGCCGCTCGCGAAGAGCTGCAGGGCGGCGAGGGGGGTCAGCGCGCAAATCAGGAGACCCAGGGATATGGTGGTCCAGGTGCCGAGGCGGAGCCTCTCCCGGTATATCTCAGGTTCCAATCCAGACTCGATCCTGTAGAGGGAACATCTACGTTATATTAGATCGTCCCAAGCCGGTTAAACGCGCCCCAGGAGCTCGTCGAACTCGGGGAGCCTGATCCCCGTCCGTTCCTCGAGGAAGCCGTGGACGCTGTGGAGGTGCCCCAGGGACTCCTTCATCTGCTCCACAGCCCCGGCCCTCATGCCCGCCTCCTCGGCACCCCTCATGAAGGAGATCGAAGTGTCCTGGATCCTCCTGTAAATCGCCGCCACCTCGAAGAACCCCGCATCCCTGACCTCCTCTCCCGCAGCTCTCTGGTAGGCCTCGAGGATAGTCTCCCCGAAAGGCCTCCCCCAGAACGCGCTCGCCAACAAGACCGTCCACATGAGGTCCTCCCGGGGGTCCCCGAGGGAGGAGGCCCCCCAGTCGATGACCGCATGGGAGCCGTCGGGCCTCGCCATGATGTTCCCGGGGTGGAAGTCCCTGTGGAGGACGGAGAACCGTCCGGGGGAGACTCCGTTCCTGTGCTCGCCGAGCCAGTCGAGGACGGGTCTCAACCATGGAGGCCCCATCTCGTCGAGGCCTCTCGCGGTCCGTTCGAGGGCCATTTCGAGGTAGCCGGAGGTGTCCTCGAAGCGGGGGGATTCGGGGAATATTAGTGCGGGGTCTACCCGGTGTAGGTCTGCGAAGAGTCTGGTGAACGCCTCGAGGTGGGGGCCGAGCTCTTCTATAGGTGTCCCCAGGAAGTCGTCCATCATGCTGTGGCCCTCGATCCAGTCCATTATCATGAACGGCAAGCCCAGGGCATCGGCATGGGTCTCAACCTCGTGGACCCCGGGAACAGGGTAGCCGGCCTCCCCGAGCCTGCCCATCACAGTGAACTCCTTCTCGGCCTTCCCCGCCGCATGCCTCCCCGGATAGAGCCTCGCGACGAGCCGCTTAGAGACCAGGAGACTGCCTTCGCTGTACTCCAGGGTGAATCCGTAGAGCTCGGTCTCCCAGCCAGAGGTCATGTCCACCACATCGGTGACGGAGACGCCCTCCCAGCTGGGATGGGCTCCCCGATAATAATCCAAGAGCGCTGCCACACTGATCATCGGATTCACGGCTCCGTCCCCTCAACACAATGTATTAGGTAGCTTTGATAAGGTAGAACCTTACGGATCCGACGTGCGGTAGTCGGGAAATCGTTTTATGCGGGAGGGGCTTCAGTGCCATGCATGACCGGAGTCCTGGACAGGGTTGAATGGGGAGGCCCCGCCCTGAAGCTCCTGGCCCACTGCAGATCCCTGGACCCGGCCCTCCCGGCGGCGATGCACATCAGGCACTCGGAGCGCCCCCGGATCCATAACCCCGACGATCTCCACGCCCTCCTCAACAAGAGTGGTCGGGAGGCGGCCCGGGATTTCGGGTCCCGGCTCCCCGGGGGGCGTTTGTACCGGCTCCATTACTCCTACTTCGACCGGGCGAGGGAGACCGCGGAGGAGATCCTCGAAGGGGTCGAGGAGGCCGGGGGCGAGGGGGAGATGGTGGGAACGGTCGATCTGGAGACCATCCTGGACCTCGAGAGGTACAACCACTACTTCGAGAGGGACTTTTTGGAGGGGGACACCCCCGAGTCGGCCGCAGACTACTTCTACAAGTGGGCGAGCAACCGCTATCCCCCGGAGGAGATACTCCCCACCTTAAACTTCGCTCAAAGGTGCGCCGATATATTGATTAAGGATCTGGGATCCCAAGGCTCCCGCAGCATGGAGGTCTACGTGAGCCACGACACCTGGGTCATGGCCCTGATGTACCACTGGTTCGGGATGGGGCCGCCCCGGGACTGGGTCAGGTTCATAGACGGCTTCGTGCTCCAGATCAAAGGATCCAGGTTCAAGGCTTTTACCGGGGACTCGGAGATCGATCTCCACCTCCCCCACTGGTGGAGCCCGTAGCGGCTAGATGAGGAGGCTCAGCTCGTCGAAGAGCAGGATCCCCAGTATGTGGATCATGAGTATCGAGAGCCCCTCGTCCAGGGTGAGACGGTGGTCGTCCACGATGGCCTTCTTCACGATCCAGAGGGTCACGGCTATCGCGAGGAACTGGTAGAGGACGTAGCCATCCAGGTGCACCGGCACGATGAGGGCCAGGATGGGGAAGATGAGCATTATGCTCTGAATGATCCCCGAGAGGAGGTTGGAGACCCCCATCTCCACGTGGCCATGCCTCGCACCGATGAGGGCAATCCCGTGCTCCGGGATGCTCCCAGCGAATCCGATGAGGGTCGCCGCGATCACCACGTGTAGGTCGAACCTGTGGACCAGGTACTCCGAGGAGCCCGCGATGAGCTCGGCGCTGATCACGATCCCCAGCAGCCCCAGGAGGACAGGTGCGATCCAGCCCCGCCCCCCGGGCTCCCCGTGACGCTCCTCCTCGACGGGGCCTTGGTCCCGTGAGACGAAGTATAGGTATCCTGCGTAGCTGATGAGGAGGAATATGGGGGCCTCGATTGGGAGGTAGACGTTGCCCCCGTCCGCGAAGAGGTTGAGCACCACCCCGACCCCGAAGATGATCCCGCACAGGGCTATCGCGATCCGCATGATCTCGACGTCGTGCTCCATGGCCTCCCTCTTCAGGGTTATCGCGCCTCCCCGGAAGGTTAGCATCACCACGAGGACCCCCAGGAGGGCCCCGTTGAACGCCGAGGCGAGCATCACCGTGAGGATCGCCACCTCTCTGAGCTCCGGGGACATGACCATGAAAAAGGTCATCACTCCCTCGGGGAGATTCGAGGCGAGGCTCGAGATGATCCCCGTCACATGGGGGGATAGCCCGAAGCTCGTTCCGAACTCCTTGAGCCCCTCCATCATGGGCTCCCCCACCAGCACCACGATGACGAGCCCCACGAGCATCTGTACGACTGAGAAAGGGATCCCCTCCACGTGGAAGAGGATCAGCAGCGCCCCCACCGCTAGGATGGCGGCCACGATGTATTTGTTCTTCACAAGATCCACGGATTCAAACCCCCGATTCTATAGGGGGGAGAAGAGTCGAGCCGTAATAATATTCTTTCCGGAAACCAAGCACCGGCGAAAACTGCGAGTATTCTCCCCCTGAGTGGAGCCCCCGCGAGCCAATGACTCCTCAGACCGACCGCCTGATCACCAGATTCCTGTACTCGACGGCCTTGTGGTCCCCCTGGAGCATGAGGGGGCCCGGCTCTCCCTCCCGGGAATCCAGGGCGCCGCCGGTCAGACCCGGGATCTCCTGGTTCTCGATGACGGTCTCCCCGTTGAAGACGAGGGTCACCCACCTGCCCACCAGGGTGATATCGTAGGTGTTCCACTCCCCCGGGGGCTTCGTCATCTTCCGACTCGGCGCCAAGTATCCGTAGACCGAGCCAGTGGTCCTCGGGTCGGGATCCCGGTGGTGATCATCCACGATCTGGACCTCGTACCGCCCCCTCAAGTAGACCCCGCTGTTGCCCCCCTCGGGTATCCTGAACTCAGCGTGCAGCGTGAAATCGTTGAACATATCCTTAGTCACCAGATCCACGCTGGGAGGAGAGTTGTAGAGGACGCCATCCTCCACCCTCCAGCCGTTGGGTCCCTCGGGATACCTGAGCTCCCAGTTGTCGAGGCCTCCCTGAATCAAGTCGCCGGGTTCCCCCCACTCGACACCCTCCCTGTAACCAAGCGAAGGTGCGGGAACCGCTGTGAACCCTATCCAGTTCTCTTCCTCGTCGTTGGTCTCCCCCTCGATAAGCCCATCGACCAGCCTCCCCCTGAATACTAGGTCTCCCTCGTGTCTCTCGTACTGGGGAGGGAGCCGGAAGTACAGCTCGTCGCCCTGGTACCTGGCCTCGGTCATGGGCCTGGCGCTGCCCTCGATGCCCACGAACCGCCCCCTCAGCTCACCACCCTCATCGGTGAACTCAAACCAGGAGGCGTAATCCTTTTCGAGCCCCTGAACGGATGCGTCCCATCGACCATGAATATTGGCGACCATCACGGACTCTCCTCGACAGTGACGGCTATCATTTTAGCACTCACAAACCTGCATTCTCTTGAAAGTCATCTATTATTTAACATCGGAGTGTTACTAGGAATGTGACGCAGTTTCGCAGCGTATAATCCTTCATTTTCGTCATTTGGAGATCGGTCTGCGTTCAGAAAGTACCCGGAAATGATATTTATTGTCTAGAATGTAAATATCTTTGAGTCTTATGATCGGGGAAGGCCTGGCTGCTCTGCCTGTGGACGAGAAGTTCGAGCCCAACGAGAAGCTGAAGGAGACATGGAAATTCTCCGTCGATAATCCCGAGGCGTTCTGGGCCGAGCAGGCGAAACAGCTCGACTGGTTCAAGAGCTGGGACGGAGTACTCGAATGGGAGAATAAGAAAGCCCGCTGGTTCAACGGCGGGAAACTGAACGCAAGCCACAACTGCGTGGACCGCCACGTGGCGACGTGGAGGAAGAACAAGGTCGCGTACATCTGGGAGGGTGAGCCCGGGGACAAGAGGGTCATCACCTACGCCGAGTTGTACAGAGAGGTGAACAAATTCGCTTCGGTCCTGAAGGACCTGGGCGTGAAGAAGGGCACCTTCGTCGCGATGTACATGCCCATGATCCCCGAGCTACCCATCGCGATGCTCGCATGCGCCCGCCTCGGCGCCCCCTTCACCCAGGTCTACTCCGGGTTCAGCGTCGGGGCCCTCGCCGAGAGGACCCGCCATACCGAGGCCGAGGTTATCGTCACCGCCGACGGAGTCTTCAGACGAGGGAAGGTCATCGACCTCAAGGGGGTCGTGGACAAGGCTGCCGACCAGTGCCCCAGCGTCAGGAAGGTCGTCACAGTGGAGAGGACCAAGCACGGCGTGGAGATGAACCCGGAAAAGGACATCTGGTACCACGACGCCATAGCGGGGGCCAAGGAGAGATATGTGGCTCCCATGCCCGTGGACGCATCCCACATACTCTACGTCCTCTACACCTCGGGGACCACAGCGAAGCCCAAGGGAGTCCAGGTCTGCACCGGGGGATACCTCACCTACACCTGCTCCACCCTGAGATGGGCCTTCGACGTCAAGGAGGAGGACGTCTGGTGGTGCTTCGCCGACATCGGCTGGGTCACCGGCCACAGCTACATAGTCTTCGCCCCCCTCGCCCTGGGGCTCACCAACATCATGTACGAGGGAGCCCCCGACCACCCGGACCCCGGGAGGACCTGGAGGATGATCGAGGAGAACGAGATCACCAAGTTCTACACCTCCCCCACCCTCCTCAGGCTCCTCATGAAGTACGGGGACGACATCCCCGCGAAATCCGACCTCAGCAGCCTCGAGGTCCTGGGCACCGTCGGGGAACCCATCAACCCAGAGGTCTGGAGATGGTACTACAAAGTAATCGGGAAGGAGCGCTGCCCCATCAGCGACACCTGGTGGCAGACCGAGACCGGGGGATTCATGATCTCCCCGGCCCCGGGCATCCAGCTCGCCCCCCTGAAAGCGGGCTCAGCCACATTCCCCATGCCGGGGATCGACCCGGTGGTGGTCAACGAGAACGGAGACCCAGTGCCCATGGGGGTGAAGGGCTATCTGATCATCAGGAAGCCCTGGCCCGGGATGCTCATGACCCTCTACAAAGACGACGAACGGTATCTCGACTACTACTGGAACAGGTACCCCAAAGCCGCCGGTGACCGCTTCTACACCGGGGACTACGCAGTCCAGGACAAAGACGGCTACTACTGGCTCCTGGGAAGATCTGACGACGTCCTGAAGGTCGCGGGGCACAGGATCGGGACCATCGAGCTCGAGGACGTCCTTGTGAGCCACCCCTCCGTCGCCGAAGCATCCGTCGTGGGCAAGGCGGACCCCATCAAGATGGAAGTCCCGGTCTGCTGCGTCGTCCTAAAGATGGGATACGAGCCCCTGCCTGAGCTCGCCGAGGAACTCAAACTCCACGTCAGGAAAGTGATCGGGCCCGTGGCGACCCCCGCGGCGATCCACTTCGTGGGGAACGTACCCAAGACCAGGAGCGGTAAGATCATGAGGCGGGTCATCAAGGCCATCGTCGACGGCCAGGAGCTCGGGGACACCACGACCCTCGAGGACCAGGCCGCGGTGGAAGAGGTCAAGAGAGTCGTGGAAGCCAGCAGGGCGGGCTCAATCTAAGGGAGGCATCCTTCCCAATCCAAACCAACTGCCCCCCCACTTTTATTTAAAAAGACGAAATACAGGATGTTATGGCTGGTCTGGGGACTCGGAGTCTCAGCCCTCACCGTGGCATTGATCCAGAACTACACGATACGAAGACCCTGGAGCCCCTGTGGATCATGGCGATAGTCCACAGCTACGCCTCGACGGCCATCGTAGCGGGGCTCTTGAAAAAGAGCGGGGAATCCACAGTCCGGAACCTGTCGACAGGCGATTGATGTGAAACTCGCAGGACCATCATCGGCGCCCCCGCATTCCTCCTCATTGGCGCCTCCTCCACGTCGCAGCCAACAAGGTCGAGTACCACCTAGGCGCGATGCACTGGCCCGCCTTCGCCCTCGCGGGCGTAGCCCTTGTAATGTCGTCCATGGTTGTTGAGAACCGCCTAATCTCTAACGTCTTGAGGGCCGCGGGCTATGCCGTGGCTTGGTCGACTCCGGAGATTATCAAACAGAGAGAGAAGGGCTGGTATCCAAGGAGGGAAAAAAGAGAGAGATAAAAGGGAAGAAACTAGACCGTACCCTCTTTCCAGGAGGTGAGGTACCTAGCCTGCTCCTTGGTGAGGGTGTCGATCTCGATGCCCATCCCGTTCAGCTTCAGCAGCGCCACGGTCTCGTCGATGCTCTTGGGCACGTCGTAGACCTTGGGCGGGAGCTTATCCCCCTTCCAGACCCACTCGGCGACCAGGGCCTGGTTTGCGAAGCTCATGTCCATCACCTCGCTGGGGTGGCCCTCCGCCGCCGCGAGGTTGACGAGACGCCCCTCCGCCAGCAGGTAGAGCTTCCTGCCGTCCTTGAGCTGGTACTCGTCGAGGCTGTCCCTGAGCCTGCGCTTCCCGGTGGATAGCTCCTCCAGGGCGGGGATGTTCACCTCGACGTTGAAGTGCCCCGAGTTCGCCATGATGGCCCCGCTCTTCATCGCCTTGATGTGGTGCTTGTCGATGACGTGGATGTCCCCGGTGCTCGTGACGAAGATGTCTCCAATCTTCGCGGCGTCGGCCATGGGCATAACCCGGAAGCCGTCCATCACGGCCTCCAGCGCCCTCAGCGGGTTCACCTCGGTCACGATGACGTTGGCCCCCATGCCCCGGGCCCTGTCCGCGATGCCCCGGGCGCACCAGCCGTAGCCCCCCACCACAAAATTCTTCCCGGCGAGCAGCACCGCGGTGGCCCTCAGGATGCCGTCGATGGTGCTCTGGCCCGTGCCGTACTGGTTGTCGAACATGTGCTTGGTGTCGGTGTCGTTCACCGCGATGATGGGGTACTTCAGCGCCCCGTCGGCCTCCATGGCCCTGAGCCGGATCACCCCTGTGGTGGTCTCCTCGCTGCCCCCCTTGATCCCCTCGATGAGGTCGGGGCGGCTACTGTGGATGGTGTTCACGAGGTCAGCCCCGTCGTCCGTCGTGTAGTTGGGCTCGTGGCCCAGCACCTTGTTGACGCACCAGTAGTACTCGTCGGCGGTCTGCTCCCTCCAGGCGTAGACCGATGTCCCGTCCCGGACCAGGGAGGCGACCACGGCGTCGTGGGTGGAGAGGGGATTGGATCCGCAGAGGACCACCTCGGCGCCCCCAGCCTCCAAGGTCTTCACGAGGACCGCGGTCTCCTTGGTGGCGTGGAGGCATGCCCCCATCTTCACGCCCTCCAGGGGCTTCTCCGCCTCGAACCGCTTCTTAATCAGGGCCAGGACCGGCATATGGGCCTGGGCCCACTCGATGAGGAGCCCCCCGTCGTCTGCGAGCCCCTCGTCTTTGATCTTGTAATCCGGCAAAATTACACCGTTTTGACTACCCGCCAAGGGTATAAGGATGTTATGGAATCAGAGGTGGACCATCTGGGCGTGGGGCACGTCGCCGATGTAGATGACCCCCGCCTCCTGGACGAGGTTGCCCTCGATGGCGGCCGCGACTATCCGCTTCCCCACCATGTTCACTATGGAGGCCTTCCCCATGGCCTCGAGGGCCTCCGCGAGGTCGCAGAGGGTGCCCTTGTAGAACCGTTCGCTCACCGTGAAAGGGACTCTCCCCCCCTCCAGGGTCTTCCCCAGGATCTCGGCGTCACAGACCGCGACAAGGGTGTCCCGCCCCTGGCGGACGACCTTGACGTAGACCCCTTCCAACCGCCTCACTTCTCGCCTATGGAGCTCCGGGCCCCGCAGGCCTCGCACTGGAGGAAGAAGAGGCGCCTCTCACGCACGACCTGGGTGTCGGGGCGCTTGCAGACTGGACAGACAACGTACTTGTTCGCGTATACGTCGAGGAGGTTCCTGATCGAGTCGGACCTGAAGTGGCCCTGGAATATGGCCCGGGTGCCGTCGAAACGGGGCAGGGTCGCCATCTCCCCGGAGAGGAACTTGAGGAGGTGCTCGGGGTCCCTGCCGAGATAGTCGGCGATATCCTTAAAGTCCATGATGACGGTGCGTCGGCCCACGCTCCTCACATCGGGGCGGGGGACCGTCCACCTCTCGTAGCTCTCGACCTGCTCCGGGATCTCCCTGTAGGCTCTGTCGAGCATAGTCTTGTAGTCCTTCTCCATGGCAGATTGTTCTCCTTGACTCCGATATAACCCCGTCGCCGGGGCCTCAAAACCTACGCGGAGCCGCCCTCAAAAAGGTTTCCGGATCGGAGCAGGTGGTCAGAGGACCCCGCGGAACAGGCTCAGGGCGATGAGTACGAGTATCAGGCCCACGGCGAGGAGGATCCCCCCTATGGTCCTGAGGATGGGGAGCCTCACCCCCATCCGGACCTCGATGTCCACCCCCAAGGAGCCGTCGGCATTCATCCCCACGATCCAGAAGTTGCCCAGCAGGGGCTCCCATGTCAGTGTCTGGGTCCCGGACCCGGAGAGATGGGCGCTCCAGAACGAGTGGATCACGGGGGCCGCCGGGGCCCCGCCGCTCCTCTCGTTGTAGACTATCCTGGGCGGGGTCTCTCTCCACGGGTTGTAGTCCCACGAAAAGTCGTCCACCTCGTGGTAGTTGGTCCCGCCCAGGTAGCCGGAGGCTTCCGAGACGCCGGCGATCCCTATGAAGACTTCCTTGGAGGGGTCGTTGTTGGAGGCCATGATCTTTAACTGGACGAAGTCCCCCAAGTCGGGTATCCAGATGGGGAGGTCTGTGTCGATGTTGATGTCGACCGCCTTCTGGACGATGGCGTATGAGTCGACCGTGAGATCCGTCGGGTGGCTCATGATGAAGCCGTCGGAGTCGACGAAGTTGCTGTGGACCGAGAGCACCGCGAATCCGCCGACCGCCAGCCCGAATCCAGTCATGAGCAAAATGAACGCGATGAACGCGGCGACGCCCCTGCCGAGCCCCGTGGCCACCATCATACCTGGATCCCTGCGCCTCCTGTAAGTCGGCTCCACGGCTCCAAGGAGATCGGCCCCGCAGCTGGGGCAGTACGCGGCTCCTTCATCGTGCTCCTTCCCGCATTTTTGACAGTAAGGCATATCTTTCAACCTTCCATGGGAAAGTTAACAATCTCTCTTTTAAATCCAGTTGAACCGACCTGCAAAATGAAAAGAACAGGTTCATCAGGCCTCACAGCGGAATTCCGGTGTCTCCCGTTTGCGGAGGCGATAGTTAACATCGATGCTTGGGAGCCAACATCGTTCATGAGGACTCTTTATCACTTTATTCGCGAGAAAGGATAGAGGGAGGAGTCTACAGCAGATGCCTGCGCCTAAATGGCTCGTGATCGCCGGAAACGAGTACAGGGTGAGCACGAGCAGAATCAGGAAGCTCAGACCAATTCTCCCGATCCTCCTCGTGGCGTCGATCGCAGCATACGTCTTCATCGCCGCGCCCATGATAGTTGACCGCTACGTCGGGGACGCGGCCGCCCTAATCCTGTCCCAGGTCGCCGTCTCCCAGGTGCGGGTCATCCTCGCCACCCTCTTCCTATACTCCGTCATGATCCCCATCCAGACCTCACTGAGGCAGGAGCCCATGGGGAAACTCGAGATATACCTGTCGGCCCCCCTCGGGGCCGGAGACGTCCTCCTGGGGGAGTTCCTGGGGCAGCTTCCCTTCTACTCCATCATCGTTTCGATCCTCGCCGGCCTCCTGGCAGCCCTCATGGGATCCATCGGCGTCGGCGCCGGCCAGCAGGCCATCGTCGTTGTGGTCTTCATGATAACGATCTTTTCGGGGCTATGGACGGGGAATGTCATAGCCGCCGTGGTGAAGACGAAGCTCGGGAGGACCGCGAAGGGCAGGGACATCGGGAAGGCGCTGGCTATGGCGATGGCCCTCCCCCTGGTGGCTCTCTACTACGCCATGGCCTACGGGGGCCTCCTCACGGCCATCGCGGACCCCGATACCGGCGGTCTCCTGAAGGGCTTACTGGCCCTGTTCCCCAGCTCCTGGGGGGGCGATGTGATCCTGCTCATCGCGAGGAACCCGGGTGGGCTCTTGGTTGACTCCCGCATTCTGATGGGCTTCGGGAGCGTGGTCGCCTACTTCGCCGGGATGCTCTGGCTGGGGGGGAAGATCGCGGATCGCGCCTACAGCCTGGAGCCGACCGCGATGACCGCCACGAGGGTGGGGAGAGACGGGGCCTTCTACGGCGCGGTGAGGGCGTTCGGCGGGGGTGGCTCCTTCGGGGCCCTCGTGGTCTCCGTCTTCAAGGACTACGCCCGTAGGCTCGAGAACGTCACCAACGTCTCCTACATCCTCATGGTGCTGATAATGATGAACGTCTTCATCACACCCCAGTACCAGGCGGGGCCCGGGGAGCCCCCCGTCCCCCTGATGATGGCCCTGTTCCTCCTCCCCATCATCACGGTGATGGTTACGGGGGACGTCACCGTCCAGGGGAGGGAGCTTCTCTACATCTACAAGAAGGCCCCAGACGCGGTGTGGCGGTTCCTCAAGGCGATGGTGCTGAAGAGCTGGATCGTCGTGGTCCCCATCGCGACGGGGACAGTCCTAGTCACCAGCCTCCTCCAGCCGGGTGCCACCCTCGTCGGGGTGCTGGTGAACGCGGGGCTGATGGCGATATTCTCGTCGGCGAACGCCGTCTTCGTCACGGGGCTCTTCCTGATGAACCCGGCCTTCTCGGATAAATCACCCAAGCTCTTCATCA
>JADHWM010000003.1 GCA_016783485.1 Candidatus Bathyarchaeota archaeon
GATCCTCCGGGCCAGCTCTATCCCGTCCAGACCGGCCATCTGGAAATCGGACACGATGCAGTCATAGGTCACGCTCTCGAGCCGTTCCAGGGCGTCCTCGGGTGAGGCCACAGATTCAATGGCTAGGTCTTCATCCGCCATCTCCAGGAACGCCTTGGCGTAATCCAGGTGGGTCGCCTCGTCGTCGACGTGGAGGACACGGATCTTGCTGGGTCTGGGAGATGGCTCTGGCTGCACCATGGCTGACAAGTAGAATTTCTTTACCCCGTCTATATACATTCTTACAGAACGCGATATACTCCCAAAGCGCGAGTTGGCACATGGTTCTGGGGCTTCGCCGAGAGAGTGGGGATATTCTTGCCGTGTCCCCCCCTGAAAAATATTAAAAACATGAAAAACGGGTTCAACCCATGCCCGAATTTTCAGAGATACTCGACAACATCCCCGACAGGGAGAGATACTACACCGTAGACGAGCTCCACCGGAGGACCCTGGATCTGGCGAGCGAGTACCCCGACAAGGTGGAACTCCTGGACCTCGGACCGTCCACCGAGGGGGAGACCATCGAGTGCCTCAAGATAGGGGATGGGAGATACAACGCCCTGGTCCACGGCTTCCCCAACAGCGAGGAGCCCTACGGCGGCAACGTGCTGGACAACTTCTCCAGGGCCCTGGTGGAGAACGACGATATCCGGGAGGCCCTCGACTACACATGGTATCTCGTGAAGTGCAGCGACCCCGACGCCGCCCGAAGGAACGAAGGGTTTCACAAGGGGCCCCTCACGCCCCTCAACTTCAGCCTCAACTACTACAGGACCCCCTACAGCATCACCCCCGACGGCTGCTTCCCCATCAGGTTCGGCCCCCTGGACCTGAACAGCCCCGTCCCGGAGACCCGGGCCCTCATGAAGGTCCTGGACCGGGTGAAGGTCCACCTCATCAGCGCCCTCCACATGATGAAGTGGGGGGGCATCAGCTACATGGTGCCCTTCCCGTGCACCGGACTCTACGCGGACCTCCAGAACAACGCCCGAAGGTTCAACGTATTCCCCCGGAAGAGGCCGGGGACGATGCTGGCCCCGGGGATCATGCACGCGGAGTACCTGACCCCGGCCCGGAACTGGGTGAGGCATCATGCGGTGGGGAACACCAACATCGAGCCCATCCAGGGCTGCGACGCCTACGAGTACGCCCAGGTGCTGAACCCCGACGCGTTCATCATCATCCCGGAGTGCTGCATCTGGTACGAGCCCCGGATGCTGGACGACCGTGTCAGCGAGTCCACCCTGGGGGAGGCTTTCCAGTACGGGAACGAGGTGACCAACCGGGCGAACAGCTTCCTCCTGGACGTCTGGGGGAGGGCGCTGCCCCACATGGTGACTGAGACCCCGTACAGGTTCATGGTGGAGGACTACATGGAGCCCCTCATCAGTAAGTACACCAACGTGAGCAACCCCCCCTTCAAGTTCGACGCCAGGGTCCACGCCCGGAAGGCCACCGTGGCCGAGAAGATCGGGATCGAGGGGCACGACGACATCTACAGGATGTTCAAGCTGGGGGGGCTGAGGAGGGCCCTGGACGAGGAGTTCGAGGCCACCGGGAGCCCTGAGGTGGAGGCGCTGAGGGACGAGGCCCACGCCGAGCTGCTGGAGTACGACGGCTTCCTCCATGCGAATTACGATGTTGTGAACCATCCCATCAGGAATCTGGTGGGGATGAGCACAGGATGCCTCATGCACAGCGCCCTCTACGCTAAGACCCTCCAGCGGTAATTCCGGGTTTATACCTTTTTTGGGAAAATAGTGCGCACGTTATCTCCGGAGATGTTCCATACTTTCTCCTCCGCCTCGGCTGCGCGCTCTGCGGCCTCTCGCGCGATCAGGGTGAAGTGAAGAACAGAGTGTGGGGGGGACGGGGATCAATGTTGCGGGCGCGGAACTGTTCCAGGGAGTATTCAGGGTTTTTGATGTTCTCTTCAGCGATTCTCTCATGGTTGTGGTTCCTTGGCTAGGAAAAATAGGATGAGCATCGCCATGAGCATCATCGCCCCGTGGGAGAAGCCCATGGCCTGGTACCCTGAGAGGAGAACTATCAGGCCGCCCAGCCCCGTGCCCAGCACGCCTCCGAGGCTGAATGTGGCCTGGCTGAGAGACATCACCGTTCCCCTGAACCTTGGCACCTGCTCAAGCGTGAGGGCGTTCGCCGCGGTGAAGACGATGGCCGAGAAGGTGCTCCCCAGGAACCTGGCCCCCGTGGAGAGCCAGAGGTTCGGGATGTTGAGGTAGGCGAAGATGGACAGGGCGGCCAGGGCGGCGGGCCAGAGCATCGTGGTCTTCCTTCCGAACCGGGAGACGAGGCGTCCGCAGATGCGGGTCCCCGAGATGAAGCAGACCGAGGAGCCTATGACGAGGAGGGAGGCCTGGGCCGTCGAGAGGCCGAACTGCTCCCTGTAGTAGGAGGGGGCGTAGGAGACCATCGCCATGTATGCAGCGGAGATGAAGGCAGTGCCAGCTAGGCATGCGACCGCAGAAGTGTTCGTGAGGACTCCCTTGAAGCCCTCCATGAGGCCCGCCCCCTCTCCTCGTTCTCCCTTGTTTTCTTGTCCCGACGGCACGAACCTGACCGCGAGGAACAGTCCCAGCATGGAGACCGGCAGCACGAACCAGAGGAAAGACCCTCGCCAGCCCACGAATCCGGAGATGTATCCTATAATCGGGGCCCCTACGAGGTGGGCGCCCGACATGCCGGCGATGATCCAGCTGAGGGCGTTGGCCCTCTGCTCGGGGGGAAAGTGCTCGGCAACCAGTGTGAAGGCCATCGGCCCTACGAGGGACCCCGCCATCCCCGTCAGAGCGTAGACGGCGAGGAGCACCGTGAAGCTGGGGGCCAGTATGCAGCCGGCCGTCGAGGCTACGAGAAGGCCAAGCCCCCCGATGAGCAGGGATTTGGGTCTGAAACGGAGGCTGAGGGCGCTGATAAGGAGGGCGGACAAGACCCCGACGATGGAGGCCGCCGTCCCCACCTGCCCTGTGACGCCGACCGCCTGTCCGAAGGATTCGCCTATATCGATGAGGAGGAGGCCGGTCACGATGCCCGGGGGCATCGTGGCGAAACGGGAGATCACCAGGGACGGGAGGACCATCCGCCCCGGGTTTCCGACCGTTTCGGCCTCAGCGTCGCCCATTCAATTCACCGGCTCCATTTTCTCGCTGCTGTGCGTGTTAAAGCCTCAGGTTCTATCCATTATTTATAATGCAGGCTGCCCGCGGGGAGACGTGGTTGACGCCTTCTCTATGAGCTGAAGTAGCCGTCGGCGTCGGTCGTCTCCGGCGGCAGGCCCCTCTCGACCCTCATCTTGGATTCCTCGCCTGCCAGGTACTCGAACCACATCCACCAGTCGGGGTTGTCGTATCTTTTCCTCTGCTCCTCGATCACGGGCCTCCACTTGCGCCACTGCATGGATGCCCCCAATCCCTGCAGCAGGTGGTAGACGGAGTCCCGGTCGATGAGCCCCCGGTGCAGGTGGTAGCCGATCCCGTCCAGGTATGTCCACAGGCGGTAGCGTTTGGTGTAGTTGTCCCGGTTCACCGAGGAGTCGTATTTCCTCAGGAAATCGTCGTAGTCGGTATATTCGGCCTCGAGGAGTTCGGTGTAGTCGTTGAGCCACTCCTTGGTGAGCAGGTTCTCCCTCAGCTGCATCAGCGTCTGCGTCCTCCTGGCCTTGTTCGCGTTCCGTATGGTCAAAATGTAGTATGATAATCCCGCGAGGACCCCGAAGATGGCCACAACGTCCCGGGTCATCTGCAGTGTGACTGGATCAATCATCCTAGATCGAAGATTATGAGGTTGAACTGCGGAAAAGAGTATGGGGGAAGGATGAAAGGTGAAGTGAGGGTAACATTATGGATTATAACGTCCATCCGAGTAGCTTAACCGCTTGAATTATGTCTTCCTTGATCATGCGTCTCTTACTTCGTTCAATAAAAAAGGCTGGACCCGCTTGAAGATACGAAGGAAACACACGGATCTCCCCGTAATAATACTCGTCTCCCCTGATCTTATACGTAGAACCGACTGGAATCACTCGTTCTCCCAGTCGCCGTTTAGCGATATAGTTGACCGCTTTGATGGCGAAATCACCCATGAGCATGATCACCTTGACGTTGGGGAAAAGGGCCAGTTCTCCTTCGAGGCGATGCGAGCAGTTCTTTATGGTTGCCGCTTTTACGGTGTATCCCTGTTTTCCGCATTTAATCGCTGTTGTGAAGTAGACTCCTCTCTCGACTAGGTCATTTATTGATTCTACTTGGATTCCTGCGTCTTTGAATGCTTGGACTGTGGTTTGGCTGAAAAGGGATTCTTTTCCAGAGTAGTAATAGTCGGTGTGTTCGTGTGGGGCTGCTTCGGAGACCATGATCATCTGGATGGTTTCTGGGATTATCTCCGCTTGAGGTATGATGTACTTTGAATTGTCTACGTCTAGACATGGGAAAGTGGTGCAGCTTATGTGTTCACCCGGCTTCATAGAAAATCCTCAGGTACAGTTACGGTGAGGTGAGCATAAGATTGTTGGATTCAAAGTTTGGACCGTCAAAAACGTTATAGACGTAAAGGATCAGTTGTCACTCAAGGTTCTATTGGTTAACTGGTGGAGTCCTAGCCCCGAGGTGGGGGGCTATACAAATACCAAGATAGAAAGGAGACATGAAACATGAAGGTTGTAAAATACTATGAATTTGCCGTAGAGGATCAAGATGAGATGTTTGAAAAATGGGGAAAGTATCTAGAAAAAAGTGCCAAGACGCCTGAGAAATATCCAACGTATATTTTTGGACCATCTGCGCTCGCCAAAGTTGGTGAATATATGAAAGGTATCTCGATAATGGAAGTTGACAATGAAGAGCAACTGATAAACTATTTACTCGAACTCTCACCCCCGCTCAAGGCCAAGTTTGAGCTCTTGTATGATGGCGGAAAGTACGTTCAAGCCTATATGACGAGGAAGAAATAGCTTGAAGAGTCAATGGATACTATCCCCATCTTTTTTCTTGAAACCCCTCAGAACTTTTAGACTATCCAAAATGTTTTAGACCTGAAGGATCCGTTGACATTCACGGTTCTACTGGCTAACGGTTGAACCTAGCCCCGAGTTGGGGGGCTATACAAGTACCAAAGGAGATGAGAAGTGAAACACAGATGACTATAGCACAATATTATTTCGACTGGAAGGGACCAAGAGACACAGTGAAGGAATACGGAGAGAAACTAGTAAAAGCCTGTGAGAAAACAGGAACCAAGTTCCATGGTATTTATGGACCCGGTCAGGACAAATGGAACTTTGTTGCTATGATAGAGGCAGAAGACATGCAAGAATGTATGAAGCCATTTCAAGAAGCTGGTGGTATGCCTGAAAACATGCCTCACTTCATCGTGAAGTTCTTCAATAAAGTCTACCCCTAAATATTCAATAACCTCCTTCCAGAACCCCCCCTCTTTTTTCTTGAAACCACTCAGATGCTGATTCTAAGGATGATTACGAGGAGTTCCATAGTTAGTTGTATATAATTCAATGAGGATTTCTTGAATGAGGAGGCCCATGGTTGTCAGTTAAAGACCGGATGGAGGACATGCTGAATGCGATCGAAGAGGCTGGCAGCGATGGTGTTGAGATGAAGGATCTGGTGAAGAATTACTATGAGAAATGGGGATTCAGGCTGTCTACCATCAAGGGTTATGTTCATGATCTCGAGGAGCTTGAGAAGGTCAGGATTGTGGGGACGAGGATCTACCATGCCAGCTTTGAACCTCCAAGGGGATTGGTTCGTTCCACCAGATAGTAGTGGGTTTCACGACACTAACATTGTTTCACATATAATCTTGTTTTGACTCTCAAAAACGTTATAGACCCGAAGGATCAGGTGAAGTTCAAGGTTCTACTATGGTAGTGGAACCTAGCTCCAATGGGGAGATTATTTGGTTAAAGTGAATGGAAAAAAAGTGGAGTGGGATAGAGCACCGAATTTTGTGAATGATGTTCAGAGAAAGGTGCTCTGGAAGGACGAGAAAACAGGAGCTTTGTTCGCTATCTATAGAATCCCGAAGGGTCTCGACTCTAAAGAACAGTTTCCTCATAGCCATCCCCTTGCGAATCAATTTAGGTTTAACATTTCTGGAGAAATGGAGATGCCTAATGGCACAATAATATCATTTTCAGAAGACGATTACGGATTCAATTATTGTCCTAAAAACGAGGAACATGGCGCTGTACCAAAGGGGGTCAAAGTCCACAAGGACTGGATTTACCTCCACTACTTTGATGGACCCGATGATTGGGATGACTCTGATAGGGACTAGCCGGTTATTCATGAGACTTTTTCTTCATAAATCATCAATGGACTCCTGCTAGCCCCTAATCCTCGTTCTTTTTCTTTAAACCACTCCTATGCTGAATCTAGTGAAGAATAGATCATTGGGGATGAATGAGGTATTATACTTACCACAATGCTTGCATATCTCATTTTGACTGTCCAAAACGTTATAGACAGGAAGGATCAGGTGAAGTTCAAGGTTCCGCTGAGATAATGGAACCTGGATCAGAGGTTGAAGAAAATGCCTGAAATGAAATATTTCATCGTATACGCAAACTGGAAACCAGAAATTCAAGGACTAGACAGCGTGAAGGAAGCCATGGAGAAATACACGAAAGTAATCGAAGAGGCTGGATGCAAAGTGAAGCTCTGGGGTTCAGCTCTGGGTGTTCCAGAGACTGCGCTAATCGTCATAAAAGGCAGTCCTGAAAACTACTTGAAATTACTCCCACTACAGGCACCGTATACGAACACAAGAACCCATGTAGTGCTAACGTTCTAAACAAAAGACTCCCCTTTTTTATGAAATCACTCAGATGCTGATTCTAGTGAAGAAAAGAGTATGGGGACAGGCATCCACCCGTGAACCCTCCCCAAACAACCCTAAACACCAAAACAACCCACAAAACAAACCCTGATAGAGGGGGGGAGGGGGGGGGTCATGCATCGGAACCTGAATAATCAATCCCTAGACGAAAGGAACCTGAAACCCCTCCCGATCACCATCGAATCATGTCAAAAGGAGCACTTATACATACCCAAAAAACGCCCCACCAGAGGAGGCTCCTCCACAAGCCACAGAGGCTCCATTCATGCAACCCAGAAGCTATCAAGAACCAAACAACAACAAAACAAACCAGAAAAAACCCCCCAAAACCAAAAATAACCCACAAAACACCCCTAACCACACCACCCACCCCAGGAAAAAAATCCACCACATAAAAAGTGGGCCGGGCCGGATTCGAACCGGCGGCTTCCGCCTCGTAAAGGCGGCGTCCTAACCAGGCTGGACCACCGGCCCCCAGATACAACACCCGCAACCCAAATATACAACTATCGAGAACCCAGCATCCCCACGATCTCCCCGTGGAGCGCCCACATACGCGCCACCGCCGGGTGGTCCTCCCCCAGCTCCTCCGCCATTCTCCCTACCGTCACACCGAACTCCACCTCCCCCGCCCCCTCAGCCAGTTTATCAGCGTAGCACACCAGCTTCTCCTCCAACGAGTCAGGCACATACACGCCCACGGGTAACCCCAGCTCCAACGCCTCATCCGCCGGGATGCCCGCCCCCACATGCCTCTCGATGATCCTTACCACGGCCAACGGGAGCCCCAGCCCCCTCGCCAACTCCCCCCCCACAGCCCCATGCCCGATGCCATGAGTGACGCTCCTACCCAGATCATGGAGCAACGCCCCCGCCTCCACCAAAGCGAGATCCACATCGAACCCCGCATCGACAAGCTCACCCCCGATCCGAGCAGCCAACCCCGCCACATTCACACAGTGACGGACAACCCCCCGACTGCACCCAGCATCCCTAAGAATCCCCAGGGCCTCACCCCGCCCCGGGAGGCTCAAGCCTCGAGCTCTCCCTCGATCTCCTCGATCTTTCCCTCGAGGAAATCAATGTAAACCTCATTATCCACCGGCTTAAGGGGCTCCCCGCAAACCGGACAATTAAACACCATATCCATGGCCTCCTCGAAAGTGATCCGGGGGCACTCCCCCGACCCACAACGATAGAACTCGTGATCCAGCTCATGCCTCAGCCTCGTCTTCAGCTTCCTCAGGATCTTACCCTTCATCCCCGTAATGAAAGCCTCGATCAACTCCTGCTGGAGCCTCCACTGAAAAATGAACCAACCAGTATCTTTATCCCTGAACCGCCTAGACGTCACCAGGCTGTGATTATAGAACCGGTAAAGGATCTTCCTAACCTCGTTTATCTGTATCTCCGTCTGCTCTGCGATCTCCTCCACCGTGATCTCATTCACACTCCTGATCGCATCTATTATCATGACCCCCTCCTCCCCCCCGAGGATCAACGCGATCTGGTCCACGGTCTCATCGCTGACATTACTATACAAGCTCATGACTCTTCCCGGATTCCACTATAATAGCCACATCGCCGGACTTAAAGCTTAAACCCCGGCCTCGACCCGCTTCCCCCTGGCCTGGGGGACCACCCTCTTCCTCGCCCCCTGGAACGAAATCCCCGGCTCCTTCCCCTCCCGGAGCTCGTGGAGGAACACCGCCAATGCGCTCACCTCCGAATGGGGCTGAGAAGTCACGCCCACATTCCAATCCACCATACCAAATATCTCCCCCGGCACTTTCGCGCCCCCAACGACCACAAGGAGATCCGAACCCTCCCCCCTGATCTCGGGGATCACCTCCTGAACCGGGAGCCCATACATGGTGAGATGAACGACCCGCCCTCTCCACCCAGAGATCACGCTCCTCCACCTCTCGGAGAACTCGAAAGTGAAAGGCCCCCCCCACTCCGAGACAACCCTACCGATCGACTCCTCTAGGCCCGGGTCCCTATCCCCCGTATAGGTGGCTCCCGAGGCCCCGAAAGCCCGAGCCGCCAAGACCACGTGGGTGCTCAGCCGCTTATCCCTGGAGGGGCGATGCCCGAGGCGGAGGACGTGCACATCCATACCGTGGGAAAGGAGCCGAGGGACCTAAGCCTTTTCGGTCCCAGCAAGCGACCACACCGTTAAATCCCTGAAGGACCAAACTCACCGTCGATCCCATGGCCGCGCGAGACGAGGAGATACCGAGCCTCCCACTCCACACCCGGAGGAGAGTCCTCGGCTACCTCGTGCCCCTCCTCAGCTTCCCCATCCTCATCTGGAAGGCCTACTCCATCTCCCTCATCCTATCCCAACCCAGCCCCCAGCTGGTCGGCCCGGAGCTCCTCAACGACCTCATCACTATCTCATTCAGCCTCGTGCTCCTCCTCCTCATCCCCCACCACAGCCCCCTCTACACCAACCGCTGCTGGCTGACCCCCAAAGGCCTCAAGATCACCCGCACCCTCAAAGGAACCAAGATCCTCCCATACGACACGATAGACCGACTGGAACTCTTCATCCGAGACGAGAGACAGGGGAAACCCTCCAAGGAAGCCCTCCAATACGCGAGGGACCACGTCAACGATCTCCGGAAAACCGGATTCAAATTCATCGACTACACAAACAACGAGACCAAGATAGCCCTCATCTACACCGGAGAAAAGATCTACATGATCACCCCCGCCAACCCCAAGGCATTCGCCCAGAAACTAGGGAACCGTATCAGGAAACTCGGCGTCAAGACAGTCACCCTCACCCCGAAGGGAACTCGCGTCAAAGAGGGCGCCCCGTGAAGCCTTGGGCCAGCAAAGGATATAGCGCAGAACACAACTCTGCTGAACCATGACAACCCCGATAGAATACCCCTTCATCCTGGTCAACCTCAAGACCTACGAGGAAAGCCTGGGACCCAAAGCAGTGGCCCTAGCATCCATCGCGAGGGAGATCTCCCAGCAGACCGGCGTCTGCATCGCAGTCGCCCCCCAGACCGTCGACCTCAGCCCCGTCATCAAAGCCGTTAAAATCCCCGTCTTCGCCCAGCACATAGACCCCGTGGGATACGGCCGCTTCACGGGCCACGTCCTACCGGAGGCCATAGCCGGAGCCGGATGCGTGGGGACGCTGATCAACCACTCGGAGAGACGGCTCCCCCTGGAGGCCATCGAGGCCACGGTGAAAAGGGCGAAGGAGGCCGGCCTATTCCAGGTGGTCTGCGTCGACTCGGTGGAAACCGGGCGATCCGTCGCCCCCTACTCCCCCGACGTCATCGCGATAGAGCCCCCTGAGCTCATCGGATCCGGGATACCCGTCTCCAAGGCGAGGCCCGAGGTCGTCTCGGGATCCGTGGATGAATGCAGAAAGGTCAACCCCGACGTCAACGTCCTCTGCGGGGCAGGCATCACCAGCGGAGAGGACGTCTCGGCAGCCCTGAGACTCGGCTCCGCCGGGGTCCTCGTCGCCAGCGGAGTCGTGAAGGCTGCGGACCCCAGGGCGAAGCTCCTGGACCTGGCCCAGGCGATGAGTGAGTAACCCCCCTACTTCAGGGATTCCACTACAGACTCGATGAGCGACTTATGCTCCTCGACGAGGGCCTCAACCCTCTCAGGGCTCCCGGCCTCGGCGTAGATCCTGAAAATGGGCTCCGTCCCGCTGGGCCTGAACAGCACCCAGCTCTCATCGTCGTAGATCAGCTTCACGCCGTCGATGGTCTCCACCCGCGGCGCATCCACCCTCCCCCGGAGAGCCTCCAAAACCGCCTCCTTCAGCTCCTCGGGGCACGAGATCCGGTCTTTAAGCTGAGAGTACTGGGGCAGCTCCCCGAAGAGCTGCGAGAGGGGCTTACCCGTCTCGGCCATGACCTCCATGATCAACGCCAGCGCCATGGAGCCGTCCCGGACCTGGAGATGGGGGCCATACATGATCCCCCCGTTCTCCTCCCCCCCGAAGGGTATCCCCTCCTCGACCATCCTCCGTGAGACCACGACGCTCCCCACCCGGGTCCACACCACGCTCCCCCCCGCCCCCGACACCACCTCCTCCAGAGCCCTGGACGAGTTCACGGGGGAAGCCACCCGCCCCCCGGGATTCTTCAGGATAAACTCCCTCGCCAAAAGCGCGAAGGAACGGTCCCCCCAGTGAACCTCCCCCCGCTCATCCACGAATATGGAGCGATCCCCATCCCCATCATAGGCCACGCCTAGATCGGCCCCCGAGGCCCTCACGAGAGCCTGCAACGTCCCAAGATTATCCGGCCTGGGCTCGGAGACCCGGTTCGGGAAGCTACCGTCCACATCGACATTCACCGTATAGACCTCCCCCGCCAGAGCCCGGGCGATCCCAGGGGCAGATAATGCGGCGACGCCGTTACCCGGATCGACTGCGACCTTCAGCCTCGCATCCCGGACTCTCCCGATGTCCACATGGGAGATAACGGCTTCCTGATACGCCTCGAGGGCCTCAAGCTGATGCACGGTTCCGATCCCATCCCACGGCGAGAGTTCGGGGCCATCCCCGAAAAAGATCTCCTCGATCTCAGCCTCCTGACCCCTGGAGGCCTCCACCCCATCAGCGGCGATCACCTTCATCCCGTTAAACTCCGGCGGATTATGCGAGGCGGTGATCATGACCCCCGCGTTCAGCCCGTTTCTCCTCACGGCATGCTGGAGGGCCGGAGTGGGCAGCATCCCGGTGTCGTGTACGCTGCACCCGACGGAGAGGAGACCGCACACGGCGGCGTCCCGGAACATGGGGCTCGTGATCCTCCCATCCCTCCCGACGGCGACGCTCCCCCCGAAATATGCGCCGATGGAGGCGGCGAGCCTCGTGACCAGCTCCACCGTCAGCTCCCTGTTAGCGACTCCCCGGACCCCGTTCGTGCCGAAGAGGCGCCCCATCACATCACCTGGCGGGGCTGGAGAATGCTCTCGCTCACCGTCTTAGAGGGGCAGATGGTGACCCCCTCCGTTATCGTGACCCCATCGGTGATGGTGGCATAGTCCCCGATGAGGCTCCCAGACTCCACCTTTACCCACTTCTCGATGCTCGCGTTCTCCCCGATGATAGCGTTCCTCACCGAGGAGTAATCCCCGATGGACGCCCCAGGGAAGATAATGGAGTTCTCGATCCTGCACCCCTCCCCGACATGGACATGGTCGGAGATCGAAGCGTTCGGCCCGATAACAGAATGAGCCCCCACGTTGACACTCGCACCCAAATATGTTGGCTCCAGAATCTTCGCGGTCTCATGGACCACGCGATCCTCACCCATATCCTCGCGGGTGAGTCTTTCGAGGATGTGTCGGTTCGCCTCGAGGTACGCTTCGGGGACCCCGACGTCGAGCCAGAGGCCGTGGACCTCGTAGCCGTAAAGCTTTCCCTGATTTGCGAGGATCGGGAACACCTCTTTTTCCGTGGAGACCTTCCTCCCGTCCGGGATGTAATCCAGAACCTCCTTATCGAAGACATAGATTCCAGCATTGATGAGGTTGCTCGGGGCTGTCCCAAACTCCGGCTTCTCGACGAACCTCGCGACCCTGCCGTCGCCGTCGAGCTCGACAGCCCCATACCGGGTTGGGTCTGGCACCCGGACGAGGGCGATGGTTGCTATCCCCCCGTTGGATTTGTGGAACTCCACGAGGCGCCTGTAGTCGATGTCCGAAATGATGTCGCCGTTGAGGATCAGGAAAGGCTCGCCGTCTACGAGGTGCTCCTGGGCCTTCTTGATGGGACCCCCTGTTCCTAGGGGCCTCCCTTCCCGAGAGTAAATGATACCCAGGTCGAACTTCGTTGGGCCAAAATATCTCACCAGCGCCTCAGCCATGTAGTTAACGGCTAGGACGACGGTGTCCACCCCCCCCTCGGAGAGGTTCTTCATCGTCCAGTCCAGCATGGCCTGATTGGCCAGCGGGAAAAGCATCTTGGGGCGGGTGCAACTCAGAGGCCTAAGCCTTGTGCCGAACCCTCCTGCTAAAACGAGGGCCTTCATCTATAGATCGATTCTATCATGACACGGAACCGTTTATGAACGTTTTGCGGGCTAGTAACGGCTAGCTGCTGTATTTCAGCATCCTGTCGAGCTTCTCGTGCTCGAACCGCTCGTAGCGCTCCAAGGAACCTAGATCGTACCAGAACGCCTTGCTCACATATGCGCCGACTGGCTTTCCCTTCTCGATGAGGTATGGGACCAAGTCGCCCATGATATCGAAAGAGCCATCATCCTCCCCTTTGTGCATCTCATTCATCTCCTTGACGACCGATCCGCTGATCACAAGGATACCGACGCTCACAGGGTCCTCTATTTCCGGCTTCTCGTGGAACCTCTTGATGAATCCGTTCTCAATATCTGCCGTCCCGACCCTGATGCGGAATCCGCGGGCCAAGGCCACGGTCGCTGCGGCGCCCGATTCGATGTGCTGTGAAACCATCTTCTTCAAGTCGAAGTCTGAGAGAATGTCGCCGTAATAGACTAGAAGATAATCGTCGCTGCTGATGATCCCCTGCCTGTACGCGTTCACGATGGCGCCGGCGCTCCCCTTGAAACCGGGCTCGTCGAGGACGTAGTGGACCTTTACACCGAATCTGCTGCCGTCATCGAAGTAGTTCTGGATCTGCTGGTGCTTGTAGCCCACGAGGAGCACTAGGTCGCGTATCTCGTGATGGGCGAAGAGACGGACAATGTAGTCGAGGACTGGCTTCTCGTCCTCACCGACGGGGATCATGCATTTCTGGAGGTAGTATGTGAGGGGGCGGAACCGTGTCCCTTGGCCCCCGGCCAAGATCACCCCTCGGATCTTGGGCTCACCCATTTTCATCCCTCCCAAGCGGCTGTCATGATCCCGCCGGCGAGGGCGACGAGGATGCCGACGGGGGCGAAGATGCCCGGGTCGATGGCTCCCACATCTGCTTGCATCGAGTAGAATGTGATGACGAGCCCGAGGGCCAGCAGCATGACTCCGAACACGTTCACAGCGAGCTTCGAGATGGAAAGCCCTTCATCCCCCGACATAGATCTTTCACCTGTTACATCCCGTAGGCTAATATAAAATTAAGGCGGATCAGAGGCTCTCCAGCTTCTCCGGGAGATACTCGTCGACGATGTAGGTGAGCCCCAGAGCACTGAAGGCCTCGAGCTCCGCCTTCTTCCCCATCTTTAGGAAGATGTCGATCTCCCTCTGCCAGAGCTCGTCGACGTATCGGGGATCGTCTTTGATCTCTTTGAGCCTCTTCAGGTCCTGCTCCGTCAGGTTCTCCGTGGGCAGTTTATACTTCAGGACATCGGTGCCCCAGACTCCTATCCACTTGGCATCGGGGGTGGTGAGTCCCCTGAGGTGAGCTGCGACGGCTGAGCCGGAGATGATGACCATCGCGATGTGTAATCCCCACGGGTCCCCGTCGGTGAAGATGTAGATGGGGAGCCCCATGTCCTTGTTCAGCCGTCGAATCACCATGCGGGCGGAGCGGCTGGGGATCCCCTCCGTCTGTATGAGTATGGCGTTATGCTTCTCGTGGACCTTCTCCTCGACGAACCGGGAGAACATGGCGTCCTTCTCGATGACGATGACCTTGTCCGCTGTCGTGTCGACTAATTTAGAGCTTGTGAGGCTGCGACCAATGGGCGCCCCATCGGGGTTGTCTGTGAGATTCTTCATCCGCCCCTCATAAGCGGGTGGGAATGTATACTCGATGTTAAGGTCTCCGAAGATGGCGCCCCTATCCTTGGGGTAGATGTTCATGGACTCCCGGGGCGTGTTCAGGGCGACCTCGAGGTCGGTGATGGTGTAGTCCGACTCCGTCTGGCCTGTGAACTCGATGTCCCTCTGGCCCCTTGCGGAGTAGTACACCTCCCTGAGGGTGCTGGTCTTCTTGAGGCGGACGAGCTCCCTGGCGAACCATGCGGTCCATAAGAACTGGGTGAAGGGTCGGATGTTACGGACATTCCTGCTGTGCCGGCGCACCGTCCTGTCGCCGAGGATGAACTGGCGGAGCTCGTCGTCGTAGTTGATGTTGTCGGAACTCCTGCTCTGCATCATGATCCAGGGGAACTCCCGGTTCTGGATCTGCTCGTAGATGAGGGAGCCCAGCTGCTTGAGGCTGGTCTCCGTGGCCTCCCTCCGCCGCTCTGTCTCATTTATCACGCTATCCGTCAATTGTGGGGACCTCCTTGATTTTCTGCTCCACCTCCGGGATGGCTCTGCTTACTGCGGTGAGGAGGGGCTCGATGTCCGGGAGTATCTCCTTGTCGGACAGCTTCGTGGAGAACTCTGCTATCTTGGGGAGATATTTGGCGAATATGTCCAGCCTCCGCCGCTCCCTGGCTATCCTGATGCTGCGGGAGATGAATAACCTCAGGCTCCGGGCCGATGTCCTGATCACGTTGGTGAGCTCCTTCTCCACCTCGGGCTGGTCGGCCATGTACTCCTTCCCGACGGTCTTGTAGGGGATCTTCGTGGAGCATACATGGACGACGACCACCATGGGGGTGTCGCTGGAGACGTTGTAGGTGTCCCAGTGGATGTTCTTGTTGACGACCTTCCAGACGACCCCGCTCGACTCGTCGAAGAGGAGGGGTATTCTATTGGCGAACCTTATGATTGTGGTGCCCGTCTTGAACTGTTTCCTGATGGAGGGCCCCGTGGCGATGGCGGCCTCTACGATGAAGGGGAATCCAAGATAGGTGGAGGGTTTCCTTGAGACCACTTTGAGGAAGTCGTGCTCCGTGAGGCCTAGTTCCTTCCTTATACCTTTCTCGAGGAGCTCCTCTCCTATTGGTGAGAGGCAAGTCGCGTCGGGGCGCTTGAAATCCTTGAACTCCCTTGCAGCCCGGACGAGGGTGACTATATCCTCCGGTTTCATAGAGCTGGGCCTCGTCCTGTTCCCAATCTCCGCTGATTTCAGGAAATTATCAGCGGTTTTGGAGCCCACCCCTTGGAAATGCTCCGTCATGAACTCCTTCATGGACTTCGCCTTGGTGATCGAGACTAGCCTGCGGAAGTTCTCCACGTCGATCCCGTGTGGGTGAGGCTTCACAGCCTGGGGCAGCGGGGGCATCATATCGGTTCCCCTCTCGAAGCGGAACAGCCGCCCCACTGGATCCACGAAGGTCAGGTCGGCGTAAGGGCTCACCATCGCCGTCTGCTTCAGATAATCCAGGAGGCGGCTCTTGATCCTGCTGTAGTCGCCCTCCATCTGGAGGTGGACCACGGTGCCCCTCCAGCCTTTCTTGTTTCCCAGTACCTTGTGCTTGAGGATCATGGGCTCGTTGCGCTCGATGTCGATCATCATTGTGAACTCGTGGATGTCGCCACCGGTGCTCGAGGTGATCGTGACGGGTTGATGGGTCGTGATCTGCCCGTAGAGGATAGTGATAGTGCCCCCGAGGCCGAAGGTACCCCTCGACTGTTGGAGGGTGTACTTTGAACCATAGAATACCCGGCAGAAAGCTGAGGGGATCTGGTCCGGTGGTAGGCCAGTGCCATTATCCTCGATCCTCATGATGTATGTGCTCGTGTCCCCCTCGGAGGAAGAAACCTCCGTGAGCCTCAGGAATATGTCTGGTGGAACCCTCTGTCTCTCGCAGGCGTCCAGCGAGTTCTCGAGGAGTTCCCTAACCGCTGCGTATACTGCTCTGCTAGGGTTGCTGAATCCCGCGATTTCCCTGTTCCTGTAGAAAAAGTCCGAGGGGCTAATCGACTGGTAGACTATCTCCGTCATCTTTTTCTCAAGTCCGCCTTCTGCCCGGGGCTCTCATACCAGAGTTCGCCCCTATCTTTTTTCATTTTCCTTCGCCACGCGTAGAGGTAGTTCCACACGGTCTTGTGGAATGAGCCCTGGATGAGCTTCATGAGGGCCTCCCGGGCCGCCTCGAGGCCCTCGGGGTTCCCGATGTAGGCGACAGTACCCCCGTAGACGCTTATCCGGGTCTCCGTGATCTCCTCGATGAGCTCCCGGGAACGCCCGTTCTTCCCTATAATTCTGCCCTTCACCCTCGCGATGGCGTTCTTCGAGTCGCCGACGTACTCGCCGAGATCGATGATGTGGAGGTCAAAGTCCTCCTTGGCCAGGATCTCCGCTCGCTGGGGGCTGAAGCCCCTCCCGATAGCCTTCACGACGTTCCGGACCGTGAAGATGGCTGTGACGTCCCTGTTCCCGGGGTTGAGGGTGATCTCGACGGATCCCGACTCGCTTTCGACCTCTATGGTGACGCCGAAGTAGCTCTCTATCCTCCTCTTGGCATTCCCCTTGGGACCAATTAGGGCGCCGACCCGATCCCGGGGGATCTTAAGATAGGTCTTCTGACTCACCCTTCACCCACGTCTCCACGTCCTCGGAATCGACGACATCCACTCCGAGCCGGTTGAAATAAGCGTTTATGTTGGATATATCCCGTTTCAGGAGGGGCCCTGCCAAGGGGTGCTCTATGAGGAGGGCCTGAGAGACGTCGAAGATGACTGGAGCCTCCTCCCAGACCATGATGTTGTACTCGCTCAGGTCGCCGTGGACCACGCCGGCCTTCGTGTAGAGGAGCCTCGCCTCGTCGAGGGTCTTGAGGTAGAACGCCTCGGGGTCCTCGGGGTCGATCTCCCTGAGCAGGGGGGCGGGGACACCGTCGTCCCCGATGAAGGACATTACGAGGATGTTCCTGTTGAACGCTAAGGCCTTGGGGCTGTTTACCCCCGCCTGCTCCGCGAGCTGGAGGTTCTTGAACTCCTTCTGAGTCCAGGTGTAGACTATCCCTCGAGGAGTTTTCCTTATCCGTTTGAACCTTCGGTCGCCCTCGATGTACTTGAGCATCCCTCTCCGGAAGTCCGCCGTGGTCGTGTAGTAGATCTTGATGGCCAGCTCCTCGTCTTCGGGTCCGATGCCCCAGTAGACCCGAGCCTCTTTCCCAGCTTTGATGACTCCTTCGATGTCCTTGATTTTTCCTTGGCGTATGAGCTTGTCGATGCCCTCGACGGTGAGGTGGTCGAAGACCTCCTCCATGACATTGTAGTTCTCCTGCCGTTTAGTGAGCATGTGGTCTCTCTCCTCCATGCTCCTCTCGGCTGCCTCGGCCTTCTTATCCGTGCGCTCTCGATCTGACACTTGTCTATGCCTGCCTGGTCTCCGTCCTCTTCTCGCATTGGTCGTCGAAAGAGACAAGGACGATGTCCCCGAGTTTGCTCACTCGGATTGGTTTACCCCTTGTCCTCCTTTTATCCCTTTATAGAGTGATCCGAATCTTAAAAATCATTTCCATGCCGATTTGGCTCTAAAACCGATTTTTACCTCAATATCTCTAAAACCGCTCCTAAAATCACCTTATTTCCTAGATAAAATGGAAATATTATCATTTTCCGGGGTTCCTTATTCACAAATCGATGGGAACCCTGCTCCCAAGGAACACTCCGTCAAAGTCCACCCGGGAAGAATACGCGTAGACCTCGACACCCTTCCTATTGGCCTCTTTAAGGTTCGCAGCGAAATCGGGGGCTGTCTCTGTATTGGGCCTGAAGCTGTTCGCATCAGGCCGTTGGATGAGGAAGAATACAGCTGACCTACCCTGCGTGAGGCCCCTGGTCAGAGTCAGGAGATGGCGGCTTCCTCTCTTGGTGGGGGCGTCTGGGAAGAGAGCGACGCCGTCCCTGATGAGGGTGCACGACTTCACCTCAAGGAAGAGCTTCCCTGAATCACTTTCGAGGAGAAAGTCGAGGCGTGACTCGCCGAAAGTGTACTCTGCTTTTTTGATACGAAAGTCTTTGAATGGTTCGATGTTGCCTCTGTCGACTGCCTCGTGGACTAGCTTGTTCGGGACATTGGAGTCGACGCTCACCAGGGTCCCCTGGTGGTCAACGAGAGTGAGGTTGTACTGGGTCTTCCTGGTATCTGATTGCACTGGTATGAGGTAGACCCGGGCGCCATGATAAAGGAGTTCCTTCATCCTGCCGGGATTCGGGATGAAGCAGGGGGTCTCAACGCCATCCACGAGGACCACCCCGAGGAACCGGTTGGGCCTAGACTGGAAAACCGCCGGCACGAGGCGCCCACTGAACCTCATATCGTGGCCCTACCCCAGGGTCTTCAGGATCTCCTCGAGGGTCCACTGGCTCGAAGCGGCCACGAGCTTCAGCGTAGTCTCCCTGGTGAGCTCCAGGTCGTCTTCCGTAGCGCCCTCTGTGACATATGCTCCCCCGGCCTCCCTGAGGATGAGGAGCCCCGCTGCGACATCGGTGATCCTAAGCTTCCCTCTAACGTCGACGTGGGCGTCCACGATTCCCGAGGCGAGGTGGCACAGAGCGAGGGCGGAGGATCCCGTCTGGCGGAGGTGCCCTGCGCTCGCTATCAACTGTTTGACCCTATCGACGGGGGCGCCCTTGCTGATATCCAGGGAGACGAGGGCCTCTTTCACGAGCTTCGATTTGGAGGGGGCGATGCGTTTCCCCGTCCTCCATGCTCCTCTATTCCTTTCGGCCCTGTAGACATCCCCGGAATATAGATCTTTGATGAGGCCTAACGTCACCCCCGACATGCGGGGTGTCTCCGAGAGAGCCATGCTGGTGCAGGCGAAGGGGATGCCTCTCGCCAGGTTGGTGGTCCCGTCGACGGGGTCGACGACGAGCACGGGGCCCTGCTCCCCGATTTCGTAATCGCCTTCCTCGCTCACGACCCGAACTGGAAAACCGGCATCGCTGAGAGTCTCCCTGATCGCCTGCTGGGCTTCTGAGTCTAGGAGTTTTTTGAGACCGTCGGCGTCAAGGGAGGCCCTGCTCAGGAGGGCTTTCCTGACATTTGTGCGGACGTTCTCCGCGGCCTCAAGCAGGACGGGAGTCCACCGAGCGCTTAAGATGGGTTGAACCATTCTCTCTCATCAAATGTTATCCTCATGGTTAACATTTTTGAGCCTAACAATTCTTTCGAAGAAAGCATGATTCGGGGTAAGGCACAGAGGGTCAAAGAGCTATATCCGTTAGAATGAGACCATAGATTTATAGAGATTGTACCGTCCCTCGATATCCTCGATGGTCAGGGGCAGGAACCTCTCAATGCTGAACTCCTCAACGGCGAATGAGCCCATCACGTTCCCGTAGACCACGGCCTCCCTCATGACGGACTCGTCTAGACTCCCGCTCCGGGCCAGGTGACCCATGAATCCCCCTGCGAAGCAGTCACCCGCCCCCGTGGGATCCGTGATCTTCTCCAAGGGATAGCCACACGTGGGGAAGACCTTTTCCCGGGTGAAGAGGATGGCCCCGTGTTCCCCTTTCTTTACGACGATAAACCTCGGGCCCCAATCGAGGATCTCCTTGGCTCCCGTGATTATGTTTGGGGCCTGGCATAGCTGCCTCACCTCGTTGTCGTTTAGGACCATGCCGTCGACCCTGGAGATGACCTCGATGAGCCCCTCCCTATCGGTGTTGATCCAGTATTCTATGGTGTCCGCAATGGTGAGGCGGGGACCGTCCACCTGGTCGAGGACGCTGAGCTGCTGCTGGGGACCCACGTTACCCAGGTAGAGGAACTCCGCATCCTTGTACTCCTCGGGCACTACGGGGTCCCAGCCTCCGAAGACGTTCAGCTCCGTGGCGATTGAGGTCCGGGCCCCCAGGTCGAATCCGAAGCTCGAGACGTAGTGGAAGCTCTTCCCCTTCTCGACCACGAGTCCTGCGAGGTCTAGCCTGTCCCTGAAGATGTTCATGTACTCCTCTGGGAAATCGTCCCCCACGATCCCGATGAGGCCCGACTCGGCGAAGAAGCTCGCGGCGATGCTGGAGTAGGTCCCCGAGCCCCCGACCAGCTTGGATACGCTCTTGAAGGGGGTCTCGGTGGTGTCGAGGCCGACGGTGCCAAGGTTGACGATCATTCAACCACTGGGGGAAATGATGGGCGGTTCCCCTTATTATTTTACCCAATTTTCAATGGGTTTAACGGTCAATCGCCGGCGTAACTGAATTCGCCTAGCCTGCTCGTTATCTTGAGGGAGTTGCCTTTCTCGCTCTTCTCGCAGTGTCCGATGATCTGGACGCCTATCCCGAAGCTCTCAGCGATGCGAATCACGTCCTGGGCTGCCTCGGGTTCCACTATGAACTCGATGCCTATCCCCATGTTGAAGTCCTCGTACATTTCCCTCCACTCCACCCGTCCCTCCTTTTGGATGAGGTGGAAGACTGGGTCGGGCTCGGGCAGGGCGTCCTTGACATAACGCACTCCTTTCCCGAGGCCGAGGCACTTCGTCTGGCCTCCACCCGTGTTGTGGACCATGCCGTGAACCGAGTCCCCGACGCCTTCCAAGACCTTCGCTGCGATAGGGGCGAATATCCTGGTGGGCGACGTCAGGGCTTCACCGACAGTCATCCCGAGCCCATCCGGGCGATCCTCGTAACCGTAACTCCCCGTGAATCTCGCCCTGTCTGGGTGAGCGAGCTCGGGATATCTTTCTAGGTATTCTCCGCGCATCAGGCAGTTCCTTGCGAGGGTGTGACCGTTGCACATTATCCCGCTGTTCGCCTCCTCCTCGTAGCCGACCTTTCCGCCGCTCCGCAGGCCGACTATCACGTCCCCGGGGGAGATCTCGTAGCCAGTCACAACTTTGTCAAGTTCTACCCTAGCAAAGAGAGCCCCGCATACGTCCAGGGTCTTCATCTGGTCGGGGAGGTCTGCGGTCTCTCCACCCCCGAATAAAACGGGCAGCCCGTTCTCCTCGAGCATCTTGAACGTATCCGCGAATCCCTGGGAGAGGGCCGCGAGCATCTCCACCCTGTCGATGAGAAGGGTGTTGTACGCTATGTAGTCTATGAAGGATATGGCTTCAGCCCCGACGCAGATGACGTCGTCGATGTTCATTGCGACGGCGTCCTGGGCCAGCCCTTTGAACCATGAGGGATCCCCCGACTCTTTGTAGCAGAGGTAGCTCATGATGGGTTTGCTCCCCGCAGAGTCCGCGTGGGAGACGAGGCCCATACTCGGGTTCGTGGGGTCCCGGGTGATGACGCAGAAGGCTCCCGGGTAGAGGTTGTCCACGACGCCTTTGAACGCCTGGATGCCCTCCTTCTTCACGTCGACGCCGAGGGCTTTGTATCGGGACATCTCGGCGAAAATATGGAGTCACTCATCTTAAAGTTATGGACGAGGCTAGAGCAGTCTCAGGGGTGGGAGATGGATCCTATCTGGTCGACGATAGCCTCTTGGAGCCTGATATAGTCGCCGTCGCTTATCCAGCCTCCCCGCCGGAGCCTCGTGAGCCCGAGCATCATCTGGTCCACCGCCTCCCTGCTCCGGAACAGGTTCAGCCTCTCCGCCTCCTGGCGGTATGCCCGGCCCACCTGGTTATCCCTCCCGAGGCTCCTCACAGCCCTCTCCAGGAACCGATCCGAGAACCCCCCCACGGGCCTGATCAGCATGTTCACCTTACTCTCGAGATCGTCCGCTAGCATCCGCCTGAACCTCGAGAATAGGCCGGGGCTGCCCACCACTTCCACCGGGGGATAGAAGTCGAACCTCTTCCGACCGAAGTGGAAGACGTAGAAGGGTATGTTTATCTCGAGGTCTCCCTCGTCCAGCTCTACCTTGTATTTGTCGAGGGACTTGAGCTTGTTTCTCTTTCTCCGGCTGAGGGCATCGATCTGACCCGAGATCGCCTTTGCTTCGGCCAGTATCTCCGCTTCGAGGGATTGGATCTCCTCGAGCCTGTCCCGAGTCTGGGCTCGTTCATCCGCCAGCTTCTCCTCGTCGCCCCTCAGCTCGGCGTCGAACTGGACCCTCAGGACCTTGATCTCGGCGTCCCTCTTCCCCTCGAGGCTCTTCACCGCTTTCTCGAGCTCCCCGAACTTTTTCTTGAGCTCCCTCAGGGCCTTCTCGGAATCAAGCGTCCCTTTGTCATCCGTTGATTTCAGTTGGTCCACCCTTTTCTCCGCCCGGGTGAGCTTCCTCTTGCGCTTGGTCCGCTCCTCCCTCAGTGGGCCCGTCTGCCTCTTGTAGGATGAGCGGACACGGGTGATTTCCCTGTCCAACTTCTTCTTGAGCCCACCCCTCTTCTTCTCGAGGGCTCCTTTCAGGCGTTCCTGGATCTTTAGGCTGCCATCCTTGATGTTCAGGGACTCTTCCTTCAGCACTTTCCGGGCTGTGTCCAGGGATTCTTGGAGACCCTTCTTGGCATTCTCTAGGGTTTTCTGGTCCTCCTCGAGAGTTTTATGGAGCCTTATAAGGGAGTCCAACACAGCTTTGACCTCCGCGTCTTCGAGGATCGGGTTGAAGATAATGGAATTAACATCGGACTCTGGCTCCATGGTCCTTTCGAGCAGCCCGTTTATTTCCCCGAGCTTCGGAGGCTGGGCCACAAGCCCGGTGAACGTCAGGGTCTCCTGCCCCGTGAAATCCTTGAAATGACCTGAGAGCCCCTTGAGCCCTTTGAGATAGTTCTCGGGCTCCACCGAGACCTTGTCAACAGCCTTGATGAAGGGCTCCACGTCCGGGATGAGTTTGTACCTGAGGCTGGTCTTGTGGAGCCCGAGGAGATCGACCATCACCGATCCCCCATCGTATCGCTTGAAGAGAAGTGGATAGGTCGCGAAGGAGGCAGCCTCCAGGACCCCCGTCCCTCTCCGGGAGTCCCCCACTATGAAGAGTGAGGCGAGCTCGAGCTCTTTGGTGAAAGGTTGGCCTCTGCTGCCGTCATCTAAGACATATGGGACAGTCAGTCTCTTCGAGCTCATGGGACCCTCCCTAACCTAGATTACACTCTCGCCTAAAAAAATACGGTATTCTATCCCGTCAACGGAATTCCCAATATTCTCGGAGGTGTCTCTTAACGTCCCCGATGATTCTCTCGGTCTCCTTGAGCACGGCCTCGGAGCTTATCGGGGGCGGAGCCAACTCTACACTCGGATTCTCCTCGCCCATCGCCCCGGTGAGGAGTGAGAGCCACCCTTCGGCGACGGTGGCCGGGTTGTAGCCGCTGCAGCAGAGGTCGACGACGCCGCAACCAGCCTCCTCCGCTGCCTGGGACGCGGCCTTCCCGATTGTCCAGAGCCCTTGGAAGGTCAAGATGAGGCTCCCGAGGCCGTCCATGAAGTGGGGGTCTGTGCCCCCGTTTCTGATGATCGCCTGGGGCTTGAACTCACATGCTAGGGGTTTGAAGACCTCCTCGAGGAACAGTGCCATGCAGCGGTCACCTGCGCCCGGAGGGAGTGGCACGTTCACCGTGAATCCAGCACCTTTACCCTCCCCGATCTGTTCGATGAAGCCCGTTCCAGGGTAGATGGTGAGGGGGTTCTGGTGCACCGAGACGAATAGGATCCGGGAGTCCTCATAGAAGATGTCCATGGTGCCGTTCCCAGCGTGGACATCGGAGTCGAGGATGAGCACCCTCTCCAGGCCGTGGCGCTCGATGAGGCTCTGAGCGCAAACAGCGACGTCGTTGAAGACGCAGAAACCTCCCCCGTATCTCCGCCCAGCGTGGTGGAGCCCCCCGCCGACACCGAACCCTATCTCGGCGGCTCCCGTGGCGACTAGTTCCCCGGCCAGCACGGATCCCCCGACGATGAGACGCGCCGCCTCCACTATGGACGGGCTGAGGGGGGTGTCGCCCGACAGCGGGATGTAGTGTCCGCTTCGATTCTCAACTTCCCTGATGTAGGACTCTGGATGGATCAGCTCCAGAAGCTCATCGCCGGCGGGTTCGGGCTCCAAGACGGAGACTCTCGGATCGTTTAGAAAACCATGGGTCTCCAGGAGGCTCATGAACTTAGGGAACCTGTCGCTCCTGAAGGGATGGCCTGGGCCGAAGTCGTATCCGGAGATCCCCTCATGGTAAACCACGGCGACCGGTTCCATCAAGCTTCACCCGATGCATCATTACTCTCGATCGGGAAAGATAAGGGGATATCCCTGACCGCTTCGATGGCGCTCGCTGCGGGTTATTCAATGATGATTCTCTCGAGGCGGGTCTGATTCACCACGTAGATCCGGATGCCGTGCACCTCCTCCTTTAGTAACAGCAGGTCAGGATATTCCCGGCTCACCACCGCCCAGACGGGGTGGGATCGGCTTCCGCAGTGGAGCCACAGGGTCACGTTGTACCTGGCAAACCATCTGGCGTATCTCGCGGGGTCGGTCACTCCGTAGTAGTGGGGGGCATAATGATTACTCAGGAGATCCTCGGGGCTTACACCCCACATTGAGACGAGCCTATAGTTCGCCGTTGGATGGTCGCAGACGATGGTCCCGTTAACGTAGTGGCTTGATGCCGCATCCGCGACATCGAAGATGTCGAGGGTCTCGCCCTGAAAAGTCCCGTAGGCGGGGAGGATGGCGTTCATGGTTATCAGTTCTAGCACCAAAACCGCGACTGTAAGGGGGATCCACCTGGCATGGCTCCGGGACACCCTCAACTCCACTCTATAGATGAGATAGGCGAGGAGCACTGATCCCACCGCAGCCAGGGGCAGGCTCATCCTGAGCATGTAAAGGAGATGCTTCGGATCCCCCGGGTAGTACGTGATGAAGATGGGCCCGAACACCACCGCGGATATGAGGAAGAAGAGGAAGAGATGGTATCTCCTCCATCGGCGCCGAACCATGTGGGCAAAGGAGCCTGAGAGGGCGACGGCCGAGCCCAGGAGGAGCTGGCCCGTGGCCTTCCCGGGCCAGGCGCGCAGCTTGTCTCCCAGCCACATCGTCATGAGGCGGGGGAGGGGTAGGCCCAGCCCTCGCTGGGTCCAGCCTCCGAAGACGCTGAAGAGGCTCCAGTAGAGGGGATAAATGGCGTTAGAGGTCCAGTGCCTGAACAGGAAGCAGAAGAGGCTCATGACTATGAGCCAGCTGAGGGCGAAGGCTTGGATCCTCTGAGAGGCCCTCTCGATCGCGACGGCCCCGGCGACGAATATCAGGGAGACGAGCCAATACTCGGTCCTAGACTGCGCCGCGAGGGCGAGGAACAGCCCCGACCAGCCGGGCTTGGTGTTGAAGAGGGCGAGGGATAGGAGGGCGAAGAACAGGGCGAGGGGTTCCTGGAGGGCGACGATGTCGAATATCCCGGCCACGGGGTATAGGGCGTAGATCAGGCCGGCGGAGAGCCCGACTCTCCAGTAAAAGTTGTCCCGCCCGATGATGTAGATCAGGTACGTGTTCGCTCCGGCGAGAATGATGTTCAGTATTCGGTAGGGCAGGATGGAGGCTGTAGACATCACCCCTAGGAGGAGGGTCTGAACCAAGTGGGGTACGACCCCCCAGTAGTACTCGCACCCGTTGAGGTCCCAGAGCCTCCCCCTCTGGAGGCCGATCTTGAGCGTCATGTAGGATATCTGCCAGTGGTGGTAAGAATCGGAGTTCCAGTCGACGGGGATGGAGGCCCAGACGAGGATGCGCGGTATGAAGGCGATCAGGGAGAAGAAGATGTACGTGTATCTGGGGTTCGAAAGGATTGGGTAGAGGCGTTCGTCGAACCCCATCGCATACTGTCATATATTTTTGAATGTTATTAAGGTGCTCTTTAGCTCGCGCCTGCGAGCGGGGGCAGTTCCTCGTTGCCACCGGGGGTGGGGGTATCTGGCTCATAAGGGGGCCCTGAAAGAGTGGCGTCTTAGGGCGGATGACTCCTCTGGGAGCCTTCCTGAGCGGAAACTTGTACGAAAATGATAGCTCTTCGCCCTGACTCGTCCTTTCATGGGCTCCCCTCGTCATGAGCGTCGCTTTCATAGTTATCGTCGAGGAGCCTGAACCGAGGGAAATCTGGCGTCGTAGCCTGTTCAGAGAGCTTCCGCTAGCGTTGAGAAATTAAAAAATTAGAGTTCTGATAATAATATATCAGGAAATGGCCAGCTTGAGGGCTTCCTTTGTCTCCGCTGGAAAGTCCTTCATAAGGCTAGATATCACGGTCTGCGCGACGTACTTTTTGAAAGAAGTCTCGTTCAGCTTTGGCCTGTAGACCCTGTGGTAACCGCCCTTGCCTGTCCGCTCATCGTAATCGAGGACGCCCTCGTCCACCATTGCGTTGAGGAAGTTGATTATGGACGCGCGGCTGATTGTCTTACCCACAAGCCTGTCGTTGACGTGGCTCCAGACCTCTCTCGAGATGGCGCCCTCCTCGTTTCTTTCCCAGACGAACCTCAAGGCTTCTTCCTGGTAGTCACGGAAGACCTTTGAGAGACCGTCGCTCGCCGGATTAAATATCAGTGTCATATTCAAGTCACCGAATGTCTGCTCATCGTTGGGGTTTAAATATAAACGTTTTGTATGAGATAACTGATATTTTCTACTCTTTGTAAAAAACTATTATTTTTTTTACATTTTTCTTGCATAGGAGTGGTTTTATATCTTAAATATGAAAGTAAAGATTAAAAAAACGGCATTCCCAAGATTCCGACGTTTTAATGAAATATTAATATAATGATGCCGGCCCCTCATCCGGTGGTTTTCCGCACATCGAGGAACGGGGTGGGGTTATCGTGATCGTTAACCTTTCCCAACAGTCACGGGGGCGTAAGCGGATCGATGTTATCGGTTGCTATGGAGCGGAGCATCTCCTGGGGGATCTTGAGGTCTTCGTGGGTCGCATACCTGTTGATGTTCAACATCATATCCATGTAGGGTCTCTGGCGGACCCCCGGGTAGTCTGTCCCAAATATGAGCTTGTTGATGACTCCGAGGTTGAGGGCGGTGAGGAGGTCTTTCCAGAGCATGAAGGGATAGCTCGGATGGTTGATGTTCCCGTAGGGCCAGCTTATATCACACCAAACGTTGGCGTGTTTCCGGGCGACATAGAGGGTCTCGTCCACCCTGGGATAGCCGAGGTGGGCGAGGACGATCTTGAGTTCGGGGAAGCTGTAAGCGACCTCGTCGATGAGGGCTGGATCCGAGTGTTTCAGCAGGTCCCCGGGGTCGGGCATCCCCGCGTGGTGGAACATGATGGGCATCCCGATGCCCGAGGCGGCCTCGTAGACCGGGAAGACGTCCGGATCGTTCACGAAGTATCCGTCGGTGGTGGGATAGAGCTTGAGCCCAAAGAGTCCGAGTTCCCCCCTCTGCTTCAGGACCTCGTCCCCTGACCCCCCGTGTGTGGGATTGACGTAGCCGAACCCGATGAGCCTGTCGGAGGCCCGGGAGACGAAGGCTGAAACCTGTTCCGGGGATGTCCGTTTGTCGGATAAGACGACGGCTTTCTGGAACCCCGCCTCATCGAGGTCGGCGAGGAACTCCTCCAGGGTGACTGAGACGACGGTCGGGTTCTCGATGTCTGCGTACTCCGTCATGGAGATGTGGCAGTGATAGTCCACCCTTGGGGAATCATTGCTGGTTGCAGGCTTGTCTGCCTGCCTTGTAAGAGTCAAACTTGTTCATCCTAGCTAGATGAAAACGTGGCTTAAGGATTTTGAGGGTCTGAGGCGACTTCTTCCGTCCTTCGGAATATACTATTAACTTGGCAATTAGTGAGCTTTTTCTTCTCTTTTCCTCTTTTTATAAAACAAAACGTATAAATATTAGGCTGGACTAAACCTGTTGGTACGGATTTAGGTAAACCTAAAAAGTGATTCAAATGTTCGAAGGACTGATTCCTAGCCTACTCATCACGTTCAGGGAGGCTCTCGAGGCTGCGCTGATCGTGGCGATCATGGTCACCTACCTCAAGAAGGTGGGGAAAGGCGAGCTGACCCGTTACGCTTACATGGGCTCCGGGGCGGCCGTGGCGATAAGCCTCGTCCTGGGCGTCGCGATTCAGATGGTCTACGGCGGGATGAGCAAGGTTGCCGCCGAGCTCTTCGAGGGGGTCGCATCTCTGACCGCGGTGGCCGTTCTCACATACATGATCTTCTGGATGACCGAGCACTCGAAGAACATCCGGGGGGAGCTCCAGGACAAGATCGACGTCGCCGTGAGCCAGGGGGAGCTCTACAGCGTCGCCTCCCTCGCGTTCGTGGCGGTCTTCCGGGAGGGGCTAGAGACCGTGCTCTTCCTCACCACTACGTTCTTCCAGGACGCGGCGGGGACAATCATAGGCGTTGTAGTTGGCGCTGCGATAGTGCTTGTGCTGGCGGTGCTCCTGATGAGGGGGAGCTACCGGCTGGACATCAAGAAGTTCTTCGGGTACACCAGTGTCATCCTCATCGTCTTCTCGGCGGGGCTCGCAGGATACGGGGTCCACGAGCTCATCGAGGCCGGGGAGAACCTTGGTCACGACTTCGGCGTTCTCGGTGAGAAGCCATTCGACATCAACCCGCCGGTGAATCCCGACGGGACCTACCCCGTCCTCCATGAGAAGGGGGTCGCGGGCTCGATTCTGAAGGCGCTGGTAGGCTACGACGGGAACCCGGAGTGGTTCAGGATCATCGTCTACTTGGGCTACTGGCTCGTCGTAGGATCATACGTCTTCAGGACCTACGGTAAGCCCAGGGATATCTAGGCCGCATCGGTGAACTGGGGGAGGAGGTCTGCGTGGGCCTCCATGAGGGCTTTGAACGCCTTTTTACCCGCCTCCAGGTCGTGGACCACGGGGTCAGCGAGGATAGCCTGGAGGGCGAGGTCATTGTCTCCGTGAACCCCGGCCTCGACAACGAGGTCAGTGACCAGGGTCTGGATGTTGCACAGGGCGGCGAGGCCCTCGGGGAGCTCACCGACGCCGATGGGGTTTATGCCGCTGCTGTCGACGAAGGCCGGGGTCTCGACGATGGCCCCGTCGAGGAGGTTGGGGATCTGGCCGTCGTTGGGGAGATTGGCCTGGAGCTCCGTGTGGCGGCTGTTGGAGACGATTCCCCCGATGATGTGCATCATCCTCTCCCCTGAAAACCTGCCCTTGACGTCGAGGGGCTCATCACCCTTGATGATTCCGTTGATCTTCCTCCAGTTCCTCTCCCCGTGCTCCTCCATCCTATCGATCCAGTTGAAGCCCCGGGCCTCATCGGGGCAGGCCTGCCAGGCGTAGGCGAGGTACTCCCCGGCGTGGTTGTCGTCGGTGCTGGGGTAGAGCCCGAACTTATTGTACAAGGCCCTGCAGAGGGGCTGGAACCCCGGGGTCTTCTCGAGGGCATCGTCGAGGAGGGGGTAGGCGTCGTCGCCGTTGGTGAGCCGGAGGTGCTTGAACCAGCTGAAGTGGTTGAGCCCGGCGGAGACTCCGTCGAGGAGGCTCTTAGGGACGCCTATGATCTTCGAGAGGCGTTCGAGCTGCCCCTCCACCTCGTGGCAGAGTCCCACGACCTTGATGTCGGTGTAGCGGTCGATGGCAAGGCAGAGGCGGGGAACCGGATTGGTATAGTTGAGGAGGAGGGCATCGGGGCAGCAGTCCTCCATGTCAGAGCAGATGGCGAGGACGGGAGGGATGTTCCTCATGGTGTGGAAGAGGCCCCCCGGACCCCCGTTCTCACCGATCACCTGCTTGATCCCGAGGTTGAAGGGGATCTCCCAGTCCATGCGCCAACGGTTCATCCTGTCCACTGCGATGGAGAGGACGACAAAGTCGGCGTCCGCGAGGGCGTCCTCCCTGTCGGCGGTCCACTCCACCTCGATCCCGCTCCCTGTGACCTCGACGATCCTCTCTGCGAGGGAGCCCATCTTCTCAAGCTTCGCCTCGTCGATGTCGTAGAGGATCAGGTTGGCTCTGCAGAGGGCCTCGATATTGGAGGCGTCGAGGACGGAGTTGTATCCGAAGACGCTGCTCCCTGCCCCGATGAGGACTATGCGGGGGGTCATGAAGATCAGGTAGTGGGTAAATCTAGGCCATAAAACGTTTGAGGAGTCAGAAGAGCTCGATGCCGAGGAAGGCGTTGGCTAGGAAGATGATGCCGAAGAGGATGAACAGTGCGGCGGCGACGTATCTCAGGTAGCGCTCCGGGACGAGCTTCATCAATCCTTTACCTATGACCACCCCGCTCCCGGTGATGAGGGCGGCCCCCAGAAGGATACCAAGGAACACCATGCCGGGGTTCCCGTATCGGGCGGCGAGGACGAAGGAGGCGAACTGGGTCTTATCCCCGAGCTCCATGAGGGAGACGAGGCTGAACGCCGATGCGAGGGCACCCCTCCCGGACTCCTCGACCTCATCCCCGTCGTCCTCTCCCCTGAGGGTCAGCACCCCGAAGATGAGGAACAGCCCCCCTGAGATCACGTTGATCCAGAAGGAGGGTATCAGGTCGGCTATGAAGCCCCCCACCAACACGCTGGCCCCGTCCACCACGGCGAAGGCCCCGAGGGCCCCGGCGAAGACGAGGAGGGGCTTGTGCTTCATGGATAGTGTGATGACGGCGATGTGGGTCTTATCCCCGAACTCCATGAGGGAGAAGAGGGTGAAAGAGGCGATGAGGGGCGTCAGGTCCATTTCCCTGTGACGGGGGATGCATCGAATAAAATTCTTTTGCACCCGATGAATGCACTCGCATATATTGTCAAACAGATTCGTTGCGTGGGTCTCAGAGAGAATAAACCCGGATTTTCGTTAAAATGAATGCCGGAGGCTACCGATTGTTCTCACCGGGGATTAGGACACCGCAGTAGAGGCACACCACAGTCCTGGGGACGACGTGGTCGCAAGCTTCACACAGGTAAAGTGCCTCGTGGATAGGCTTCGTCACATCGATGTTTTCCAGGAGAGCCTCTTGGGCCATGGGCATCGGGTGAAATCCTCATCCGGTGTTATAAAAGGATCGCAGGCCCCGGGGCGGGAGAGGCGACTGAAAGTGTAAGGCCGATGTTCATCTGCGTTTGTGCTTCACAGTGACGGCTACGCAGCCAATTCTTATATGGGAACTCGAGTTGAATTGGAAACATGAGGCCCCAACCCATCTACACCCCGAAGGGGGACGCGCAGATGCGGGTGGCCTGCTTCGTCTCAGGCTCGGGGACCAACGCGAGGCGGATCATCGAGAGGTCCCTCGAAGAGGACTCCCGCTACGAGGTCTCCCTGATCTTCACGGACGTCCGGGACGACGTCCTCCGGAAGAGCGGGGAGAAACGGTGCAGGGCCAAGGACATCGCAGACGAGTATGGCATATCCTACGTGTGTGAGGACATCCGGGACTTTTACAGAGAACGGGGGGTGAAGAGGACCGACCTCAGCCTCCGCCCCGAGTTCGACCGCCTCGTCGTCGAGAAGTTGGCCCCCCACGGGGTCGATCTCGTCGCCCTCGCGGGCTACATGAGCATCACCACGCGTCCCCTCCTCGACGCCTACCAGGGGAAGATGGTTAACGTGCATCCCGCGGACCTCTCCATCATGGAGGGGAACGAGCGGAAGTACGTCGGGATCCACGTGGTGAGGGACGCCATCCTCGCCGGGGAACGCGCGCTCAGGGCCAGCACCCATGTGGTCCGGGAGAAGGTGGACCACGGGGAGGTCCTCGTCGTCTCCGAGCCCGTTCCCGTCAGTCTACCGGAGGGCGTCGTCCTGGACGAGCTAGCTCAGGATAAGAAGCTCCTCGGGGCTATCGTCGATGAGCACCAGGAACGGCTGAAGAAACGGGGGGACTGGGTGATCTTTCCATTGACGATCCAGATGATAGCTGAGGGAAGATTCGCCCTCGACGGAGCCGGAGGCGTATGCGTCGATGGGGCTCCCGCTCCCGGGGGATACAGGCTCTAGGGCTACGGGAGGGCTTTCCCGATCTTCTCGGCTATTCCGGGGGTAGCTCTCAGACAGCCTGAAATAAAGTATCAGTTGATAGGATTATGAGAGCTTGGGTTGTGAATCCTGTGAGCGGATCCTATTATCCAACGAGTTGGGATGACTGGGAGACCCGGCGCCCCGAGGAGCTGGGCCTGGACTCGGCGATGGTGGATGAGGCGATCCACTACGCCTCGGATCACGAGACACCTTTCGCCAGGGATCTGGCGAGACGCATCGCGACCTCCGTGGCGGGGAAGAAGTGCGACGACGGGGAGGTCCTGGGGCCGACGAGGCCGCGGGGCGGAGTCAACGGCCTCGTGCTGAAGGACGGTTACATCGTGGCCGAGTGGGGGGAGACTAGGCGTGTGGACATGACTTTCAGCGTATCCAAGAGCTACCTCTCCACGTGCGCGGGCCTTGCCCTGGATGACGGCCTCATCAGGGATGTTCATGACCCTGTGGGGCTCTACGTGAAGGAGGGGCACTTCGACTCCCCTCACAACTCCAAGATCACATGGCATCACCTCCTCCAGCAGACCAACGAGTGGGACGGCACCCTCTGGGACAAGCACTACTCGGCTGGGAACACCGACGACGTCCTCCTCGAGCCCAAGGAGCCCGGCACCTACTACGAGTACAACGACGTCCGGGTCAACCTGACCGCCCTCTCCCTCCTCAATGTCTGGAGGAGGCCCCTCCCCCGTGTGTTGAAGGAGCGGGTCATGGATCCCATAGGGGCATCCTCGACGTGGAGGTGGCATGGTTACAGGAACTCTTGGGTCGTCATGGACGGCCTCAGGGTGCAGTCGGTGAGCGGAGGAGGCCACTGGGGCGGAGGGATGCACATCTGCTCCAGGGACCAGGCCCTCTTCGGGCTCCTCTTCCTCCGCAGAGGCAGGTGGCTGGACCGGCAGCTCATCTCCGAGAGATGGATCGATATGGCCACCGCTCCTGGTGATGTGAACCCCGTTTATGGGTACATGTGGTGGATGAACCACGAGCGCTGGCCCAGCGGCCCCGAGTCGGCGTTCAGCGCCATCGGCGCCGGGGGCAACTACGTTTGGTGCGACCCGGAACACGACCTGGTGATCGTGACCAGGTGGATAGACCCCCCGGAGATCGATGGGGTCGTCGAGCGTGTGCTCTCCGGGTTGAAGTAGGGGTCACTGGCGGGAGAAGAACTCCATCTGGTAGGAGTCCTCGTCGAGGACCCCGAGCCTCTTCATGGTGACCCTCAGGGTGGCCGTGTTCTCCTTGCTGAACTCCTGGAGGGGCTTCCGGGGCTTCCCCACGTTCGCCCCCACCATGTTCAGGGCGGCCTTGAGGGGCACGGGGTTCGTCTCGGCGTACATCATCCGCATCAGCGGGAAGTAGGTGAAGAATGTCTCCCGGGACTTCACAACGTCTTCAAAGTTCTCCCAGGGCTTCGAGATGACCGCGAGCTCCCGGGGGGCGATGGAGCCCGTCACGTTGCTGGTGCCCTTCCCCCCTGATGCGAGCACCGGGAAGATGAGGGCGTACGTGGGGCAGTCGCAGCAGAGAACGTTGAGCCTGCCCCGGGTGAGCTCCACGACCCTGAGGACCCCGTAGGGGTTGGGCCCCGCCTCCTTGAGGGCCACGATGTTCTCCAGATGAGCAAGACGGGCCACGGTCTCCGCCTCCACGTTCACCCCCGTCCTAGAGGGGTTGTTGTAGATCACCAAGGGTAGGTCCACCGCCTCGGCGACGTCCTTGAAGTACCTGTAGAGGGCGTCCTGGCTCGGCCTGATGTAGCCTGGTTGGACGATGAGCCCCCCGTCTGCTCCGGCGTCCTTGGCGTACCGGGCGTTCTCGATAGTCTGCTTGGTGGTGGACGCCGAGACCCCGACTAGGGCGGGGACCCTGCCCTTCGCCGCGGCGAGGGATTCGTCGATGATCTTGGTCCTCTCGTCTGGGCTCAGGAGGGTCGCCTCGCTGGTGGAGCCGAGGAGGAGTATCCCGTCGCTCCCGTTCTCCACCTGGAAGTCGACGAGGCTCCGTAGGATGTCGTAGTCTACCTCGTCGTCATCGTTGAAGGGGGTGACCAGGGCGGGCCAGGATCCCGCGACGTCGAGCTTCTTCATACCGGTCTATTGGGTGCCCGGATGGATTAGGATTTTCCTTTCAGGAAGCCTGGCTCGAGGTAGGCTGGATCGGGATATTTGTAGAAGCCCTTCCCGGTCTTGACTCCCAGCTCCCCCCGCTCGATCATCTCCAGGAGCATTTTGGGCGGGGCATCCCTATCCGCCCCGGACTCCTCGTAGTAGACCATCTCGATGTCCCGGATCACGTCGAGGCCCACGCGGTCCATCATCCCGAAGGGGCCGTAGGGGGTCTCGTAGAGGGTCATCCAGGCCCTGTCCACGTCCTGGAAGCTTGCGACGCCCTGGTCCACGAGGTGGAGGCACTCCCGCTTGATGGCCCTCCAGACCCTGTTGAAGATGAACCCGGTGCTCTTCCTGAGGACCATGAGGGGTGTGATCCCGATGGAGACCATGAACTCCCGCACCCTCTCCAGGGTTTCGTCGCTGGTCCCCGTCCCCCGCATCAGCTCCACGATGCTCCTCCTCCACGGCGTATTGTAGAAGTGGGTGTTGAGCACCCTGTCTAGGCGCCGGGTGGCGTCCTCTATCTTGGAGATGCGGATGGATGAGCTGTTCGTCGCGAGGATGGTGGCGTCGTCGCAGACGCTGTCGAGCTGGGCGAAGACCTCCCGCTTGAGATCAAGGCGCTCTGGGACAGCCTCTATGACGAGGTCGACTCCATCGACGGCCTCGGCCAAGTCGTCGTGAAAGGAGACTTGGCTCAGGGTGGCCTCGACTTCTTCGGGTGTGATTTTTTCCTCGCTCGTCCAGGTTTTGAGCTCGTGCCGGATGTGTTCGGAGGCTCTCTCCAGGGCTTCCTCGGATATGTCGAATAGCCTCACGGGGATCCCGTGGCTTGCGCACTGGAGGCTTATCTGCCATCCCAGGAAGCCGGCCCCGCAGAGGCACACGCTCTCGATGGGCTCCATGGGACAACCTACGTCTCCCTATTGTTTATGTCTTGAGAGATGGTGAGCCCTGGATAGGTGAAATAAAAAAAGGAAAATAAAATTTACGGAAAGTTTGTAGATTTACGGAAAGTTTGCCATAATGTCGTCGATTGCTGTACCGAGAGTTGCGGAATAGTCGCTCCCACCCTCGATAAGGTATCCGCCCATGTTTGTGTGCTGGTTGAAGGCTGCTAGTCCATTGGCGTCATCTGCTGTGATCAGTTTAGCTCTGTGGCATCCGCCACATGCTCTCGCAGCAGGACCGGTGATATATACCGGCAAGTCGCCGATGTTTCTGTCTTCAACTGAATCAGTGCCAGACAAAGCGCCAGGTAGCGACTTTGACTGATCCGGCACCTCGTATGTGCCTTCAATGTGGCATGACTCGCAGTTTGTAATTCCATGTGTGGGATACGGGAATCCGATGTGATGCTCATAGTGCAAGGCTTCGACTTCATCCTCGAAATCGATGTCGCCGATATCGAACGCCTGCATCGAGTGTATGGCATGGACGTAGGAGTCGATGGATCTCGACTGGAGTTCCAGGTGAGAGCCGCCGCTCAACGTTACGTGGCACAGCCTGCAGACAACGATACTCCCGCCTCTATCCGGCGAGTGGTAGTTCGTTGCTAGCGCGTCATGGCAGTTTTCACATTTCTCAACGTCCACGATGGGGCTGAAGTAGTCATCATCGAAGTCATTAGCAGTTAAGTCAAAGGTTCGGGAAGGAGCGTCGAGTGAAACCTCTTCGTCCTCCGCATCATACAGCATCGGTATTATTCCGATTTCCAGTCTCTTTATAGTACCATCAGCGATCAGGTCAGCCCATTCTGTCAAGTCATGCGTAACCGTCCATGCACCTGCGGCTTCCGATATGGTCTCGAAGTAGGCATGTTCGGTGCCAACTTCATATGCCCCTTTGGGTAAGTCACCGTCAGAGCGCGAAATTACACCATTGCCACTGCTGTCATAACGGTCGTGTCCATTGACGATGAAGTCTTTTGTGTCGTAGCCATAGAGGCCTATCAACACCTCTGGCACGATATCCGCTGAATCAAGCCCCCCGGCAGTTCCGGATGCACTGAGTTCAATGGTAAGTTCGTTGCCCGTTATAGATGCATCATCGATTGTGACGACTATGGCGTCAGAGTACTTCAGACCCTCCTCGGCGTAGATCATCGTGTCATAACCGGGGTGAATGTCTTCGAAGTCCCCGAAAGCGCTTCCATCACTATGGCAGGCTGCACAATCTACAGTCTCTAAGACCATTTCGCCATGAATTGCTGCGGGCAGTAAGGTTGCTAATCCCGTCTCGGCAGTACCATACTCTTCGGAGCCAGTCACTGGGTGACAGCTCTTGCAAGTAGGCCCATTAAAGTTATCTTCCGTCAATATGACGTCAAGTTTGCCTTCGTGGCAGACTATACAGTTTGACATTGACTGAGGATATGGGAACTCCATGGCGTGAGACATGTGCACGTCGTTCATTAGTGTCGGTGCGTATTCTAACGAGGCTAGCTGCTCAGCTGTAAAGATAGATGTGTCCTCGTCCGAACCATACCATTCAATCGCCTTTACAGGATCATCGACCAAAAGCTGCCATTCGTAGTGACCGCCTTCAGTGTTCTCCATGTGGCAGGCTTTGCACATGATGAAATCAGTTGTGGGATCATCGTTAACCTGGGTGACATAGTAGCCGTGCTTTAGGAATGGTACCGAGTGGCATTTCTCACAGCCATCAACGTTGGCTGCAGAAACTTCATCAATGCCGTCTCCAGTTTCAAGCAGGCCTCCGATTGGATATTTGGCTTGCTGGACGCGAGAATTAGGCAATCTGGCGACGCCTCCATCATAACCGTATACCATGATGGCGCCATCCATATCGTCTAAACTGCTAGCTAACCTGGAGTCGTCACTGGTCAGGGTACTCGTGACCACACCAGTGGTGCTGTCAAAGGTCATATCCCCAGTCAGGGCCATTCTATCATCAGCCGGCTCGTACTGGAAAGCGGTCCCTGTCCACGGCACAAAGTACATGCGCACTCTGTCTGCGTCGGCGGGATCAAAAGGTTCACCATTCATTTCCATTACGAAAGTTATGACGTGCGTGCTTGGAGCTACATATTCGTAAGCCAAGTCTTCAACGGTAATTACGCCAACCTGATTCAATTCATCATAGGCGTCCTGGTGATCTGCACCAGCGGTTTCATGACAAACGACACAGGATTCTGGTTGGGCAGTAGGTGTATATGAGACTCCTGGGGGTCCAGCTGGACCAGTAGCACCGGTTGCACCCGCGGCGCCAGCGGCACCCGCGGCACCATCAGCACCATCGGCACCCGCGGGACCAACAGGTCCTTGGGGCCCCGGACTAAGTACTCCGTATCCGATTGCTAGTATTGCTATTACGATTGCTGCAATTGCTAGTGTTTTGGAATCAACATTACTCAATGTAATCGAGACAAAAGGTTCAACTTGAGTATAAATGTCTTGTTTCCGAATCCCATTGGTGAAAGAACCCATTGTTGCTGTTTTCGCAAGGATTAAGGAATTGTTATGATGTCTATGATAATAATTCGCTCCAAATACGATATATTCTGATTGTTAAATGCCAAGTAATTTTCCTTCAAAGAAAAAAGAAAAGGCCATCGTATTATAACAAAATGCATCTCTGAGGGCCACTCCAAGTCGACTATAGGCTCTCTCGCGTAATCCTCAGAATCTACGCTGAGATCTTTGCCACGATCGCCTCGGTCAGTCTCTTCACATCATCGACCCTGAGCTCGAGCAGTCTATCCCTCGTGCCACCCCCGCAGTAGACCGTCTCGAAGCCAACGAGGGCCTCGTCTACGATGACCTTCATCGGGGTCTTATGGCCTATGGTTGGGGTCCCCCCGGGGGGGTAGCCGCTGATGGCCTCCGTCTCCGAGAAGGGCATGAGCCTGACGTTCTTGGTGCCCAGGGCCTTGGCCGCAGCCTTGAGATCGACCCTACTGTCCCCGGGGACGACGAGGAGGGCGTATCCCCCTTCCCGGGTCTTGGAGACGAGGTTCTTGGTGATCCTGTGGAGGTCGATGCCCGTGGCCTTGGAGGCGTCCGCGGTGTGCACTGTCTCCGATTTCTCGATGAACCTGTGCCAGATCCCGTTCTCTTCCAGATAGGCCTCGAGATCCGTGGGGCTACGCCTCCCTATGGATGGGGGCGGTCATGCAGTGGGGGCCTCCCCCTCCGATGCTGAGCTGGCTCCCGGGGATCCCGATGACGTCGAAGCCCCGTTCCTCGAGGATCCCCATGATCCTCTCGTTCCACTCGTAGCTGACGCACTTGCCCCCGCCAAGACCCACGATGTTGGTCCCGAACATCCGGACCTCGGTGTCGTTGGCGTAGATGAGTTCCAGGCCCTTCCCCGTGAGGTAGTCCTCGAGGAACTGGAGCCTGACGCCTTCGCCATCGTAGACGTAGCTGGGGAAGAGGCCGAGGCTGCCCTTATGGAACAGGGCGAGGTCGGGAGACATCACCATGAGGGCGCCGTCGAGGTGGACCCTGAAGCTGGGCAGGGGCACCGCCACGAACTCCTTCACCGCCTCCCCCAGCATCCTCTCCCTGACCTGCTCGACGCCCACCTCGTTGGAGCGGGTCCCGTAGCCCATCATCACCGTCTCCTCGTCGAGCCAGACGAAGTCGCCCCCCTCCACGAGACCGGGGGGCGTCACCTTTAGAGCAACTGGAATCCCAAGCTCCTCCATCGCCTTCTCGGTGAGGAGGGGCTCAGGAAACCGGGGCTGGTAGGTCATCCTGAGGATCATGGCCCCCAGGTTGTTAATGGCGATGACATCCCGGGTGTAGACGAGGTTGGGGAGCCTAACGGCGATCCGCCTGTGGTCCTCGTCGAGGAGGTCCCCCAAGAGGGCGACCTCGATCCCCTCCCCTTTGAGGGCATCGGTGAAGGCGTCGTGCTCCCGCTGGAACTCCTTCCAGTAGACGACGTCCCTGAAGAGGTAGGCGTCCTTGTTTCCGGGCGTGATGAGCTTCAGCTCCTCTGTGGGGCGGTGCATCAGCACCTTCCTGAGCCTGCCGTACTCGGTCTGAGCGCCAAAATCCATTCCTGATCCCTAGGGTTAAGGATGGCGGGTGATTAAATCGTTTTCCAACAACCTCGACATGAACAAAGGACGCGAGAAACGGCGACGAATCCTCGTCTCAAACTCGTCTTTGTTTCCGCTAATGTATCACTTTACGTTCAAGGGGGGCCTCGTCACCGTTACCGGTGAAAAAGCCCGGGGAAAGACTTGAGGCGCCTCCACCGGGGGCTCGGGGGCGACATACTGGGGCTCCACGACCCCCTGGGGTTCTATGAGCCCCCAGAAGCTGTCGCGGGTATCGGAGTATATCCCCCTAGTCTCGCCTAGGAATCCCCTGAAGTATAGGGGACCTGCGGAACCATCGGATCCGCGATGCCGTGAATCGTTTCTCCGTTCCTTTCTTTCGTTCTTCCTTGTCAAAACGCCCACATCCATATTCAAACGAGTGTTTCAATAGGAAAAGGGATGTATAATATAAAGATATTGCTTGCATGCACAAACCTTTTTATACTTTTTAAATGAGTTTTAACATATTGCAATGAAGGCTATGAAAGTCGTTAACGATCCTGAAGAGTTCCAGCTTTTAGCAGATGGCACCCGCAGAAAGATCATCTTCCTCCTGAGGGCCACCGAGATGACGGTCAGCCAGATCGCTTCAACCCTCGGGGTCACCCCCCAGGCGATCTACCACCACATCAAGAAGCTCCAGAACGCGGATCTGGTCATCGTGGAGCGAGAGGAGCGGGTGGGCCATCTCATCGAGAGCTACTACAGGGCCACCGCTGAGGCGTTCCTGTGCAGCGTCGGGGTCACCCCCAGCGGCAGGGAGTTCTTCGAGAAGCAGACCAAGACGACCCTCGACGCCCTCGTCAAGATCGGCTTCAAACTGGAGTACGACGAGGACGACATTCAGTCCCTCATCGAGAAACAGGACGAGCTCCTCAAATGCTGCAGCGAGAAGGACTTCGAGGAGAACCTGACGGACACTCTGGACGACCTCGACAACAACACTCTAGCGTTCGTCAAGGACTTTGGGAAGCTGCTTGCGATGACGGATGAAGAATTCGAAAAGCATCAGCAGCTGAATAGAGAGTTCAGAGACGCGTTAAAGTCTCTGGAAAAATAAGAAAAAATTTGTAACTCGGACTCAGCCTAGAGAGGCTTGAACGCCTCGACCTCGGCGCTGTACACGATACCCATGAAGCCCCTCTTGTCGACGATCCTCACGTTCTCGAAGCCAGCGCTCTTGATCTTCCCCGTGTATTCGTTAACGTCGAGGGCTCCCGAGACGCACGCGGCCCAGGCATCGGGGTCGTTCCTGATGGACTCGGGGAGCGCTCCGTCGGTTACGATGTCGGAGACCATGATCCTCCCCCCGGGCTTGAGCACCCTGTACGCCTCTCTGAAGACCTTGTCCTTGTCGGGGGCGAGGTTGATGACGCAGTTGCTGATGATTACGTCGATGGTTCCATCCTCCACGGGGAGGTCCTCGATGTCCCCCTTCCTGAACTCGACGTTCTCGAATCCGAGCTCGTCGGCGTTCTTGGTCGCGAGGTCCAGCATCTCCTGGGTCATGTCGACGCCGATGGCCTTCCCGGTGGGCCCCACCCTCTTGGCGGCGATGAAGACGTCGATGCCTCCTCCGGAGCCCAGGTCCAGGACGACCTCGCCCTCCTTGAGGCCCGCTAGGGCCGTGGGGTTCCCGCATCCCGCGCTGGCCATCTGGGCTGCGTCCGGGAGGTCGCTGAGCTCGTCCAAGGCGTACCCGATCTTCTGGGCGTAGTCCCCGGCGGAGGTTGGCCCGCAGCATGAGGCCGCGCTGGGGGCGCAGCAACTCGCGGTCGTGCTGGGGGCGCAGCAGCTCACGATCGTGGTGGCTTGCGCCCTCTTGGCTACCTCCGAGTAGTGTTCTCTCACGTTTTCTTTGATCGTTTCGCTTTCAGGCATTCAATCACCATATTATTGGATATCCGATAGTATTGTCGGGAATGATTTAAATGTATTGGTTCTCCAATATGATTGACCATGTCCGAGGACTGCTGCGAGAGCACCAAGGCTCCCCCCAGCTGCTGCGACATGAGGGGGCTCCTCTCGTTCAGCATCCTCTGGCTCCTCACCAAGAGGGACATGTACGGCCAGGAGCTCGCCAACGAACTCGCCCAGCGTAGGGGCACACGACCCAACCCGGGCACGTTGTACCCTGCTCTCGCAGAGCTCGAGAAGAGAGGAAACGTGGAGACCCGGAGAGAGGGCCGGAAGAAGACCTACAGCCTCACCGAGCAGGGCAGAGAGAGCGCCAGGGTCTCCTGCGAATACTTTTGCAGGGCCTACGGGGAGATCTTCCAGGAGTACGGCTCCGAGCAGAAGGCCAATGTAGTGCCGTAGGTCCGTAGCCTATAATTCTACGTTCCTTACTGAGGCCAGCGTCGGCTATCGGACAAGGCTTATCAGGAGTTCTGCGAAGACAATCAGGGTTACTATGAGCGGACGCACAGTGACCTGCCCCTCCTGCGGCTACACCGCCAGAGTCAGAGCCAGATCCGGGAAGACAGAGCTCAGATGCCCCCAATGCCAGAAAGACTTCTCCATCTGGGCGTGAAAAGCACCAAGTCGCCCGGCATCCATGGATCTCCGTATTAACCATCTAAACAAGCGGTGTTTTTCACTTTCTGGCTGGGTTCCGTGAAAAACGTTTTCTGGGTGGTCCGGGAGACTGTAAGGCGGTCAATTTGGTCGACTTACTGATCACTGGCGGTGTCGTCGTCACGATGGGCCTTGGTCGAAGGGTCATCGATGATGGAGGGGTCGCATTAGAGGGGAGCCACATTCTCGATGTGGACACCTCAGCCGAGCTGACATCCCGATACAAGGCGAAGAGAGTCATCGATGCCACCCACAAGATCGTGATGCCCGGCCTCTTTGACGGCCACAGCCACGCGGGCCACGGCCTCCTCAAGAGCCTCGGCTATCACAACCAGCTCTGGTACAAGGCGTGCGAACAGATCTACGCTGAGGGCTCCCCCCCGGGGTTCTGGCGCGCCGAGGCTCTCCTCACCTCTCTGGAGCGCCTCAGGTTCGGGGTCACGTGCAGCCTCACCTTCCTAGGGGGCGGGGACAGCGTGATGAGGACCGACGACCCGGTCTACGGTGTGAGCCACTGCGAGGCCGTAGAGGATGTGGGGATCAGAGAGTTCCTCGCTGTGGGCCCCCGGAGGCCCCCTTTCCCCCGGAAGTACTCCCGTTGGGACGGGGCGACCAAGACGGATTTAATGGTCTCCTTCGAGGACCAGCTGGCGACGAGCAGGGCGCTCATCGAGGGCTGGGACGGAGGGGCCGACGGCAGGGTCCGGATCGCAATGATGCTCCCCACGTCTCACCCCGAGCATGGAGGCTTCACAGGGGAGGAGCTCGAGGAGCTCAAGTACATGGCGGGGGCCGTCCGGAGGCTCTCCAAGGAGAAACGCGTTCTCTTCACCCAGGACGGCCACACCAAGGGCACCGTGAAGTTCGCCCACGAGGAGCTGGGCCTCCTAGGCCCCGACGCCCTCCTGAGCCACTCCACCGACCTTACCGACGAGGAGATAGAGCTCTGCAGGAAGACCGGCACTCGGATAGTCCACAACCCCAGCGCCGTCGCCTCGATGACCGCCCGGTGCCCCGTCCCCGAGCTCCTCGACGCGGGGGTCACCGTGATGCTGGGCTCTGACGCCTCGGCCCCCGACAGGAGCTTCGACATGTTCCGCCACATGTTCCAATGCATGAGGTACCACAGGCGCCACTACAGGGACGACAGGGTCCTCCCCCCGGGGAAGGTCCTGGAGATGGCGACCGTCGACGCCGCGAAGGCGATGGGCCTAGGGAATGAACTAGGCTCTCTGGAGCCCGGGAAGAGGGCCGACGTCATCCTGGTGGACGCCCGTAAGCCCCACATGTACCCCCTGAACATGGCTGCGGATCGAGTCGCCTACTACGCCAACGGGAACGACGTGGACACGGTCATCGTGGACGGGGAGGTCCTCATGGAGGGCTGCGAGGTGAAGACCGTCGACGTCGACGAGGTCCTGGACCTGGCCCAGGAGGAGGCTGAGGCCATGATCGACAGGAACGGTCTCCGGCACCTCATGGACTACACCGAGGGGTACTGGGGCCGGAGCAGGTACTGAGGTGAAGGGATGGAGAAGACCCTGAGCTCACGGCTCCTACACGAGGGGGGGAACTTCGACTTCCTCGTCGACGAGGTGGAGCTCCCCAACGGCCACGTCACCCAGAGGGACATCGTCCGCCACCCCGGAGCAGTGGCCATCGTCCCAATACTCGGCGACGGTAGGGTCGCGCTCATCAGGCAGTTCCGATACGCAACCGGGAAGACGCTCCTCGAGATCCCCGCGGGGACCCTGGAGCGGGGGGAGCCGCCCCTAGAGTGCGCTGCGAGGGAGCTGAGGGAGGAGACCGGCTACGAGGCCGAGGAGCTCGAACCCCTCCTCAGCTGCTTCATGGCCCCGGGATACAGCGACGAGGTGATCCATTTCTTCGTGGCGAGGGGCCTAAGGGCCGTGGGGGACGACCCCGAGATCGACGAGGAGATAACCCTGGAGCTCCACAGCCTCGAGGAGGTCCGGAGGATGATCGAGGAGAACGTCATCGAGGACGCCAAGACCATCGTGGGCATTCTCTCCCTGAAAGGGTGAGCCATGGGGCGGCAGAACAGTATAGTGCCAAGGGAGTCCTCAGAGGGGCGAGCCATATGCTTCGACCATTCCCTTTTATTCGTGTATAAACCAAGCCTTCCTGATCCAGAGAAAGGGGAGAACTGCGCTGTGAAGATCGGAGTCACATGTTATCCCACCGTGGGGGGCAGCGGCATCCTCGCGACCCGCCTCGGCGTCGAGTTCGCTAAGAGGGGCCACGAGGTCCACTTCGTCACCTACGAGAGGCCCGTGGCGATTCAGGGCGGCGACCCCGAGAATGTCCACGTCCACCTCGTCTCCGTCCTCGAGTACCCCCTCTTCAAGTATCCCCCATACACCATCGCCCTCGCCTCGGAGATGTTCAGGGTCTCGGAGCAGCAGGACCTCGACGTACTCCACGTCCACTACTCGATCCCCCACTCCACGGCGGCCCACCTTGCCCGTCAGATGACCGGGGTCCCCTACGTGGTAACCCTCCACGGCTCCGACGTCACCATTCTCGGGAGCGATCCGTCGTACCTCCCGGTGAACACCCACACCATCGAGGAGGCGGACGCCGTCACCGCCGTCTCCCGGTTCATGGCCGACGAGGCCTACGCTAGGCTCGGGCTCAAGAAGAAGATCAGCGTCATCCCCAACTTCGTCGACGCCGACACCTTCGCTCCGACCCCCTGCGATGAGACTGACTTACGCAACGGAAGGGACGTGGTGATAACCCATATCTCCAACTTCCGGCCGGTGAAACGGGTCCACGACCTCGTCTACGCGATGAAGATGGTCTCGAGGAAGGCCCCGGGGGCCAGGCTCATGCTGGTGGGGGACGGCCCCGACAGGATCAGCGTCGAGAGGCTCGTGAAGCGCCTCGGTCTCGAGGAGCACGTGATGCTCACCGGGTTCAGGAGCGACGTCGCGAACGTGCTCAACTGCAGCGACGTGGTGGTCCTGTGCAGCGAGACTGAGAGCGCGCCCCTCACCCTCCTGGAGGGGATGAGCAGCGGGCTCCCCGTGGTCGCGACGAGGGTGGGCGGGATACCGGAGATCGTGGACGACGGGGTCAACGGATTCCTGGTGCAGTCGAAGAACCCCGAAGCGATAGCTGAAAGGATCTTGGATCTAAATGCAGACCCCAAGTTGAGGCGTCGCCTTGGGGAAGCGGCGAGGAAAACCGTCTTGGAGAGGTACACCGCCGAGAAGGTCGTGGGGCAGTACCTCGAGATCTACGAGAATGTGACCCGCGGTTAGAGGTTTACGTAGAACATCGAAGAGTTCGGGGTGTTCTCGCTGTACTGGCGGAGGAAGACTCCCATGAGGTCCCCGACCCCGGCCACCGTCGCGACGTCGAGCCATGCCCAACTGACCTCCTGGCCGAAGCGCTCGGGGCTGAATTTGCCCAGGGCGGAGGACATGTAGAGTTCTATCTCCTGGGCCTGCGTCTGCTTTCTACGCATCTCCTGTATCAGCGTCTTCCTGTCCCCGGGTTTCCTCAGGCTACCCTTGATATCCTCGATCTCAGCCTTGAGCCCGGAGAGCGTGTCTTCGAGCATCCCCGCTGTCGCCTCGATGCATCCCCGGATGGCTATGTGGGCTCCCCTCAGCCCATCGGGGTCGCCAGAGTTCCTCGCCTCGACCCAGCTGCTCAGGGCTTCGAAGAGGCCGCCATCGGTGAGGCAGCAGCATCCCCGGGACATCAGGGTTTGGGCATAGCTGTCGTTCCAGGGAGTGTTGTAGAAGAGCCGGGTGTACCTCAAGAAGACCGGGAAGGGCAGGCTGAGGGCCCTGGCGCCGGGGATAACCTCGGCGTAGTAACTCGTCTCCCCAGGCCCCCCAACGTGGGCGAGCACCGGGACCACGGAGTCGACGATGATCTGGCGGGAGTCGACCCTCGGTGAGATGTTCTCTACGATATCGGTGAGGTCGGGGCTTCCGGCGTCGAAGGTGAACTCGTGGACCGCGCCGCACCGAGGGCACTTCCCAGACACGCTGGCCGTGGCAGAGCCCGCCTCCCGACTGTATTTGAGTTCGACCCGGGACCCGTTGCATCCTGATGCCTGGCATTCGAGGAAGAAGGGGACATAATCGGGCTCCCTGAGGCCGATCCCAGCTCTGTGGCCTGAGGCCTCGACGAGTTCAGCCGCCAGGTTGGTCGCCTCGATGAATCTCTCCCGGTTGGTATCCACGAGTAGGAGCTCGTACCCCGACTGGAACAGCCTGCGGGAGCCGGGCATCGAGAAGGGCAGAATGGGGACTCCGAGGTCCGACTCCAAGTTGATGAGGGTGCCGATGGTCTTGGTGGACCAGTCCGAAACGTTCTCAGTCGAGTAGTAGGCGCCCTTCAGAATGGTGATCGCGTGCTCCAGATTGAGGAGCTCCCTGTCCCTGACATGGGGGTCGGCGTCCCTGAGGAGGCCCTTGTAGTTTCCCCGTAGATTCTCCAGGGCCTTGACGAGCCAGGGCTCGGGGGGGTTGGGGAGCTCGTAGATGGGTACGCTCTCGTACTCGGGACCCGCGGGGTAGCTGAAGAGGAGGCCCCTGGGGGAGGGGCTGGGGACCCGGGTGTTGAGGAGCTCGGCCTGGACGCCGTCGTAGTCGGCGACGAAGAAGAGGGGGGCATAGCCCTCTCCGCCGAGGCCGCTCAGGCTGCTGATGTAGGCGATCTTGTTGAGGATGAGGCTGGATCCCCCGAGGGCGTAGGGCTGCTGCCCCGTCTCGATGGCTCCCCGGTCGAGGCGGTCGATGTTCTCGGAGGCCTTCGAGGTGAGGACTCCGAGCCCCCTCATGTTGGCCTTCATCGACTTCTTGAGGTCCTCGATCTCGTCGGGAGCTGAACCGTACGCCTCCCTGATCCCCCCCAAGAGCTTATAGGCCTCCCCCATGGTGGCGGGTATGCGCCCCCAGAGCTCCGTCGCCGTCTCCCCCCGGGACCCGCTCTCAACATAGTCCGTGTAGAGCCTGTGAGCGGGGGGGCTGCTCTCTTGCTGCGTCAAATCGACCACAAATCTAGTGCTGACGGCTGATCATCCCTTCCCGGCCTAAAAATCCTTGTGGAGGAGGATCAACCGAGCTTCAGGAGCCTCGCGGCGTTCCCGTAGAATATCTTCTCGATGCTCTCCTCGTCGAGGCCGATGGCGCGGCAGGCCTCGAGCTGCTTCACGAGGTAGATCTCGCTGAATCCTCGGGGGAAGTAGCTGGAGTCGGTGGCGAAGATGAGCCTCTCGGGGCCCACTGTCTCGGTGGCCTTCTTGAAGAGCTTCTCGAGGTCGAGCTCGTAGGGTAGCCAGCGCATCCACTGGTTGGATCCCGAGGTGTCGATGAGGACGTTGGGGCAGCTCCAGCAGAGCTGGAGGAGCTCCCGGATGTATCCGGAGCCGAAGTGGGGGACCACGAAGTTCAGGCGGGGGAACATCTTGGCGGGCTCCCAGAGGCTGAGGGGGTTCATGTTCCTCAGGTCGTATGATGGGCCGCCCCCGCCCCCCAGGACCCCGAAGTGGATCACCACGGGGACGCCGAGCTTCTCGCAGGCCTCCCAGACGGGGTATCCGGCCTCGTCGTCGATGGGTCGGGTCTGGCTCGATGCGATGACCTTGTATCCTTTGAGGCCGAGCTCTTTGACCGCCCGCTCAACCTCCTCCCCGGCCCCCTCCTCGAAGAGGGCGTGGTGGGCGAACCCTGTGAACCTGTCGAGGTGCGTCTCGACGACCTTGGCGAGGTTGTCGTTTCCCCCTCCCGTGACGAAGTTGATCACATTGACGCCCTTGGAGTCGATGTCGGCGACCCACCGTTCGGCCTGCTCCTCGTCGGAGCGGTCCCGGGCCTCGGGGGGCTCGAACTCCCATCGTTTCCGCCACTCGTCCCTGTACTTCCTGGACTGCTCGATGAAGATTCCCATCCTCTCCTCGCCGTATTTGCCGACGAGCCTCTGCCTCCAGCCGCTTCTGCCGTACCAGTTGGCCGTGGGGAAGTGGGCGTGGAAATCGATGACCTTGATGCCGTGCTTCGTTTCGCTCACCCGTAATGGAATACCTCACATTTAGCGAGGCCTTTAACCTTATCTCCCATGCACGGGATTTGTGGATTATAACAGGGACCTGGTCGCCTTCTCCGGGAAGAAGGGGCTGTTCTTTGCGAGGGGCTCCACGAGGAACGCCTCGGCGTACCCGCAGCCCCCCTGGGTCCCCCTGAGCTCCGCCTTCTTCTCCATGAAATCCTGGTAGTACCCCCACTGGAACTTCGCGAGCTGTGACGCATACGCCCCGATGGCGGCCTCCTTCCTAGGCCAAACATCGGAGACGTCGACGAAGACGTGGGGGCTGGGGATGAGGGTGTTCACCTCCATGAGCAGGAGCCTCTCCACGACCCAGGCATCTTCGTAGATCGTCGCGTGGCCCGCCCACTCCACCGCCTCCTTGACGAGCTCGTGGGCGGCCCTGTGCTCCCGGTGGTAGTCGAAGGGGAGGTGGGTGATGACGACGCTGGGCCGCCTGTCCACGATGACGTCCGAGACCCTCCGGATGAGCTCCGATGTGGGGTCGATGCTCCCCTCGGGGAAGATGATGGGCTCCTCGATCCCCAGGGCCTCAGCTGCCCGCCTCAGCTCGGGGCCCCGCTCCGCGTCCGAGCATGTGAGGCTCAGGGCTCCCACCCTGTGCCCCGCCTCCGCATGGAGGGCGAGGGTACCCCCGCACCCGAAGGTCTCGTCGTCGGGGTGAGCGAAGATCGCCAGGATTCCTCCGGACATCTCAGTCAACGGTATTCCCGTCTGCCCGGAGCTTAAAAGGGGTTTCCGAGGGAGTGTAGGTGGCTACTCGAGGAACGTGGCGACCTCGTGGACTCCCTTCTTGGGGGGAACGCGGCCCTCGATGTCTGTGTATCCAACAGCGACCGCCGCGACCATCTTCCAGGGAACCCCCGCGTACTTCGTGAGGGCTTCCGGGGCATAGAACACGTCCGCGATCCAGAGACTCCCAAGCCCCAGATCGAAGGCCCGAAGGAGCATGTTCTGGATCGCGGCGGCGACGCTGTGGACCTCGGAGTCCCAGCCCTCCTCCCCGGCGTTCCAGACCATGATCACCACGGGGGCCTGCTCCATGACGCCGCAGGACCAGGTGGCGGAGCCCGACTCCTCGAACCCGTGCTTCTCGATGAACACGTCGAGGGCCCCACGGAAGGCGTCGGTGAGCCCCTTCTTAGCGGCCCCGGTGTAAACAGTGAACCTCCACTGCTGCCCGTTCTTCGCCGAAGGAGCCCAGGTACCGGCTTCGATGATCTCCTCGATGAGCTCCCGGGGAACGGGGGTATCTTTGTACTCCCGGATGCTCCGCCTCCCCTTGATGGCCTCGATCAACTCCATTGCAGTCGCAACGGTAGGGGAACGGTGGGTGTAAAAATATTATGGGAAACGGACGCCCACTGACCGCAGCAGCTAGACCCAGCCCGTCTCGTCGCCGATCTTCAGGAGCGTGTAGAGTCTGTCCCCCGGGTAGACCACTCTCCTCGGGAACATCGAGTGGACCACACCTGTGACGGGGGCGGTTATCTCGGCCAGGACTGATCCGTCGAGGTCCGTGATCCTGCCGATAACCTCTCCCACCTCGGGGATGTCTCCCTGGTCGGCTACGGCGGTGAAGACCCCGGCGACTGGCGCAGTGACCCCCCGCCACTCCATGTCCAGGAACCTCTGCCACTCGGGCTTCTTGAGCTCGCCTTCGAGCATTCCGAAGTGCTTGAGGAGGTTCACGGTCCCGTCGACGTGGGCCATCACGAACTCTTCTAGAGGCTGGGTGCGGTATCCGAGGCCCGCCTCGCTGATGATAGAGGCTGTCCCCGCGGCCACCGCCTCGTAGATGAGTGTGCCGGGGCTGGTGTGGCCGATCTCCGGGGTGCCCGGGAGGACATACCTTAGCCCGAAGGCCTCCGCCATGGCCTCGCTGGTCTCGTCGATGGGCTTCCCTATTTTGAGGTAGATGGTGTGGTCGAGGTGGCTCTCGGGGAGGTCGCCTCCCCGGAAGTCGACGTGGTAGTCCGCCTCTTTGACGAGCTGGAATAGGGTGTGGGCGACAGCGCGTGTAGGAGTACCGTTCGGGTCCCCGGGGAATACTGCGTTTATGTTGAGGCCATCGAAGGGTGTGACGCTGCTCCGGAGGTTGAGCCAGCGGGTTCGGAACCTGAAGACGGGCATGTTCACCACGGGGACCGTGATGAATCGGCCCTTGAGCCCCTCCGGCTCGATGAGCCGGTAGAGCCTGGACGCCGCCTCGACTCCGCAGTATTCGGTCGGGTAGAGGCCCCCTGTCACGATAAGGGTGGGCCCGGGCTCTCCGCCGTTTACGACGCCGACGGGCATCTCAACCTTCGCTGCTAGGTTGTCCAGCACATTGACGTATCCGAAGTCCTTACTCCCGGGTTCCACTTCGAGGGGCTTGAAGTCTCCCATCCTAGCTGATCTCCCGGATGTCCTTCCCTATCTCATAGGTGACATCCCCCTCCCAGATAGCGGGGCTCGTCACCATGTGGATGACCCCGTCGGTGGGGACCGCGATCTCCTCCAGGGTCTCCCCCCAGAGGTCCTTGATGACCCCGAGCACGTCGCCCTCCTCCACCATGTCCCCGGCCCGCACGTTGCTGATGAAGAATCCCCCGCGCTCGGCGTATAGGTGGTAGGGGCTGTAGAGCTTGGCCCTCGGCGGGACCTCGGGCTCCCCGGGGAGCATCTCCAGCTTCTTCATCACGTTGTAGATGCCCTTGATGACCCCCTCGACGATGTCGCTCTGGCAACGCCCCATCCCCCCGGCCTCGGTGCCCACCGTCATGGGGAACTCGAGGCTGGTGCCGCTCTTCCTGGGGGGGCTCTCCCTGATCCACTCGTAACCGAAGGCCCTGCAGAGGGCGAGGTTCTCGGCGTCGTATGCTGCGTCGCCTTTCTGGCGGTACATGGTGCCTGTGAGGAGGTCTTCCTCGAGGTCTCCTCCGTGGAGATTGAGCCTGTAGTCTCCCTGGCTGAGGACCTCGCGGTGGAATGTGGTGGCGACCTGGTAGGTGATCTTGGGAACGCCGCTGCCTCCCCGGGGTATCTCCTCGACGTAGTGGCCTGTGAGGTCCCTGTAGTCGACGGGGTTGCCGTGCATCCAGCGGGCCTCGAAGGCGAGGGTGTTCACCATGGGGACGATGATGACCTTACCGTTCACATCTGCTGGGTCGAGATCTCTCATCACCGTGAGTGTGGCCGCGGGGCCGTTGTACTCGGAGCCATGCTCCCCTCCGTTGATGACGAGGGTGGGGCCGTCCCCGGATCCGTTCACCAGGGTCAGCGGGATCCTGTGGGGGCCTGCGGGTTTCTCCGAGATATTCAGGTATCCCTGCTTCTTGGTGCCCTTCGGGGCTACAAGGTCTTGGACTTTTAGAATGTCGGACAAAGTTATCGAACCTGATATCATTGCCCCGTTTGCTGCATAAGTCTTTCATCCTGCCCCGGGAAGCAACGGTTATTACCCTTGTGGGATGTCAGCCCTCTGTGGGACCTGCATGAGGAGGCTCGAGGGAAAGGTTGTACTGGTCACCGGCTCCGGGAGGGGTTTCGGTCGCTCCATGGCCCTGGCATTTGGCCTAGAGGGGGCGAAGGTCGTCTGCGTGGCGAGGACCGTCTCAGATCTAGAAGGGACCCGGGACCTGCTGCTTTCATCCGGGGGCGATGCGGAGGTCTTGCGGGTGGACCTCGTCGTCCCGGAGGAGATCGATTCCCTGAGAGAGGCGGTGGAGGAGGGCTTCGGGGGCCTCGACGTCCTCGTGAACAACGCCGCTACGAGCCCCTGGAAGACCCTGGACGAGACGACCGTGGAGGACTGGGACAGGACCCTCGGGGTGAACCTCCGGGCGCCCTTCCTCCTCGCGAAGGCGTTCAAGGGCTCCATGGCGGCCCGGGGCGGGGGAAGCATCATCAACGTCACCTCCCGGTCGGCGGAGATGGGCTTCGTCGCCGAGGTCGGCTACTGTCCCTCCAAGTACGGGCTGGAGGGGCTCACCCAGTGCCTCGCGCTGGAGCTGAGGCCCCTCGACATCGCCGTGAACAGCCTCAACGTCTCGACACCCGAGGGTAGGAGGCTCAAGCCGACGGAGCTTACCCTCCGTGAGGCCGCTGAGATCCCCGAGGCGGAGAGGTCCGGGTTCGCCAGCGAGGCGGAGATGGTTGAGGCTTTCACGGATGCCTGGACCTTCCTAGCATTGCAGAGGGGGAGCGGTGTCACAGGGCAGAGGCTCAGCACGAAGGGCCTAGCGGAGGAGTTGGATAGGGATGGGTGGGATGGCGTCGAGGAGAGGCTGAGGGGCAGGCTGACCAAGGCCGTCTATCAGCCCTACGGTTTCCCCCGGAAGGTCCGCTATCAGACCCCCGGCGGGGGCTGGGACGAGCTGGTTTTTGAGCCCTAGCCCTCGAGCTCGCTCTCAATCCCCGAGACGGTATCCTCGAAACCGGGGTCGTCCGCGAGGTTCGATGTCCTGAGGGCGATCCCTTCGAGCCCCGAGGGACTCAAATCCCGGCTTTTCGCGACTTTAAACTGCTCATGCTCCCAGACGGTTCTCTCCATGATCCTTTCCACTCCATGGAGGCGCATGAGGGCGACTGAGACGGCGTCGGAGGCGACCCTGCTCCCGCTCGCGATGATGATCCCGGGCGCCGCGGCCTTCCTAGGTGTGAGTTTCTTGTCGACGAGGATCTTGGTGGCGTCTGCGACTACGAGATCGGCGGAGTAGGCGAGATTGAGGTCCACCATCTTCTCATGGAAGGCGTGCCCATTGTGGAGCCACTCCCGACCCATCGAGTCGAGCATTCCCACGGCGAGCTTGAGGCTGATGGTGAAGGTGGCGTTGCTATGAGGCCTCATTATAGGGGTGAGGATCACCCTCTCGGCATCGTAGACCCGTCGGGGAATCTTGATGCCCTCGGGCCACGATGCTGCCTCGGGGGGCTTCACGGTGACCCACTCGTCCTCCTCGAAGAAGCAGACCCCTAAGCCCAAATCCTCGACGACCTCCAGCATCCCCAGGTTCTCCAAGGTGTGGCGGGTGGGGAGTCCTCTCGCCCTCCCGGAGGTCTCCCCGAGGACGATCTTTCCTGCCGGCACTCCCGCCCCTAGGAGGCCGTTGGCGATGGCTCTGAATGTTTCCGGGTGGGTGTCCCGGGGATAGGGGTCGTCGGTGTTGCAGTTGGGCTTGATGAGGAACTTCCCTCGGGCGCCCTCGACGATGGGCCCCAGCCCCCCGAGTAGGGAGGTCGCCTCGCTTATCCCGCAGGACCTGTCGTCCGACCTGACGATCGCCACTAAGGCCTTCCCATTCTCGGTGTACGCGTTGGCTCTCAAAGGCTTGTAAGGCATAGTTGGGCCCCATGGCGGGTCTTTGAGGAGCCGGTTGTAGAGGGCCATCGAGCCCTCGTTGTTAACCTCCATATTGGACAATTCTTCGGGTTGAGCCCGGATATAGTTTTCTGGTTAGTGTATTTGGAGTGTAGAAAAAATCCGAGGATGAAATAGGAGGAAATAGTGCTATTTCAGGTATCTGTCGAACCATCGGACGATGTGCTGCAGCCGCTCCCTCCTGTGCTTGGGCTTCCCGTCCCTGGAGAGGCCGTGGGGCTCGTCGGGGAACCTGACGAACTCGGTGGTTCTCCCCAGCTTCTTGAGGGCGATATAGAGCTGCTCCCCCTGCTCCATGGGGCAGCGGTGGTCCTCCTCGCTGTGGATGATGAGCATCGGCGTCACCATGTTCTTGACATAGGTTATCGGCGACTTTTCCATGCAGAGCTTCGGGTCGTCCCAGGGATCCTTCCCGTTCACCAGCTCGTGGGTGGGCAGGGTCATCCATCCGATGTCGCTGGTCCCGTGGAAGCTGTACCAGTTGCTGATGCTCCTCATGGTGATCGCCGCCTTGTACCTGTCGGTGTGGCCCACGATCCAGTTGGTCATGAAGCCCCCGTAGCTGCCCCCGAGGACCCCGAACCTCTCCGGGTCGACGAAGCCGTAGTTCTCGATGACGTGGTCCGTGGCTTCCATGATATCCATGTAGTCCCTCTCCCCCCAGGCCCCAGAGATGAGCCCGGCGAACTGCTCACCGTAGCCGATGCTGGCCCGGGGATTGGTGTAGACGACGACGTACCCGTGGTCGGCGAGGACCTGGAACTCGTGACAAGCGGAGTCCAGTTTGAAGCCGTAGGCCCCCCGGGGGCCCCCGTGGATCTGGATGCACGCAGGGTACTTCTCCCCCTCGCGGAATCCCCGGGGCTTCACGATCCAGCCCTGGACCTCGACGCCATCGCTCGCGATGAACCAGAACTCCTCTGGGGGGCTGATCCTGAGCTTCCTCAGGAGGCCCTTGTTCATCTCGGTGAGTTTCCTCTGCTCCGCGTCCAGGATGAAGAGCTCGGCGGGGGTCACCGCGTCCGACGCGTTGAAGGCGATCTTCGTTCCCGAATCGTCCAGGCTGAAGGAACCGATATCGATCTCCCCCTCCGTGACCGGAGCCACTCCTCCGTCCAGGCCGATCCTGTGAAGGTGGGTGGTCCCGTGGTGGGGGAACAGGGCGTAGATATGACCAGAGTCCGGGGACCACTTCAGGTTTGGTGACCCGCCCGCGGTCCTGTCGAAGTCGCCGGTGAGGCATCTCGCGCCCCCCTCCTTCAGGTCGAGGACGTAGACCTCTATGTTCTTGTGCCAGACGAGGCCCGGGTCCTTGAGCTCTCTCCCCGAGAAGGCGATGTACCGCCCGTCGGGGGACCACTCCAGGGTTCCGATTGGCCCCTTCCCCTCCAAGAGGAGCTCCGGCTCCCCGCCCTTCGCGGGAACCGCATAGATGTTCCTGTGGAACGATTTGTCCGCGTCCTCCCCCATGATGGCGACGAAGGCGATCCTCTCAGAGTCGGGGGACCAGACAGCCGCTTCGACGTCGAAGAGGCCGTCTGTGACTTGCTTGGCCTTCCCTCCCTTGGCTGGGGCCACGAAGAGGTGGGGATACCTCCCGACGCTGAAACCCTTCCCGTCGTGCTTGTACTTCATCCTGCGGATGATCTTGACATCGCTGCCCTCGGCCTTCTCCCCCTTGAAGACGTTGGCGAGGAAGAGGATGCTCCTGCCGTCGGGGGACCAAGCGGGGTTCCGAACCGCCTCATCAACCCGGGTAACCTGCCGAGCCTCGCCACCGTCAGCGGGGATGACGAAGAGCTGGGCCTTCTTTTTCTCGTCCTCGGGGTCGCCCGGGCTGGGGCGGCTCGACGTGAAAAGGACCCTGTCCTCCTTCGGAGACCATCGGGGATTGGACGAACTCTTCTCGCCGGAGGTGAACTGAACGGGCTTCTTCGCCTCGAGGTCGAGGAGCCAGATCTGGGTGTCGTACCTGTCTTCCTCCATGTTGACTTCGGAGTATGTGAACAGGACCCTTGAGCCGTCGGGGCTGATCTGGGGGTCCCCCACAGGGGCCATGGGGAACAGGGGCATGACTTCGATCTCTTCGAGTTTCTGCATCTCAATCGTTTGGTTGTTCGGTGTGATGGACTTAAAATCTTAGCCCCTGAAACTGGAGACATCGGGGGGTTCTTCGTGATACTCGCGCGTGCTGGACTCAGGTAGGGATAGAGAGGCTGTGTGGAAAGAAGGCTTCACCCCTGACTCAAGGTCATCCCTGTCTTGTCTTCGGAGTGGCCCCTTTCACACACAAATGCGCAGAGATCGCTTTCCCCACGGTATATGAATAGTTTATTACGGAATCCGATATAGTGCGGATCTTTATTCATCCACCATGATGAAAACTGCAATTTTTTTGCATGAAAAAAAGGGGTGAGAGGGCTATTCAGATCAGAGCATGGAGAACAGGCTGACTGTCCTCGTCTTCTCGATGGGGCACTTCTGCCAGGCATCGGAGCCGATGTAGTTCTCGAAGTCGCGGTAGGATCCCTTCAGCATGAAGCAGTTTCCCTCTGGGGTTCCGAAGGGTCCCCAGGGCCCCTTCATCTTCAAGTTGTGTGCCTTGAGTGCTTCCACGAACTCGTCCCACGCCTTCTTTGCATCCTTCAGGCTCATGGTCTGTTTAGATTCTCCGTAGATCATGTAGTGCGTGAATGGCGTTTTTCTCTCTCCTCTGGCGTTTAACCGCCATTATATGATCCTTTTCTATACAAATTGACTTTAAATGAAAGTTGACTCTCCCCTGCTAACATTATAGGGTAGATGTTTTTCACATGTTATAGCATCGTCTTAGCCTATCCGTGCGCGTTGAGTAACGAGCATGTGGTCACTCGATTGTGCTGTGTTTTTTCCTCATCGAGGCCTCGGAGACCTCGAGGCGGGCCATGAGCTCGGCGATGAGGCCGTCGAGGAAGACGGCGCAGGTGTCCTCGAAGAGGGTCCCCATGGGGGCGAGGGACTCGTGCTCCCCCAGGAGCTGGCGGCTCTGGTAGTCGCTCTCCTCCGCCACGGCCTCCCTCCCGGGCACCACCACCAAGTGGTCGGAGGTCTGGGCCAGCTCGGAGTCAGGGTAGCTGGTCACCGCGAAGATCAGGGATCCCAGCCGCTTCGCCATATTGGCGGCCGTCGTGGACATGGCGCCGCTCCCTGAGCCCGAGATGATGATGACTATGTCCCCCTCCCCGATGGCGGGGGTGATGGTCTCCCCCATGACGTAGACGTCGATGCCCACGTGCATGAGGCGCATCGCGAAGGCCTTCCCGACGAGGCCGCTCCTCCCCGCACCCAGGACGAGGGCCTTCCTCCCATCCCTCTTAACATGCATTAGGGTGTCCAACAATGTCTCCACTTGGCCCGGATCGATGGCGTTGATCGCCCGGTTTATCCCCCGTAGGATCTCCTCGGATGCCTCCCACCAGCTCAAAAAGCTCTCCGGAACAGGATCGGCGGACCAATTAAAAAGATGAACGACTCGCCCCCGGTTTTAAATTCAGTTGCGAGGCAGTCATCTGTGGTGATCTAATGGTCGAGATTATGGATGGGATCCACTCCTTCGACTTCTCCGAGTCAAAGAACCATGGCATGGAGCTCTGGTTTCTGGATTGCCCGGAGGGCGTTGTCCTCGTCGACACCGGGATGGGGGATGAGGTCCTGGGGATGGTGGAGGCTGAGCTGGGCTCCCTGGGGAAGGGATGGGGGGACGTCAAGATTGTCCTGATCACCCATAGGCACGGGGACCACGTAAGGAACCTCGCGAAGGTGAAGGCGCTCACCGGAGCCCCGATCTACTGCCAGGCGGAGGAGGTCCCCGCCATCAAGGAGCAGACCGGGGTCGAGCCCGAGGGTCTAGCCCACGGGGCCAATTTACCCTACTGCGGGGGGATCGAGGTGATCCACGTGCCGGGCCACACCGAGGGGAACTGTAGCTACCTACTCAAGGAGCGGGGGATCCTCATCGCAGGGGACACCATCTTCGGGGACGAGGAGGGCAACATCAACGAGCCCCCGGAGAAGTACTGCGTCGACGTGGAGCAGGCGACCCGGGAGCTAGAGAGGCTCCTCGCGTACGACTTCAACGCTCTAATCTACACCCACGGGAAGGACATCCTCACAGGGGCCAAGGCGAAGGTCGAGGCACTGGTGGAGCGGACTCGCTGAGCTTCTGTCCTTCAACAGCTTATCTCACCTTACACCTTTTTTCATGTTATGTCCAAAGCGCATAAGCTGAAGATCACCGTTCTCAGGACTCTCGGGCCATCCGATGTCTTCGATGAGCTGCCGGTGAGCAGGCAGGACTGGATGGTCCCATGCACGCTGTACTAGGAGGGTTAGGAGTTCCATGTGGGTGAGGACCTTGCCATGCCCGATTGGTTCTGCCATCTGCCTGGCGCGCCATTTACCACAACGTGAAGGCTCTCGGCTACGGGGGCACGCATCCGTATCACGAAGAGGGGAACCTGGCGGTGAACTGCTGCACCGGTGAGCTGCGTCCCGTGGTCTTCAAGATCGAGAAGCTGTGAGGCAGTCTTCTAGAGCCCTCTTTCTTCTCTCCCTATGGGGCAAGCTCTCTGGCATGTCATGCACATGAGGCGGGTGTTCCTTGTGACCGTTGGGGAGTGCACATCGAAGACCTTCTGGAGTCCCGGTGGCCCATCCTTGATTGAGTCGTAGCTTACCTGCCCCGAGAGCAGCCCGATCCACTCGTCGTCGTGGGGCCCCGCCAGGCACCTGTTGGGGTCGACTACGTAGGGTGTGAGGGCCCCGACGGGGCAGGCCTTGACGCACTCTTCGCAGTCGCCGCAGAGGTCTCCCTCGTAGGGCTTGTCTGGTTCCAGCTCGACGTCGGTGAGGACGGCTTGGAGCCTGAGCCAGGGGCCGTACCTCGGATTGATGATGAGCGCGTTCTTCCCAAAGCCCCCGAAGCCCGCGAGCTGGGCCATCCTCTTCTTGGGGAGGAGGTCCCCCGCGATCCTCGCGGCGTGGCCCTGCCTCCTCAGCCATCTCACGAGCTTCCGGGCGTTTATCTCCATCCTCATGTACGCGTAGGCCTCGAACCTGTCCCCTTTGAAGCTGATCATCTCGCAGACGTCGTCCCAGGCGTGGTAGCCGAGGACGATCACCGACCTCGCCCCCTCCATGTAGTCCCCCGTCTTTTTCGTTTGATCGTTGATCTCCCATCCCACCCAGTAGCTGGGGACGGCGTCGAGGCTCTCCGCGGTGATCACCCCGACCAGGTCCGCTCCGACGTCCTCCCAGGGGCTGAAGGACTGGGCGTAGGCCTTCACCCTCTCCGTGAGTTCTGTCCTCTCTGCGTCCTCGCTCATGATGATGGTGCCTCGATCAATACCGCCTCAACGAGCCTTGGATAGGTTTCCCTCGGCCCCGATTTATCATTTTCAGGCGCAGGCCCTTTCAATAATTATAGGTTTTAGGGCCGATGAGATGCTTTTCAACCAGCCGCTTCCCCCACACACGAGTAGACCAAACTCAAAACTCACATGATCGCCGTCAACAGAGAAGAACCCATGCCTCACAGGAC
>JADHWM010000110.1 GCA_016783485.1 Candidatus Bathyarchaeota archaeon
AGGAGCTCGAACTGGTCCTTGTTCTCCAGAACGTCGAGGAGGGAGTAGCCTATCTTCGAGAAGACCCTCCCCAGGGTGGTGTACTGGTACCCCTCCTCGTTCTTCTCGATGAGCCCGACGTCGATGAGCTCCTTGAGCCTCGAGTAGAAGCGCTTCTGGGTGAGGCCCAGCTCCTGGATCGCGTGCTTGGAGCTGGTCATCCCCTTCTCCACGTAGATGAAGATGGAGAGGGCGTCCTGGTTCCCGAGGGCGTCCAGGATCTTGACCATGCTCCCGAAAGCGGCGAAAGAGGTCCCCCCTAGGTGGTCTGGGACGTACTCTGTCTCCGAAACGATGTCCATAGCTGAACCTCTGAAAGCAAAAAATTATCGGTAGGAACCAATAAAAGCAAAACGAATGACTATTCGCGTCTAAAGGTATGGACGAGAGATCCGTAATAGTTGACTATTTCAACGAAATTTGCTTGTTAAAATTATATGAAACTTGCTTTCTTATATTCGATTTTTGAAATCGAGATCCACACGTTTCTTGATCAAAATAACCGTGATCGGGCCCTCATCACAGGAGAGATGCCCTGTATAGCTATGAACTGGCCCTGGGCCCCTTTAGTAAAGGTCAAATATGGGGGAACCTTTAATTGCAGAGCCCCTCAGATGGGGGTAACACGGAGGCCTATTGATGTCGTTGAGGGATCCCTTCAAGCTGGCGCTGGCGCGCAAGCACCTAGTGGACAAATCCGTTTGCAGGAGCTGCGGTGTCACGAATCCCCCCAAGGCGATGAAGTGCCGGAAGTGCCGCAGTAAAAACCTGAGGCCTAAGAGAGTGAAGGGTCGGGCCCGCTGAGCCTATCAAAAGTTTCTCATTAGTTTCCCGAAGCCGTCCACTCCAGGGCTAACCCTGCCTCGGAGGACCGCCCACATCGATGCCTGGTTGCTGGTGACCACGGGCCTGTTAAATTCCTTCTCGAACTCCTCGATCAGACCCACGACGGGCAGGTTCGTGCAGCTGATGAAGACCGCGTCGGCCTCATCTGCAACCTCCCGTGTGACATCCTCCAGGGTCCCCCTGCGGACCCGTCCGATATCGAGGTTGTCCAGGAGGCCGAGGCCTCGTATGCCCGTCACCTGGAATCCGAGGTCCTCCAGGAAGCTCTTCTCCAGGCAGTTGAGCTCCTCCGAGTAGGGGGTCGCCACCCCTATGCGTCTCGCTCCGAGGCTCCTCAGGGCCTCCACCACGGCGCTGCTCGTGGAGACGGCGGGTATCCCCGTCTCTTCCTCGATCCTTCTCACGAGGCCCTCCTCCCACTCGGCTCCCCCCACGAGGGAGCCCGTGGTGCACCCGTAGACGATGATCTCTACCCCTGCGTCGGCGAGGAGGCCCGCGGCCCTCTCGGTGTCCTCGGCCATCCGGATCAGGGCTTCAGGGGTTACTTTCGAGAGCCTCATCCTTGCGGTGTGGATGGTGACTCCCCTGGGGGCCATGGCGTAAAAGTCGGGCTCCATGGTGGTGTTGCTGGAGGGTACGAGGAGGCCTATGCGGAGACCTTGGGTCATGCGGGGTTCCCGGGGCTGATTCGGTCGGTGGAGGATAAAAGGTTGGGGGCCCTAGCCCGTCTTCCTGTTCTTGCCGTTGACGAGGAGGACGTTCATCCCCCTCACGTAGGCCTCGATGCTCGCCTGGACGATGTCCTCGTTGACCCCCGTGGAGTTGACGATCCTGTCCCCCCGCCGGAGGCGGACCTCGACGTTCACCACGGCGTCGGTCCCCCCGGTGATGGCCTCGACGTGGTATGTGTCGAGCTGGATCTGCTGGTCTTGGGGGAGGGCCTTGCTCACGGCGTTGAGAGTCGCGTCCACGGGGCCGTTCCCCGTCGCGGCCTCTAGCTTCGCGACCCCGTCGAGCCTCATCTTCACCGAGGCGGTGGGGGTGATCCTGTTACCGGTGGTCACGGTGTACTCGTCGAGGATTATCATGGGCTCCACCCTGAGGCCCATGGCGGCCTCGGCGAAGTCGAGGAGGTCGGCGTCGGTGACCCCCTTCCCGTTGTCCCCGAGGACCTTCACCCTGGCCATGATCTCCCCGAACTCTTCCTTGGAGGGCTGGAGTCCCATCTCCGCCAGGGACTTTGTAAGCCCCGTGGAGCCGGCGTGCTTCCCGGAGACCATGCGCCTTGCGGCCCCCACCAGCTCGGGGCTGATGGCCTCGTAGGTCGTGGGATCCTTGGAGATGGCGTGGGTGTGGATGCCGGACTCGTGGGCGAAGGCGTTGGCGCCCACGATGGCCTTGTTGGCCTGCACCGGCATCCCGGTGATGTGGCTCACCATCCGGGATACGCTGGTGAGCTTCTCCAACCGGACGCTGGTCTCCACCTTGTAGAGGAGCCTGAGGGCGACGGCGACCTCCTCGAGGGAGGCGTTCCCCGCCCTCTCACCGATCCCGTTCACCGTGACGTGGACCATGTCGATCCCCGCCCCCAGGGCGGAGAGGCTGTTCGCGACACCGAGGCCGAAGTCGTTGTGGCAGTGGACCCCAAGCACTTCCCCTGGGAAGGCCGCCCGCATCTCAGAGTAGAGGTCGTAGGCCTCGCCGGGGGTCAGGGTTCCCACGGTGTCGCAGACGGTGACCCTGTCGAGCCCCGCCTCGAAGGCTCCCCCGATGAGGGTCTTCAGGTACTCCCTGTCGGCCCGGGAGCCGTCCTCGGTGGAGATCTCGGCGACGAGGCCGTGGTCTTTGGCGTGGGCCACAGCCGCGGCGGCCATCTCCAGGACCTCCTCCCGGGTCTTCCCGAGCTTGGTTTTGATGTGGAGGTCCGAGGTGGGGATGATGATGTTGACGCTGTCGACCCCGGCCTGGATGGCGGTGTCGATGTCCTTGATGACCCCCCGGGTGGCGCTGCATATCTCTGCGTCGAGCCCCTCGGAGGCGACGAGCTTCACGGCCTCGAACTCTCCCTCGGAGATGCATGCGAAGCCCGCCTCGATGACCTCGACCCCGAGCGTGTCGATGGCCCTGGCTACGCTGAGCTTCTTCTCAGGTGTCAAGGATATTCCCGGGGTCTGTTCCCCGTCGCGGAGGGTTGTGTCGAAAAACTTTACGTGTTCTGGGAAGTCAGTTAATAAAACGATACCCCATGTTCATTCCCTCTGTAGTAGCATCAACCCCTCAACACGGGCATATAAAAGTAACGACACGGTGGAGGAGACACACAAAGCCCGGAATCGGTGCACCGGGCGACGAAAAGGATTTTTACAGGAGCCCGTCAAGGTATGGGTGTCGTTGGGCCGGTAGTCCAGCCTGGTAGGACGCTGCGTTCACACCGCAGAGGTCGTGAGTTCAAGTCTCACCCGGCCCACCAATCCTTAAGTTCATTTTCGATACTTTTTTAGGTTTGTTTTACCATTTTCTTGTGGTTGTAATAATGGATTTCTCCCGTCGAACAGGGCCCCGTAATGGGAATCGAGTAGAATGGAGAATGCCGGTGCGTGCCAAATGGTATAGACTTTATGAAGAAAATGAGGACTTTCACCTTTGGTTTGATAACCTTGCGAGGGGCTCCCCGACCACCGCAATTGAGGGAGCCAGGGTCCTGTATCGTTTCCTTGGGATTATGGGAATAACTCTAGATGAATTGACCGAGCAGATCTTGAATGATCGTGATAGGTTCGAGAAACGGCTCATGGCATTCGTAGGTAAACAGGAGAAGGAAGGTTACGCTCCTGGGAGCATCGAGAACTATTTAAAGAGCGTGAAGAGTTGGGCGAATTGGCATGGTGTGACATTCGTTAGGAAAATCAAGATTAGCAACAGGAACTATACGCCCACACTTGATAAAGAGAAAATTCCCACAGTTCAGGAAGTCCAAGATATCCGAAGCGCCGCCTCTATGCGAGGAAGGATCTGTGTTGGAGCAGTTGCTTACGCTGGTCTTCGTCCCGAAGTTCTCGGACATCAGCATATCAACGATGGATTGAAACTTGGAGACTTACCGGAACTGGATATTGATGAATTAACATTCTCTAAAACACCCACTCTTGTAGAAGTAAGACAAGAATTAAGCAAGGCGGGTTATAAGTATAGAACGTTTTATCCACGTGAAACATGCAGAGACATAATCGCATATCTCCAACGAAGAAAGAAAGGTGGAGAGGAGTTAAATGAATCATCTCCACTTGCCGTTGTTTCGTCCTCTCAGAGGAATAAAGGTTGGAGAGCTCTTCGAGGCATTGAAGGGGGACATATTACCACTGCTTTAATTAGTCGAGATATTCGGAATGCAATGAGACCAACGTATCAATATCGACCATATGTTTTAAGAAGCTATTTTTCAACCCGCCTTCTGATCGCAGTGAGTGATGGAGTCCTTGAGAATAATTATCGCGTCTATTGGATGGGGCATAAAGGTGAGATGGCAGCACGATACAGTTCAAACAAAGCATCACTTCCTGATGATTTGATCGAAAATATGAGAGCCGCCTATGAAAGAGCAAGACGATACCTCCTCGGAGACTCATTATCCGAAGAGTCAATGAGAAAAAGACAGTTAATCGATACAGCAAGGATGCTGGGCTATGAAAATGAACAACTAGCAAAGCTACAAGAACTTCTCGCAAGATCGAAAACCGTTGATGAAGCAGTTGAAGAATTCCGCAAGCTAAGAATAGAATTCAGCCGTGAAAGTTCTCCTGAATTTTCACTGAAACGTTTCGGTGAGAATCATAATAATAACTATGAGATTATACAAGGAGAGGACAACATGATCCTGATGCTTAAACAGGGTTGGGAACTAGAAAAGGAACTCAACGGAAATAAATTCTTGTTAAAGAAAATGCACTAATCTTATTATACCAAATTGATAGAAGAGCGAGGTTAAATGGCAGCTGGGACCAGGAAAGCTAAAATTATTCACTAGTCAGGAACTAAATCTCTAGAGAAAGATTTTTCAGATATTTAACAACATCCTCAAAGACTTTTTCAAAATCTGGAAGAACGCTTAATTGGTGTTTCAAGGAAGCCTCCCAAGAACCATCGAAATCCTTCCTCCTCTCAATTAATGTTTCGAGGTTAAACGTGACTTCTTTGAAACAGAATTTATCGTTGATAATGGATGAGACATCTAGCCCCAGTTGTGATAGCCTCCAAACATCATATAGATCGCGTGATCTCGTTCTTTCAAATAGTGCCCTAATCTTCTCAGCGAATACCTCTTCAAACGAGTAGGACAGTACACTGGTCTCGACAACATCAGAAAAAGGATGAATTATCCTTCTCTTTTCGTAATAAAGCAGTTTAATTTCCCTATCCCTCCGAGTTATATCCAGTTTTATCCTTAGCGGAGATCCCGTGGTTCTTAATATTCTAAAATAGATGGAGATCGCATAGCCGTTGTCG
>JADHWM010000111.1 GCA_016783485.1 Candidatus Bathyarchaeota archaeon
AGCCGAGGATAACCACCTCCAATCGTGGCTCTCCGGGGCCTTTCTGAATCTCCCGAACTATGAATCAGAAGCTGGCATCGACTCACGTTCACCGGTGACCCCCTCCCAGTGGCTTCTATAGTCTTATACACTCCGGACGCGGGAGTCTCACCATGGCAGAGTCACCAATATTCACCGCTTGCGGCACCGTCTGCGACGACTGCGAGTACTTCAAGGGCGAGAAGAAGCCCCGGTGCCCAGGCTGCACGGTCATACAGGGGAAGCCCTTCTGGGGGGAGTGCTCCACATACGCCTGCGCCGCGGAGCACGGCGTCGAGCACTGCGGCCTCTGCGCCGAGTTTCCCTGCGACAAGTTCACCGGGATGTACGACCCAGCCCACGGCCCCGCCAGCGCCGTCCTGAGGACCGGGCTCCTCGCCTACCGGGTACGCCACGGGGACCAGAAAGCCGTGGAGCTCTCGAGAAAGATCCAGCACTGATACTTCGCAACCTATACATCGAGGTCGCTATGAGGCTCTTCCCGCTCTGACGGCTCCACGTGGATGGTGATGGTCACCTCGGGGAGTTCGTTCCTCAGGTCCTCCTCGAGGTGGTCCACGAAGTCATGGGACTCCTGGACCGTGGCGGATCCATCCATGGAGAGGTGGAGCTCCGAGTAGACCCTCCCCCCGCTCCTCCGGGTCTTGACGTCATGGTAATCCACGAACCGGCTCTGGTGCCTCTCCATGATCTCCATGATCTTCGCCTCCTCCTCGGGGGCAGACCGGTCCATCAACCCCTGGGAGGCTTTGTAGACGAGCTCCAGCCCCATCTTGAAGACCAGGACCGATACGAGCATGGCCAGTATCGGGTCCAGCACGCTCCAGCCCGTGAGGCTGGCGACGTAGAGCCCCGCAGCCACACCGAAGGAGGAGACCACATCCGAGAGGAGGTGCTTCGCATCCCCCTCCAGCGCCAGGGAGTCCGTCTCCTCGGCGGTCCTTGAGAGATACCAGGAGAGCAAACCGTTCAAGGCAGTCGCAAACAACGAGATTCCGAGGGCATACCCGACCCTCGTTAGGGCCGTGGGCTCGCTGATCCGCCCCAGGGCCTCGTGGACGATGAAGAGGCCCGCGGTGACGATGAGACCCCCCTCGACGAGCATCGAGATGTTCTCCACCTTCTCGTGGCCGTATTGGTGGGACTCGTCGGCGGGCTTCTCGGAGACGATGACCGAGAACAGCATCATCCCCGACGCCACGAGGTTCACGATGGACTCCAGGGCGTCGGACAGGAGGGCCACGGACCCCGAGATGGCCCAGGCTACGAGCTTCAGTGCGAAGATGAATAGGCCCCCCGCTAGGGCCGTGAGTGCTGCCCTTCTCTTCTTCAACTCTCTGAGTAAACCCCCACTCTCTCTCTTAGGGGTTTCCACAGAGGCCAGCAGAGTTTCCCGAAGAATATCATGAGCCGCTAGGATGAGGTAATTCTTCGATATACCCAGCGAAAAAGGAGTTTTTCTAAATCAAGATTATTAGCGTAAATATGATGATGAAACAAAGCAATACTGATGGGATCATATTTAGTATTGAAAATAACTTATGGTTAAAACAGGTGAAATTAAAATACATTAACCAATATGACATAATATTCGGAGGAGAGTCGTCGTAGCGGTTGACGATACAGTGAATGGCTCTGACCGAGATGACTCCAACCGCAGCCTGGACCGCGTCCTGGCTGGAGTCGATGCGCTCCTCCGGAGCAGCGGGGTTCTCGACGCATTCACGGCGAAGGAAGCGAACTATGAGGCCCTCCTGGAGGATATCGGGGCAAAGATCGACGAGGAGGCGAGGAGGACCCAGGAGGACGGGCTCTTCGTGGAGATCGGAGCCATCTTCTCCGGGCTCGCCCACGACCTCAGGGGCCCCCTCCAGACCGTCAGGAACTGCACCTACCTCCTCGTATCGGAGCCCAATCAGGGGGAGCTCCTCGACGAGATCAACGGAGCAGTCAGAGACATCTCCCACATGCTGGACCGCTTCAGGGAGTACTACAGGGGCCACGAGATCATCCGAACAACCACCAGGATCGAAAAAATCGTTGACACCGCCCTCCGGGACGTGGTTATCCCATCCGGCGTCGATCTGGTTAAAACGTTGGATCCGGGGATCACTAGGGTCTACGTAGACCCCAACAAGCTGGTTAATGTCATCCACGACCTCGTAGACGGCGCGATCAACGGGATGCCCGAAGGCGGCAGGGTCAGCGTCGAGACGCTCCAGCGGGGAGACCGATTCTCGGTCACCGTCTCGGATACGGGGACGGGCTTCCCCGAGGCGACCCCGGAGACCCTCTTCACCCCCTTCGCCTACAAGGCCAGAGATGGGACCGGGCTCAGCCTCCCCATCGCCCTCAGGGTCGTCAAGGCCCACGGAGGGGACCTATCCATTGTGACCGACCCTGAGAAAGGGACCACCTGCACCCTCGAGATGCCCCTGGGACCGTGACACCGGGCGAGAGTCGGGATGAACGTTTTTATCACGACGATGCATTCCTTAACTAGATTCAACGAGGGATAATGCATTTGGAGAGAGAGAGCACGGGCCTCGAGAGGAGGCTTTTCATCGTTCTGTTCGTCGCGATCATCGTCATCATCTCGGGCTTCGCCTACCTGTACCTCGATGGGAGCGCCCCCGTGGAGCGTAGCTTCATCGGGGTCATCAGCATCGACGGGCCCATCCTCACCGTCGAGGGGACCCAGGCCATCGTGGGCGCGATCAGCAGGGCCATCGGGAACTCCAGCATCAAGGGCGTCGTGATCAAGATCAACTCCCCCGGTGGCTTCGCCCACCTCATCGAGGAGATCTACCTCGACGTCCTGGCGCTCAAGGAGAGGAAGCCAGTCACCTCATCCCTGGTGACCGCCCTCTCGGGGGGATACTACATCGCCGCGGGGACCGACTATATCATCGCCGCCCCCTCCGCGATGGTGGGGAACATCGGCGTGATTGGGACGGCCCCCTCGGGGCTCAGCCCCTCGGAGAGGAGCGTCGAGACGGGGCCCTACAAGATCACAGGCTTCTCCAGGCTCATGTTCCCCCTCAACATCAGCAACACCCTCGAGAACTTTGCAGGGGCTGTCGAGGAGGGGAGGGGGGACCGGCTCAAGGTCTCGGGGACGAGGCTGCGGACGGGCGCCATCTACATGGGGAGCGAGGCCATCGGCTCGGGTCTCGTGGATGAGATCGGGGCCCTCCAGAAGGCCGTGGAGCACGTCGTAACTGAGGCCGGGGTCGAGTCCTACGCCATCGTCGACCTCCTCGCCGAGGGGGAGACCAGGGACGGCGTCGCGACCCTGGGCGGGGGAGCCCTCCCATGGAGGGAGCTCACCATTCCCTATCTCAACGAGCTCTACCCGCCCCCGGCCATGTATTATCTCTACCTCCCCGCCCAGGCCTACCAGTTCGGGAACGAGTCCGTGGTCGCGACGGAGACTGTGACCGACGGCGACTTGGAGACCAAGAAGGGGAGGGTGGTGGTGGATCTTAGCCACGGGAACCAGGTACCCTCCGGGGCCTTTCACCTCCTCTCGGCGGAGCTCTCCATGAGGGGGGTATACACGGCGTACGAGGGCACATGGAACAGCGTGGAGGACTCCCTCGCATCGGCGGCGTGCCTCATCATCGCGGCCCCCACGGAGACCTATTCGGCGGACGAGTTCCAGGTCATCGACGACTTCGTAAAGCAGGGACGGCTCCTCCTCTTCTTCTACGACCCCGCCACGGAGTTCAACGACAACGGGGACCCCCTGAGGCCCATCAACAGCATCGCGAACAGGTACGGCCTCACCTTCGGGCAGGGCTACCTCTACAACCTCGAGGAGATGTACGGCCTCTACAGGAACATCTACGTGAGGAGCTTCGACGACACCAACTTCACCAAGGACGTCGAGGCCCTGGTCCTCCTCACCGCCACATATCTCCACTCCACGGACAGCGACGCCGCCTGGACCAGCGGCGACACCTTCAGCTCCTCCTCGGAGCAGCAGGGCCGGTACGCACCGATAAGTGTCCTCGCCAAGGGGAACGGGACCACCGTCGCCTTCGGGGACATCACATTCATGATGGAGCCCTACGCCTACCTGGAGGACAACTACCAGGTAATCATGAACCTGGTCGCGGAGATCACCGAGATCCGCGTCCCCGTCATCGTGGAGCCGGAGGAGCCCGAGGAGCCCCGAAATGTCACCGAGCCCGATTTGCCTGTGGGGACAGTGAAGATATTCGACGAGGTGATAGACGGCGAGGAGAGCGAGATGATCTGGTCCATCATATCCGAGACCGAGATACGCGCCGAGAGACCCGACAGGACCACCATATACACCCTGGACGAGGAGGGGCGCCTCGTGAGCTGGTTCTCAGACGACGTCGAGCAGGTCTACGACGAACCCCTCCCGGATCTCCCGTACCCCCTCGAGGAGGATGAGGGCTGGGCCTACAGGGTGGGCTACAACCTCACCTTCGGGAACGTCACTTACAGGGGCCAGCTGGAGAGCCGGGGCACGGTGGTCGGGTTCGAGTACGTCGAGGCGGGGGACGGGACCCTGTACTGGTGCGCCAAGATAGTTTTCATGGAGACGGACGACCTCGACAGGATAGACGACATCCTAGTCGTGGAGTCCTCGGAGCTCCTCTGGCTCTCCCAGGAGGCGGGAACCGTGAAGGTGGAGATGGATGTCGACTACTACATCGGGGACTTCCTCGTCCTCGAGGAGAGCCGGAGCCTCCTCCTCAGATCCATCGTGCTGGGGCAGCCCTGAGGGGGCTAGCCCTCCTCCAACTCCAGGGCCAGGGCGAGGTAGACCTTAGCCTGGGCCACCAGGGTGTCCACGTAGACGAACTCGTCGGGGCCGTGGGCGTGCTCCCCGTTGGGGCCGAATCCTATGGTCTGTATCCCCGCGTGCCGGTAGTGGCGTCCGTCGGTGCCCCCCGCCCACTCCACGAAGAGTTCGGGCTCCCTGTCAAGGGCGGCGGGTACCGCCCTGTAGAACGCCTTCCCCAGCTCTGTCTCGGGGCCCGTGATGCTGGGGGGCGAGTATATGATTTCGCCTTCCTCGTTCTTCTGCGCGATGAACTCCCAGCTCCAGTCCGGGTCCCCCTCCCCTGCCTTGTCTAGGACCTCCTTCACCTCCGCCTCGATGGTCTCCGGGGTCTCCCCGGTGATCATCCGGTGGTCGATGCTGAAGGTGCACTCCGCGGGGACCTGGTTCATCACGGCGCCTTCCCCCTGGATCTTGTTCACGCTGAGGACGGGGTGGCCGATGTAGGGGTCGTACTTATCGATGTGCCTCTCCAGGGC
>JADHWM010000112.1 GCA_016783485.1 Candidatus Bathyarchaeota archaeon
CCACAGGTACCCCGTCTGCTGGAGGTGCGACAGCGAGCTGGTCTTCCTCCACGCCCAGGAGTGGTTCATCGACATGGGCCGGGTCCTGGACAAGCCCCTCGAGGAGGTCACCGAGGAGGAGAAGGAGGCGAACCTCCGGTATCAGATGATGGACTCCGCGATGCAGGCCCGGTGGATACCCGGTTTCGGCCTCGCCCGGGAGCTGGACTGGCTCAAGAACATGCACGACTGGATGATCTCCAAGAAGCGCTACTACGGCCTCGCCCTCCCCATCTGGACCTGCCCCGACTGCGGCTGGTTCGACGTCGTGGGGAGCAAGGAGGAGCTCGAGGAGCGGGCCGTCGAGGGCTGGGACGAGTTCCGGGGGCACAGCCCCCACAAGCCCTACGTGGACGCCGTGAAGATACGGTGCGCCAAGTGCGGGGGCACGGCGAGCCGGATCCCCGACGTGGGAAACCCGTGGCTCGACGCCGGCATCATCGCATATTCCACCCTGGATTACCGGACCGACAGGGAGTTCTGGGACAAGTGGTTCCCCGCCCATTTCATCACCGAGTGCTACATCGGCCAGTTCAGGAACTGGTTCTACTCCATGCTCGCGATGAGCACCATCCTGGAGCGGAGGACCCCCTTCGAGGTGGTCATGGGCCACGGCACGGTCCTCGCCGAGGACGGCCGCCAGATGCACAAGAGCTGGGGCAACGCCATCTGGTTCGACGACGCCGCGGATACCATGGGGGCCGACACGATGAGGTGGCTCTTCTGCAGTTGGAAGCCCGAGAACGACATCCTCTTCGGTTACACAGTGGCGGGGGACGTGAAGCGCCTCTTCTTCATGCCCCTGATGAACGTCTTCAACTTCTTCACGATCTACGCCGAGCTCGACGGATGGACCCCCGACCAGCGGCCCGAGGCCCTCACCGAGCTGGACAGATGGATCCTGTCGAGGCTCAACTCCCTCGTGGGGCACGCCACCGAGGAGCTAGCCAAGTACGAGGTCTTCTCCACCTGCAAGGAGGTCGAGAGGTTCGTCGATGTCCTCAGCCGGTGGTACGTCCGAAGGAGCAGGCGAAGGTTCTGGAGGAGCGAGGCGGACGACGACAAGAGGGCCGCCTACTCCACGCTCTACACATGTCTCAAGACGCTGACCCTCCTCATGGCCCCCGTCACGCCCTTCCTCACCGAGGCGATCTACCAGAGGCTGGTCCGGGGAGCCGAGCCCGACGCCCCCGAGAGCGTCCACCTCTGCTCCTGGCCCGAGGTCGATGAGGGGCTCGTGGACGAGGGGCTCATGGAGAGGATGGATCTCGCGGTGAGGGTGAGCAGCATGGGCCGTGCCGCCCGGAACACCAGCGGAATCAAGCTCCGCCAGCCCCTCGCGGAGGCGGTGGTGGTCGCCAATGCAGACGATATTGAGAGGCTCGTGAGCCTGAGGGGGCTCGTCGAGGAGGAGCTCAACGTCAAGGCGGTGAGGTTCACCAGTGAGACCGGTGAGCTAATGGGCCTCGAGGTGAAACCCGTCTACGCCCTCCTAGGCAAGAAGCACGGCAGAAACGTTCCACGGGTCGCCGAGGCGATCAAGGCGCTGGGTAAGGCCGAGGCCGTCAGGCTTCAGAACGGCGAAGCGGTCGAGATCACCGTCGATGGAGCCACCGTCGAGGTCCTCCCCGAGGAGGCGGAGGTGGTCCCCGTCCAGGTGGAGGGATACTCGGTGGTCGAGGAACCCGGGCTCCTGGTGGGCGTGAGGACCGAGATCACCCCGGAGCTGGAGAGGGAAGGGATAGCCCGGGACGTAGTCCGGAGGATCCAATCCCTGAGGAAGGAGGCTGACTTTGAGATCGATGACAGCATCGCGACGTACTACTCGGGAGACCCCTCCATCGAGGAGGTCTTCGAGGCCGAAGGGGACTATATCAAGGCGGAGACGCTGTCCGTGGAACTCACCAAGGGAGAGGCCCCCGGGGGCGCCTACAGCGACGAGTTCGACATCGACGGGAAGAAGTTGAAACTCGGCTTACGACGTGTCTGAGCCTAGGCTCATTGACACCATTTAAAATAAAAAAAAAGGTGAGATTGGCGATTCCTAGGGTGTGGTGCCGGGCTCCACTTCCTCGGGGGCAGCCCGTTGGAGCCTTGGCCTGATCCTCCAGGCCCTCCCCCTCATCTGGAAGCCGTAGTCGGTGTCCTCGACGCTCATCTTGCCCTTCATGGAGACCCTGACGCCCCAACGGGCCCCGTCGACCCTCCCGACGGCCTTCAGCTCTAGGCCCTCTCCCTGGAGCTTCATCACGAAGAACCTCTCCTCGTTGAAGAGTATCCCGTAGCCCTCGACCTGATGCCTCTCGCCGTCGTTGCCCACGACTCCCCTCACCACCTTGAAGACGGTAAAGTCCTCGGTGGTCAGGACGACCTTGATGGCGAGGCGCATCCCCGCGGGTATCCTCTCCTCGGGGGCCTCGTCGTTGACGCTCACCGCGTCGTCGAGCTCCCAGGAGAAGCCCCTCGCTAAGAGGATCCAGAGGGGGCGCCTGGCCCCGTCCTCTGGCACGGTGACGTCCTCGTACTCCTTCAGGAGGGCGTCGATCTCGGCCTCGTCGTATTCGGGGATCTCCTCCGGCACTCCCAACGCCTGGCTGCGGTTCAGGCTGCGGGCGTTCACCTGGGCCTTCATGGGGACCCAGGCCTGGGGTTCAGGTTTCTGCACCGACACGCTGTTCCTACTGTTGTTTGTGAGGCTCGGTGTCTTCGCTAATACAGGTGAGGCCACGAGGGCCGCCATCATGACGATGGTCACCAGAGCCAAGACTTTGCTGCGCTTCATTTTAACCGAGGAATTACATGGGCGTGATGGGGTCTTAAGGAACCTCATGGAACGGAGATACCCATATTGGAACCCCTAATCCACGATTAAATGGATGACTGTTCAACGAATTCGAACGAAAATATCACGGTGCGACTCACGGAGAATGTGAAACGTGTCAGGCGAGGATAAGGCTCATCCAGATTCTCGGGCAGAGATAAATCGGGGCACGTTCTAGGGATAATCGATGTTCGAGATCCGGGAGGAGGCCTCCCTGGAGAGGTTTTTGGCCTTGTGGGAGGAATGCATGAAGGGCGCCCCCTGGTTCGACTCGGATGTCAAGTTCTGGTATAAACCCGAAGAGGAACTCGAGAGGTTAGATAGCATCCACGGAGGCGATAGCTTCTTCCTGATCGCATGCCATGGGAGCGAGCCGGAGCCCCTCGGGGTCCTCAGCGTCCAGGTACTGGGAAGCGTTGGGAAGATGGGCCCCTGGGAACCGGGAGTCACCCATGCTGGAAGAGGTATGGGTGTGGGGGAGGCCCTTCTTGAAAGAGCATGCGAGAAACTCGGGGACTGGGGAGTCGAAAAGTTGGAGTTCACCCTCCGATACCCCTGCGACGCCCCAGCCCATGCCGCCTGGCTAGACGGATTGTACAGGGGATGCGGGTTCAGCCAGCGGGGGCCGACGGGGCTCCAGATGCTCGCGGATCTCTCGCAAATAGCGGGACTTGGAGCGAAGGACATCCGGGGGCTCAGGATCACGGGCAGGGAGAATCTGAGCATCGACGACCTCGTGGGTTATACCCTGAGGGCGTTCTCATCTGACCCTCGCGACAAGACCTACTTCAGCTGGGATCCCCTGACAACCACCAAGGACGGGGCTCAACGGTTCTTCAATGAAATATTCAGCCAAGAAATGGGGAGGTCTCCCCCCGAGTTTTTCAGGGTCGCCTGGATCGATGGGGAGCCCGCGGGGTTCGCAGGCTCATTCGCACGGAAGAATGATGAGACGAGAGGGGTCGTGGGGCCCGTGGGAGTCTTCCCAGAGTACAGGAGGCGGGGGATAGCCACAGCGTTGGTTTTGAGCACCTGTTATGCCCTAAGGTCGGAAGGCTACCGGTACGCGTATCTGGGCACCCACGTGGATAACCTGCCGGCACGCAGAATGTATGAGGGGATAGGGTTCAAGCCCGTTTTCAACACTGTGGAGTTCGAGAGAATCCTCGACTAACGCCTGATTCGAGATCGGACGCTCATTTCACCCGCTGAATCTCGATTATGTTGCCCTCGGGATCTGTGAGATAGACGAACTCGATGCCCCCGGCGCCGGGGATCTCAACGCTCACGACCTCGCCCACCGCGCCTCCGCCGGCTTCGAGCACGGCGACCTTCACTGCCGCCACTTCCTCCACAGCGAACGCAATATGACCGAGGCCGGGCCTGCTCGCCAGGGGCGCTGTATGCTCGTGGTCCGCGTCGTACTGAAAGATTTCCAGTGTGGGCCCACCCTCACCATGGCCAGGGAGCCTGAGGTGGATCCCCCTGATGTGGGCTCCCACGATGCCTGTAGCCTTCTCGAGCCATTCCCCGGACAGGTCCCTCTCGGGGGGAACAGGGGTGCAGCCGAAGACTTTCACATAGAAATCTGCGAGACTCTTCCAGTCCTCGGCGACGATGTTGGTGTGGACGTACCTCATCGGGTCTCCTCCCAGTACTTCCGGGGATCCTTCATCTTGCCGTAGCCCATCGCGTCGTCGGCCCAGACCCAGAACCCGTTGAGCATGGGCACATTCCTGATGAACCATTTCACCAGATCGTGCTGAAGCCCCAGGGGCTTGGTGAAGCTGCAGACCCTGAAGCAGTTGTTGCACCCGTGCCCTATCTCGTGCCAGTAGTCGAGGCACTTCTCCGCATCGCAGTACCACTTGAAGGCCCCGGGGTTGTTGAACTCGCCGGGCCCCTCCCACTCCCTGGGGTCGTGGGGTATCGACTGGCTCGGACAGTGCCTGGCACACTTCTTACATGCCTCGCAGAACTCGATGATGCCCCCTGGCGCCTGGGAGCTCTGGGGGAGGGGCAGGTCGGTGAATATCTTGCAGATGCGAACCAGAGGGCCTTTTTCCCAGGTGATGAGGCGGCCGTGGCGCCCCAGGTGGCCGAGCCCGGCCTGGATCGCGATGGGGACGCTGAGGGCGGTGTCGTTGCCGCAGGGGACGGCGTGGTATCCGAGGCCCCTGATGAACTCTGCGACATGGCCCGCTAGGATGTGCATCCTGCTGTAGCCCATCACGGTGGCGACCTCGAGGCGGGTGGGGCTGTACATGGTCTCCTCGTACTCCATGGGCACCGTGAGGGCGATGACCC
>JADHWM010000033.1 GCA_016783485.1 Candidatus Bathyarchaeota archaeon
CTATAGTTGACGATCCGTCCGACGCTGAAACGTTCCTAGAGTCCCTGGCTGACAACAATATTCTCGATAAACATGCCTGCGGGTATGTCCTCTCCTGTAAAGGATGTGGTGCGGTCCTCTCCCTGGAGGTGGAGATGGAGGATGATTCAAGTGAAGACCTGTCAAAACCGGTATTTGAATCCATAATGAGATGCCGACGATGCGGATCCAACACCACGATCGACGAATCCTCCCTGAGACCCGTATATAGTTACACGATTCACCCGGAAGCCATCGAGGACGCATCCAGCATGCTCCTCGTGAAACCCCTCATCGAATTTCTCACTGAAAGGGGTTTCACCACGCATTGCCCTGGAACCATGGCCGGGCGTTCGGATATCCGGCATCAGTTCGACATCGTCGCGTATCCCGAGGGGCGAAAAGACAGGTCTCTTGTCATCGATTTCGCCATCTCCCATCAACCCCACGGAGAAGCCCCGGTGATCGCCATGTTCGCCAAATCCTACGACTGCAACCCCTTCAAGTCTCTCATAGTAGCCATCCCCCGACTCACAGAGTCGGCGAAACTATTGGCGAAACAGTATGGGATAGAATGCCTCGAGACGAAGGATACGGAAGGACTCTGGAAGAAGTTGATACGGGTGATACCCCCCGCTTCACAAATGGATTTCGAGACCCTCGACGTGATGACCCTCCTAGCCCTCCCGGATCACTTGAGGAAGGCGGCCTCAATTGTCTGCGACGAGGGGAGAATTACGGCGGGGGAAGTCTCGGATATGACCCGGAGGTCGAGGGCGATGGAGAGCGGGTACCTGAACCAGCTCGTCCGGATGGGATACCTCAGAAAAGATCGGGGAGGCAGGAGGGTGTATTTCTCGGTCAGGGGGGACGATGGGTGATATGACTCGGATGATCTCGATCCACTCCAGCAGGGGGGGCACGGGTAAGAGCCTTATCGCCAGCAACCTCGCTGCCATCCTCGCCTCCAGGGGGCTCAACGTGGCGCTCCTTGATTTCGACTTCAGGGCCCCCAGCCTCGTCACCATCTTCCAGGCAGAAAAGGGCTCCCACCGTTACATGAACGACTACATCGATGGCAAGGCCAAGCTCGGGGAGGTCATGGTGGATCTCAGCGAGAGGCTCGGATGCAGCGGCACTCTCAGGGTAGGCTTCGCGAACGTTGAGCTCGACGCCATGCGGGAGATCGCGAGGAAAGACCGGAAGTGGCAGGCCAGGGCGCTGAAGAAGGTGCTCCGCCTGAAGGAGGAGCTCTCCGACCTGATGGACGCCAACCTGATCCTGATAGACACCAGCCCCGGGATCCAGTACTCCTCGGTGAACGCGGTGGTGGGCTCGGACCTCTCCATGATCGTCGCCACCATGGACATCCTGGATTTGGAGGGGTCCCAGAGGATGTACAGGGACCTCTACAAGCCCTTCGAGAAGAAGGCCCTCATAGTCATCAACAAGGCGATGCCCCACGACATAGTAGGGAACAGTAAAAACGCCCTCATAGAGGAGGTGAGGGCCAGGTTCTCCCAGCCCCCCCTCGCCATTATACCGTGTTTCTGCGATATCCTTCTCGCCCAGAGGGCCTCCCTCTTCATCAGGGACAAGCCGGGGCATCCCTTCACTTGGACCCTGAAGGAGATCGCCTTGCGGATAGAGAAGATCGGATAGTGATGGATCCCTAACCCTGTAATGAAATCAGGGATAATTTTTAGTCTTTTTATCATTTACGGATAAACCTTTAATCAAACTTCGGCGGCTCTGGGCTAGACACACCTGCACATCGACGAAGTGTAGTTGCGTTCAACACAGCCACACATTGGGAAGGGGGGTGGTGGAATAGCGCCCGTGGGCCTAGCGAACCTGCTCTCGTATGCAGCCCTGACGATTGGTCTCGTATTCTTCGCATTCGCATGCAAATACTATGCCTCGATCCTGATGGCCCTATACGTGGGTTGGAGAGGTGAAAAGAACCCTGGCCATAGCATTAAGACGGAGGCACGGGAAAAGGAATCAGGCGGAAACCTGGAGCCGGAAAACTTCAACCCCCCAAGCTTCAAAGGAGGGCTCCGAGACCGAGAACCGCCATTCGTCTCCATACATCTCCCGTTCTACAACGAGAAGAACGTCGCCAGGAGGATACTCCAAGCCTGCGCCGAGATCGATTATCCCTCCTACGAGATCCTCGTGGCGGACGACTCGAGGGACGAGACCGTCGAGATACTGAAGGAGGTGAGCCTGAACGGTGTAGGCCCCCTCGTCAAGGTGGTGCACAGGAAGGATCGTTCGGGGTTCAAGGGGGGCGCCCTGGGGAAAGCCATCGAGCTCATGGACCCCAGGGCGGAGTATGTGACCGTCTTCGACGCCGATTTCATCCCCCCGCGGGACATCCTGTGGATGTTCCTCTGGTACTTCGAGGCCCGGAACGGCGATGGGGGTGGGGGGGACCTCGTCGAGGAGGTCAACGGCTGGTACGATAGGAACAGGATCGGGGTCGTCCAGGGCTACCAGCTGCATTGCCTCAACAAGAACGAGAACTGGATAACCAGGGGGATACGATGCGAGTACAGCGGCGGCTACATGGTGGAGCGGGTGGCCGAGCAGTTCCTCGGGGCGATGAAGATGATCACCGGGAGCGTCTTCATGATTCGGGCGGACATCCTCAGGGAGCTTGGGTGGACCCACAGCATCACCGAGGACTGGGATCTCACCCTCAGGATGTACCTGGATGGATACGGGGTCTTCTACACTCCCCTCATCCAGGCCCCGGCGGAGATCCCTACGTCGCTCCGGGCCCTGGCTAGGCAGAGGATGCGGTGGGCTGAGGGGCACACCTACGCCGTGAAGAAGTACTTCAGGGACGTCATGAGGTCCCCTAAGCTCACATTGGGGGAGAAGTTGGAGTTCCTTTATTTCGCCCCATATTACCTGCAGTCCCTCCTGTTCCTGTTGGGCACGGGCTGCTGGCTGCTGGCCGAGCTGCTGGGGCACAACCTCCCCTTCTGGACGGCTCTTTTCGGCTGGAGCCTTCTCTTCAGCAATCTCCTAGCCCTTCCCCTCATGAGCGTCACCGGCCTCTATCTGGAGGGCTCTGCGTTGGACGACCTAACGGGGGTGTTTTCGATGGTAGTCTTGACCTATCTGCTTGCTCCTTTCCAGGGTTATGCCGCTTTGAAGGGGCTGCTGGAACGGGACGAAGGGGGATGGATCAGGACCCTCAAGACTGGGAGTATCACTGACAGGATCCTCCGGGTCGACCTCAGCGGGTTCTTCGGTTCGATTTTCAGGCCGTCCTCCCCCACCAAGAATGTTGGGGAACCGGGGGGGAAGTCGCGGCTCAAGTGGGCTTTGGTGGTTATGACCTCGTTCCTAGTTCTCGTCAACGCATCTGCTCTGTCGATGCCTGACAACCCTCCCCCCGGCACAGTCCTCTCGCTTGAGCACACGGCTCAGCCTGTAGATGTTTTCGGCGTGCTCACGGAGACAATTCTGACTCACCCGGACCACACGTCTCTGGGATCGGTGATCGTTGGGTCTCACTCACCAAGTTCGAGAGGGTGGATGAGGGTGTGGGTGTTCTATCTTCATGGGCCCCTCGAGGCGGATTACCTGCTTAATGGAGAATTGAATGCGCAGCTATTCCTCTATGCAAACGAGCCTCTTGAGGTTGACATCGAACTCAAGGTTCGCAGGGTTCAGGAAGATAAGGGCGTCAAGAAGGTCGCTGCGAGCAAGTTCCGAGGAGTTCCCTTGTTGGAAGGGATCCCCGCTGAGCCTCTCGAGTTCAAGGTCGTTCCCCGGAGACCTGTTTTAATAGAGGAGGGTGACACGATCCTCGTCGAGTTCTGGTTTAAACTTGGAGAACCCGATTTTGAATCCACGATCTATCTCGCTTACGACTCCGAGGACGCCCATTCCCAAGTCGAGTTTCCCGGTATCGTGATGCCCGAAGCACTCTTGCCCCTCTTCCTCATTGCGCCACTCCTCCCAGGACTGATGAAGGTTTTCGGTAGCGGTCGTAAAAAGAGCGTGGATTCGGTAGTGGACCCTGGAGGCTCTGGATCATTATGAAGCGTAGTGTAAAAAGCGGTGCGGATAGCTCGGTCTACCGGAGACTAATCTTTTTCACGGTCTTCGCGCTGGTTGTGCTCCCCTTCACCACGAGTTTCAACGAGGCGTTGACCAAGATGGTGGAGCGGCTGGAGATAGTCTCCGCGATCCAGTCCTCCGTGGCGCCTTTAACGGTTCGAGGGGTTACAGGTATCCTTGGTTTTCTGGGGATTCCCTGTGTGGCCTCGGGTTCCTCCGTCTATCTCACGGAAGCGTGGATGCCTTTGGCGATCTACGTGAACTGGAACTGCATCGGATGGCAGAGCGTCATCCTCCTGGCGTTAACATTCGTGACCGGTCTCCAGGGAGATTACACCTTCCGGAGCAAGATGCTTGTAGTGGTTTTAGGGCTGGAGGGCACATTAATCGTGAACATTGTCAGGATTGTGATCCCTACGTTGCTGGCGTATGGCTTTGGGCGTCTACCTGCTATCTTTTTCCACGACTATATTGGAGCCCTCATCACGTTGATCTGGTTATCCTCTTTCTGGTACTTTGCGTTCAATCGCATTTTAGTGAAGGATGGAGGCGGCTAACCATTCAATGTAGTATTTTGTGTCAGGATCGTCGTCCTGCTTTGGTTTTCATAATTAAGGGTGTGAGGTTGGATGGGTAGATATTACACGAGGCACGAGGACAAGCTGTTTATCTACGTCACGAAGAACGATCCGATGCTTGATGTGGATCTTTTTCCACCTGATCTGGATCTCTTTCATCATGATGGGGCAAGAATGGTCAGAGAGAAGATCGCCATCGGTAAGATCAGGGATGACGGTTCTTTTGAGAGAGCTGAGATCGTTCTCAGGCTGAACGGATTCAGGGAGAACCAACTCTCTTCCGGGGTGCTTTATCATTATTTCGCTGTAGGTGAAGAGTCGGTTGTCGAGGGAGGATCATTGTTTCCCTCAGAGGACGAATCGGGAAAAGCGAGGACCGGAATGCCCTCCGGTAAGGGCATTGAAGTTATCATCCCTAGGTCAGTCATCGCTGGATCGAGCTCGATGTATCCCCCGATAGAGAGGCTGCCCGAGCGGAGTAAAGGGGAAAACAAGGATGATGATTCACTGGATTTAGTGGACTCCGGACTGGGGCAAGCTTCAGAGGAAGATGTCCTCAAGAACTTGATGGAGTGCATGGAGAGCAAGGGCTTCTTGTTCAATTATCGATACTCTCCCCTGGAAGAGGCGCCTTCGTTGGACAGTCCTGTTCGCATAGACGATGGAGGCAAAAATGAGGAAGCCCTTCTAGAGCGTTTAGCAGAGGTAACCGGCTTGTTGGAGATGCTCATAAGAAAGCGAGGGAATGGAGCCCTAGATTCGTTCATTGAATCCAGATCACGCCCCGAATCTGAGAGAAGGGAAACCGATAGAGAATTCGATCTCTATGAACGAATAGACCCCGGTTTCGGGCCTAGAAACGCGATTCACTCCCGAGCTATTATCGAATCGATTATGAGTGGACTGGGGAACGTGGAGTCCGATCTGGAATGAGGAGTGGAAAAGTAGACAATGACTGACGAGACTACCCGACTCAAATATAAGCGAAAAGGAGGAATAGCCCCCCGATTGGTTCAAACGAATGTTTCTAACCAATCGAAGGCTACCCCTTCGACGCTAACAATTGCCGTGAATCAGCAGTTTTCCCTCGACGAGATGGCGAGATACATGATTGGGTACTTGAGACAGAAAGGGATCGTCATCACCCAACGAACTCATCCGCTGAACAGCATCGAGTTAACCTTAGATGAGGCAGATAAAGCGAAAGTTTCAGGGACACCTACGCATGGAGGATATTTTACGAGGATTGGCTCGGATATATTCGTTTACCTAGATGAGAGTTATACGTCCATCGGACGAGACTTGTTTACAGAAGAATCCAACCTCTTTGAGCCCGAATCAGCTTGGAGCATGAGCAGGCGGATGGCAATATTCAAAGTCGACGATGAAACCAGCCTCGATAGAATAGAGAAGACTCTATCGGAGAAAGGATTCGAGAGTAAACACGCCTCGAGGGAAGCCCTGGAAAATGGGTTCAAAACAGGCGATACATCGGCTTTGATCAAAGGGAGAACGATACAACCAAAGATCTAGGAGGAGGTCTTCCTCCCGAAGCCAACGACTAGATCGACGAGCTGCTTCTGATCGACCTCAGCTCTACTCCTCCATCCGATGAACAGAGTGCCCCGGTCGTCCTCCCCAAGGTAACCCTGGCGGATATAGCGGTCGATGTTCATCTTCGTCCTCCATCCAGGAAGCTTCTCCGATAGAATCTTCTCGACCTCGGTCCTCGGAGACTTGCCCTGCTTCGATATCAGGTAGGCTATAGCCACCGCAAGGCCGGCGATGTCGTCGATCCGCCAACCAATGCTCTTAGACATTTTCTGGTCGACTGACCCCCTCATGGTGATGTAGAACCGGGCGTCCGTCAGCTGAGCCGACGTGGGTTCCACGATGTCCGGGTCTTCGAGAGCCCGGGTCACCCTGAGGTCGAGGGGCTTCAACTGCTCGTCCAGGACATCGATGACCTGGAGCCACTCCGTCCCGAGCTCCTGCCTGAGCTCCCATCCCCGGACCCCGGGGAGCCTGTGGTGTGTGAAGAACAGCAGGTGAACCGCGTCCTTCACTTTTCTCGAGTACGCTCTCTCCGCTCTGCTCACTCTCTCCGCCATCTCTCCCACTCCTCGTAGTCAACCATAACCGGAAGGGAAGTCTTCCCCTCCTCGGGATCCGGATTGGCCTCATCCAAAGGCTTCACCTTGATCTCGTTTCCGAACCTGTCCATCCGTATCATCGCGTAGCCATATGTCACCAGGAACGACGTGAGGTAGGCCCGCTTCACCGTCTCCTCGTAGGTCTCCGACCCTATCCAGTCCCAGTAAGGAATCCAGCCATCCTCGGGGGTTTTCCCTTTCATCTCGGCCCAGAAGGCTTCGAGGGTCTCGGTGAATCCCTCCTCCGGGAAATACCCCAAGGCCCTCGCGTCGCCCATCGAGGCTACGCCGGCGTCGACCTCGCTCAGGTTGAAATCGTTCCAGCGTTCGCCCAGGGGAAGGAGGTCCCCCCAATACCCGAGGGAACCCGCCAGGGTCTTGGCGGAGACCTGCTCCAGCTCCACGATGGGGTGCCAAGACCTCAGGAACGCTTTGGCGATGGCCCCCACGTCCATCATCATGAGCTGCTGACTCAACATGAAGGGGTCCTTGTACAGAGTCGTGGACTGGTGGTGGATCCACTCGTGCTGCCTCTCGAGGACCGATGAGAGTTCCTTGATCGCCTCGGCGTCGAGGCAAAAGTCCTCGAAGGAGGAGACCTCGGGGTAATATTTCCGGATCACCGAGAGGACATACTCCGTGTCGATATCGAAGGGGTCGAGGGCTCCCTCCGAGACCCCCCTGCAGAGGTCGATGACCCCCTCGAGCTGGGCCCTGGATTCTTTGGCCCCCAAGTCACTCCACTACCTGGACCGTGGACTGCCCCTCGGTCTTGTGGATCATGATGATGTAAATGTCCCTGCCCTGGAACGTGATCTGGCTCGGGGTGATTGCCATGTACTGGTCGTCGGAGCCCTCCATGGTCTTGACGATGAACTCGGAGACCACCTCCTTGTTCTTGGGGTCCATGTGGAGGTCGAACTCGTCCACCGCCCTGAACGGGGAGAGAACGTTCTGCTGGAGCGAGAGGAGGAAGGCCATCACCGAGGTGCTCCTCTCCCCGCCGCTGTGGGTGTAGGGATCGAGCCTGCTGGGCACTGCGCCCTTGAAGCCCACCCAGATCTCGAGACCCGCCTCTTCGATGTCGGTAGCCTCGGTGAGGCGGACCTCTCCGGTGGCCTGGAGCATCGAGAGGAGGCTCAGGTACCTGGCGTTCACTTCCGTGAGGAGCCCCCGCATCACGTCCCGCCACCGCCTGGTCCTCTGATCGATCTCCTCCATAACCTGGCGGCGGCTCTCCCGTACTTGGTCCACCCTCTCCTGGAGCTCGTTGAAGGTTCTGGAGTAGGACTCGTACATCTCCTCGGCGTTCTCTGAGACGTCGGCCATTCCCATCAGGATGCCGCTCACCTTCCGGATCTCCCCGAGGATTTCCTCGGAGCTCCGCCCGGTCTCCACCCTGGCCCCCTTGATGATTGCCTCGGCCTCGGCGTCGTTGAGATCCCTGATGAGCCGGTCGATCTCGGCCTTGAGGGAGTCGATCCTCCTCCCGAGCCTCCCCCTCCGGTCCCTGAGGAGGGCCATCTGGATCCTGGCGTCGATGTACCTGTCGTTGGCCTCGTCGATCCCGACTCTCACCCGCTCCATCTCCTGGATGACGTCTCGTGCCCCGGCTTCGGCCTCCCCCAGCCTCAGCCCCAGGGAGTCGATGGAGGAGCTTATATCGCCCCTCTGGCCCTCGAGCTCGGAGTTCCAGGAGTCGTATGCCTCGCCCTGGGTCTCCTCGATCTCGGCGAGGATGTTGAAGTAGTCGTCGAGGGTGGTGGGTCCCGCCTTGAGGCTGTTCCTGAGGCTCTCGGCCCCGGCCTCGAACCTCTTACGGTTAGCGCTGGAGGACTCGAGGAGCCCCCCGATCTGGACCAGCTGGTCTTTGGAGTTGCTGATGGTGTACTCGCAGATGCCGATGGTCCTCTCGAACTCGACCCGCTTCTCCACGAGCCCCATCCAGGAGGTCTGATACCGTTTGAGCTCCTCGTTGGCGTTGAGGACGAGCTTCCCGTTCCTCTCCATCTCGGCTTCGGCCTCGTGGAGTTCCCCGTCGGCCCGGTCCAGCTCCTGCTCGAGGCGGCCCCGCTCCTTCTGGAGGGCGGTGACCCTGCTCCATGCCATCTCCCTCTGGAGGAAGACGATCCTGGTCTGGTGCTGCTTCTTCACCTGGAGCCTCTCGTTCTGGTCCCTCCAGTAGCCTAGGGTCTCCCTGGCCCGGTCCAGGAGGTTGACGAGGCTCGACTCTTCGCTCAATATTCCCCCGAGTTTGGTTTTCGCCTCCACGACGTCGGCCCTGTAGCTCTCGAAGCCGACGGCGGACTCGAGGGTCTTGAGTTTCTCGTGGGGGGGGAGGGCGGCGAAGTGGGTGGACATGTTCTGGTGCATCACTATGAGCATGTTGCTGGGGTCGAATCCGAGATCGTTGAGGATGTTCATGACTTCGTATTTCTGGGCTACTTTCTGGTTGATCTCGAACCAGTATTTGCCGTCCTTGCGGAGATTTCGGGTGAGCCTGATGACGTCGCTGTCGAACCTTGGGATGGGTCTACGCCCTTCATTGGCGGAGTTGTCGAGGAGGAGGCTCACCCTGGCTCTGTCCTCCCCGAAGCGGATGAGGTCGCTTAGCTTCTTGGATCGTTCCGTGTAGGTGTCTCCGAGGGCTACGCAAATCCCCAGGAGGAAGCTGGATTTCCCCGATCCGTTGGGTCCGCACACTACGTTTACGCCGTCCCCGAGGGGGACTCGGGCGTACTCATAGGACATGAAGTTTTCTAGTATGACCTCTCGGATCAGCATCTGTTTTCCCCGGACTTGTATCCTCAATGCTCAGCTCATTTTTAAACCCTATCCCGGTCTCCCAGGGCAGGGGGGAACTGGGAGAGCAGGTCTCCCAGGTAGTGGTCTCTCCGATTTTTTTTCATAACTTTTCTTCGAATCGCACTTTCTTCATGCTTTATATTCTCGCTACTTTGGTGTAATATTCAGTTGAATATTACCTGATGTTTAAGATTGGGAGGAAAACAGGCTATGGCTGAGAGTCTGGTGATCGAGGTCCCCGGGGAGCTCGTTGATGGGTTGGATGACATCGTGATGCTATTGGGTTTCAGGAGTAGGGAGGAGTTCGCTCTGGTGGCTCTGCGGCAGCTTCTGGATAGGCACATGGCATTGATGCGGTGCATCCGTTCAGGCGTCTAGAATTGTGGGGCGGCGGCGAGAATCTTTTAGATTGGCGTCATCAAGACTTCGACCGTCCGCCCCATTCTTGATAAGTAGTGGGGAATAATTAATTTTCTGTACCTGTTGTCTAGTTTTAATGAGTTACTAGGGATAAATTTTCTCGTTATACTTGGTTCCGAATCAATGTTCTTTCCCAATTAACGTTAATGTGATAAACGGAAGATGTGTTTATTTCATGTATCATTATAACTGTACATGGTTTTTTTGAGGATTTTTTCATTGGCGAGAGCCCTGCCAGGGGGTAAATGTTTTTGCACTTACATTGGATACTAAATGATTATCCACTGACGAGTTTGCTTTAAACATGCAATGCAGAGTAATAGGTAACTATAGGTAACGATATCTAACACTAAACCCTATCTCTGATCTAGATTGGCGTCGTCAAGGGTGGTACCTTGAGCAATACTTCAAGGTACGTGACCGTCTCCATCCCCAAGGCCATCGCTAGGAAGATAGACTACCTCATCGAGGTGTTGGGCTATTGGCCGAGCAGGAGCGCCTTCGTTCGGGAGGCGTGCCTGGAGAAGATCACGGGGGAGGAGCGACGGCTAAGGGAACTCCGGAGCTCCGGGGGGGACGGGCCAATCCGAACGGGGGGAGGAGCCCCGTCGGGGGACTAGATTTGGGAGCCCCCGTGAAACGGCCTGGCGCCCGGAGGCGTCTGGCTTGATAGCCCAAATAAGAAAAGTGAAAAAAATGAAGAAAAAAGAATCTTTGTCTAATTTAAGAAAAACAAAACTATGCGTTGTTGCGTTGATAATAGTATCAATCCTGATGCTATCGTTCGTCGCTCCAACGAATGCTATTGTCAAAGACTTGACACCGGATTACCGGAAGGCTGGGAGCGTCATAGACGTTCTGAGCTGGGACATATACGGGCCATCGGGTGGCACGGAACTGACCCAGATAACGTTCTGGTACAGTGGAACCGATCCGGCGGACATGGAGTATGTCCAGTTCCTTGCCAATAACACGCTTCTTAAGACCGTGTACCAACAGGGAGCCTTCCTCATAATTCCAGGTTACCCCATCTTAGAGGGAGAAATGGTTAACATCACTATGAGGATAAAGATCCACGACGATGGCCAACACGGTAACTTCGTCGATGGATATATCGAGAACTACGTTTTGACCTACCCCGGGGCTTTTGGAACTGACTATCTTCCAGCAAACCCCGCGGGTTACACCATCATAGACAACTATAAACCTGCGGTGCTGTCTGCCTGGGCCGTGCCGGATCCTGCAAAGGATGGGCTCGTGACGGTTACTGTCCTGTTCAACGATACTATGTTGTCTGGCAGTCCGACCGTCGAGGTGACCGGGTTAGCAAGCAGTCCATATACAGTCTCACAGACCAGCTTAACCACGACCACTGAACCCTTTGACACCTGGACTGGGACGTTCACCCTTCTAGATGATGACGAGGAGGCGACGGCCACCATCTCCGTGGAAGACGGTGAGGACTTGGCCGGCAATGTGATGGTGGCGAATCCTAGCGCAGGGACATTCGAAGTGGACACAATAAATCCGACTGTGGACGATATCCAGGTCAGCGATGATCTGATAACCGAGGCTGACGTGGGAGACCCCTTCTACGTTTACGTAGACTTCAGCGAGACCATGGACACGGCGTATCCACCGACCATCGACTTCACAGCAGACGTTGAGACGTCGGGAACGTTGACATTCGTCAGCGGCGCATGGAGCATCGGAGACACGCGATATACGGCTACCTACTCGGTTGCTGATGTCGATGAGGAGGTCGTCGATGTTGATGTGGACGCCAGCGGAGCCAGGGACCTCGCAGGGAACTTGGATCCCGAGCTCGTTGGAGGCGATCTCTTCGACGTCGACACCATTGCTCCGACGGCTACGGATATCTCGGTCAGCGACCTCGACATAACGGAGGCTGACGTGGGAGACCCCTTCTATGTCTATGTGGACTTCAGCGAGACCATGGATACAGCGTATCCCCCGACAATCGACTTCTCCGCAGATGTGGAGGCGTCGGGTACATTGACTTTCGTCAGTGGCGCATGGAGCTCCCTTGACACGAGTTACACGGCTACCTACTCGGTTGCCGACGTCGATGAAGAGGTCGACGATGTCGACGTGACCGTGGGCGGAGCCAGGGACCTCGCAGGGAACCTGGATCCGACTACAGAGATGGACATGTTCGACGTTGATACTATAAAGCCGACCGTTGTCTCAGCGACAGCATCTCCGGATCCCACAAATGAGGGCACCGTGACTGTTACAGTCGTCTTCAGCGAAACCATGGATACAGGCGTCACCCCGACGGTGGAAGTGATGGGGCTCGACGATAGCCCCTACACGGTCTCTGAATCTTCCTACTCAGGAACTACCTGGATAGGGACGTTCCTACTCGACGACGACGAGGAGGAGGAAACGGCCACCATCTCCGTGGAAGACGGGGAGGATGCTAGAGGAAACGTGATGATCGCAGATCCGACAGCAGGCTCCTTCGAGGTCGACACCTTAGATCCTTATGTGACTTACATTGACGTCAGCGACTATCTGATAACCGAGGCCGATATACCTGGAAACTTCTACGTCTACGTGGACTTCAGCGAGACGATGGACACGGCGGTCGCGCCGGACATCGACTTCACCGCAGACGTTGAATCATCAGGCACTCTAACCTTCAGCAGCGGAGCATGGAGCCTGAGCGATACTCGTTATACTGCCACGTACACGATAGCCGACGTCGATGAGACGGCGTATGACGTTGATGTGGCCGTGAGCGGTGCACAGGATCTTGTTGGGAACGTGGATCCGACGACCTACTATGATCTGTTCGACGTGGACACTGAGAAGCCGTTGGTGGATGACTTCTGGGTCAGCGATGAGAACGTGACCGAGGCCGATGTTCCTGGGAACTTCTATGTCTACGTGTACTTCAGCGAGACGATGGATACGGCGTTCCCGCCGACCATCGACTTTGATGCGGACGTTGAAGCGTCGGGCACTCTGACCTTCAGCAGCGGAGCATGGGACCTGGGCGACACTCGCTATACTGCCACGTACTCGATCGCCGACGTCGACGAGGAAGTATTCGACGTGGGAGTCGACATCTCCGGCGGAAAAGACATTAACGGTAACGATGATGACGCGGAAATGCCTCAGGTATTCGATGTCGACACAGTGAAGCCAACGGTGGTCTCAGCCACAGCAGTTCCCGATCCGGTGGGAGGGGGAACTGGGACGGTGACTGTGACCGTCGAATTCAGCGAAATCATGGATACAACCGTCAGCCCAACCGTCGAAGTGACAGGGCTCGCTTCGAGCCCATACGCGGTCTCTGGATCTTTCTTCGATGGTGATACCTGGATAGGGACGTTCACCCTCTTCGACGACGAGGAGGAGGCGACGGCCACCATCTCCGTGGAAGACGGGGAGGATGCTAGAGGAAACGTGATGATCGCAGAGCCTTCAGCGGGTTCCTTCTGGGTCGACACCTTAGATCCTTCTGTGACTTACATTGACGTCAGCGACTATCTGATAACCGAGGCCGATGATGGTGATAGCTTCTATGTCTACGTGGACTTCAGCGAGACGATGGACACGGCGGTCGCGCCGGACATCGACTTCACTGCAGACGTTGAAGCGTCAGGCACTCTGACCTTCAGCAGCGGCGCATGGAGCCTGAGCGATACTCGCTATACTGCCACGTACACGATCGACGACGTCGACGAGGAAGTCGATGACGTTGATGTGGCCGTGAGCGGTGCACAGGATCTTATCGGAAATGTGGATCCGACCATCTACTATAATCTGTTCGACGTAGATACAATTAGGCCAACTGTGGATGACATCGAAGTATCCGACGACTTCATCAAAGAGGATGATATCCCGGGCACCTTCGACGTCACCGTGACCTTCAGCGAACCCATGAACCCCTCCGTCATCCCGACCATCGACTTCGACCCAGACGTCTCATCGACTCTGGTGTACGATAGCGGTGCCTGGAGTGCAGGAGACACGGTCTACACATTCACCTACGACATCGCAGACGCGGACGTCGTGGTAAATGATGTAGGCGTGACCGTGGGCGGCGCCGAGGACGCGGCCGGAAACCCCGATCCGCTGACAGAATTGGAACTGTTCGACATCGACACGCTGCACCACGCAGGAGTCCCGGAGTACATAGACGTCTGGGCGGAGTACAGCGCCCCCATGAGCATCAAACTGAACGCAAACCACGTTGACTATCCAGGGGAAGGGAACTTCAGTCAATGGAACAGTCCGGAGAACGCACTAGCATCAGACGACCAGAACGCATTCATTACATGGGCAGATGAACATCCCCATGAGATCGGGATGGTCCTCTTCTTCGAGGAGCCACCTGAGGCACTCGATGTGTACAAGATCACCTCGGTGAAACTACACGTCGAGCAGCACGTGATCTCTGATCTCTTTGCTCTGACTGAGGACTACTGGCTATTCGAGATCGGGGCTGAATCGGAGACGCCCCATGAGTACGATGTAGACGTCGAACGCGTAGGAACTGAGACTGAGAACGAGCTGTCCATCGACATCACGGAAGCCATCGACGACTCTTACGAGCTCGACTGGGAGTACATCGCCGAGATGGCTCTCGCAGTCTATCCTCAATACTGCGCTACACCGATGGGAGAATGGTACGTCGACAACGTCTGGATAGAGGTCAACTACGTCTACGAGGAGAGCGGTGATACCATCACCATCCCCGTGGGCGGGGAGGCCAACGTCTGCGCCAACGTCACGGACTGGTTCAACGACACCGTCCCAGACGGGACAACCATACACTTCAAGACCGACTTGGGAACAGTCTACCCGCTGACCGACACTACAACGTCAGGCATTGCGATGTCCACGATAATCTCGACGGACGTCGGAACGGCGACAGTGAACGCCTCAGGAAGCCTCAACGGCATCTGCGAAGTCACCTTCGTGGCTCACACGCTGGATGTCAAACTGAGTCCGGGGTGGAACCTGATCTCCGTGCCGCGAAAACTCGAGAACACGTCCATTGAGGCGGTCTTCGAGGGCATAACATCGATCACGAAGATATACACGTACCAGAACGGCAACTGGGCGGGTTCAGCATACGACGGAGCATGGAACGAGCTCATATCCGGGCACCCCATCGAAGATATCGAGGATGGCATAGGATACTGGGTGTACGCCACGGAGCCGACGACGGTCACAATTAGTCTTGAGCCGCTCGGATACGTGGAAGTGATACCGCCAGACTATGATCTTTCGATGGGATGGACGATGATCGGATACACGACGCTCCAACTGGAGCCGGTGATGCCCGTTCCAGTCTATCTGACGAACTTGGACGGCGTCTGGCAGTCACTGTACAGGTATACGCCTGCTACAGGGTATGACCAGGCAAAGCCACTAGACTACGGCTTCGATAACACAGAGTTAGGCAGAGGATATTGGATCTACCTTAACGATGTCGGAGTTCTCGTGCCTTAGGGCTGAGAACGACGATTTTTTTCCCTTTTTTTTATCTTAAAATAAATATGAATTAAAGTTAGGGGTTTAATATGAATAAATACTTAATATTAAATCACATGCATCAGAAACGTTGTTCAAAGGTGACGAGATGAAAATGAAAGTAAAAAGATTCGAGATCGGAATCATGATAGCCGCGCTGCTCATCGCAACGTCAACGGTGGCAGCGGCGTCCGCGGGACCCCCGCCTATCCCGTCAGACTACTCCGGATATGTGACCGTCAACGGGGAGCCTGCTCCGGCGGGTTGCACCGTTCATGCGGTGGTTTTGGGGTATGTGTCGAGTAGTGTGGCGGTGGAGGGGGGGCATTACAGGTATCTGGTGATTTCGCCCCCGGATAGCTCCTACGTGGGGGAGGTTATCGAATTTTATCTGGATCCTGATGGTTTGGGTCCGGCTCTGGCAGTGATTGCTGCGGAGGCGGATGTTTTCCAGCAGGGTTTCAGCTTCGATCCCTTCAATCTTACTTTCGTGGTCCTGGATTCGACGCCCCCGGTTATCATCAATGTTTCCCCTACTCAGGTTTCGATGTCGGGGGCCGTCATTACGTGGGTTACGGATGAGGGGGCTTCGAGCCTTGTGGAGTATGGTGAGTCGGTGTCTCTGGGATCGGCTTCCGAGTTGGATCCGGGGCTGGTCATGGAGCATTCGGTGGAGCTGGCGGGGCTGGCCGAGGGGACCGCGTATTATTATCGCGTCGTTTCCGCGGATGAGGGGGGGAACACGGGGAGTTCATCGATCCTGAGCTTCACCACGGAATCTTCGGCGCCTCCGTCGTCCCCGCCTTCGGGGGGTGGCATGATAATCGTTCCCGGCAATGAGCCTCCCGTGGCGGAGGCGGGGGCGGACAGGGAGGTCTACGTGGGTGTGGAGATTCATCTCAGCGCGGCGGGGAGCGTGGATGCCGACGGGGCCATCTCTGTGTATCACTGGTTCTTCGGGGACGGGTATTACAAGGAGGGGGTCAGGGTTAGCCACACGTACATGACGGCTGGGACATATACGGCCGAGTTGGCGGTCACTGACGACATCGGGGCGACAAGCACCGACAACTGTACGGTGACCGTGTTCCCCCTGCCCGCAGCCGTGGATGCCGAGGTCTTTGATGCGGTTCCCGCGAATCAGTCGGGGTATGTGGTGGATGCTAGTTTCTGGGCGGAGACCATCGTGAGGGTGAACACCACGGATCCGGTTACGGTGACTGTCATCAGGTTCGAGGGCAACCCTCATCCGAATGATACGATGCCGGATGCGGGGGTCCCCAAGTACGTGGATGTGTATGTGAGCGATCCGGATGCGGTGGAGTGGCCCATCTACGTGGAGATGGCTTATTCGGTGGAGGAGATCCTGGGGCTGGACGAGGGGTCCCTGGGGATGTACTACTGGAGGGAGGGGGCCTGGCGCAGGTGCTCGGACACCGGCGTGGACGCGGTGAGGGACGTGGTCTGGGCCTACATGGGCCGGGATGAGGCGTCGGGGAGCCCGATCCTCATGGGTGGGAATCTGCTTCCTCCCCCTCCCGTGCCGGCGGAGTTTCTCTTGTCCGAGTTGGTTATCGACCCCCCGGAGGTGGAGGCGGGGGGGCGGGTGAGCGTGGGGGTCGTGGTGGCCAACGTGGGGGAGTTGGCCGGGAACTGCACCCTGGTCCTGGACGTGGGGGGCGGCCTTTTCGCCGATGAGGCGACCGTCTCTGTGGAGGGCGGGGGGTCCGAGGGCGTGTGCTTCGTGTTTTACCCGGAGTCCGTGGGTGTGTATGTTGTGGGGCTGGGGGGGCTCAACGGTAGCCTCACCGTGTTGGCGCCTGTTGCGCCCGCGGAGTTTTGTGTGACGGGTCTCGATGTGTTCCCCGGGGTGGTCTCCGTGGGGGAGGAGGCGGCGGTGACCGTGACGGTGGCCAATCTGGGGGGCGTGGAGGGGGTCTTCACCGTGGTGCTGGAGGCCGGCGGGGTGGTCTCCGAGAGGGAGGTCGCCGTGGGGGGAGGGGCCTCTGCCGCCGTCGAGTTCATGGTCCCGGGGGATGCCTGGGGCGTCGTGGATCTCGTTGCGGGTGGGTTGTCCGGGGAGTTGAGGGTGCTGAGGCCGGCGGAGTTCGAGTGCACGGGGCTCAGCGTGGGACCTGCGGAGGTGGAGGCGGGGGGGAGCGTGGCCGTCTCCTTGGATGTGTGTAACCTGGGGGAGGAGAGAGGAGAATATTCCGTGGAGCTCGAGGTCGATGGCTCCGTCGTCGATAGGGAGGATGTAACCCTGGATGGCGGGGCTTCGGCGACCGTGCTTTTCGAGGCGGAGGGGAGTGAGGGGACTCACAGAGTCGGGGTCGGTGGACTGGAGGGGATATTCACGGTCTCGTCGCCTCCCGAGCCAGACTCTGCTGGAATAAGCCAGGACTTCCTCGTCGGGGGAGCGGTGGTTGTCGTATTGGCTGCTGGGTTGATTCTTTTTCTCTTGAGGGGTAAGGGGTCTCCCGCCCCGGTCGGTTCGGTGTTAAGCCCGAGGTTAGATGTACTTAATTTTCGGGTGTTTAGCCTCGTTATTCAGGGTGTTATTCCCTTTTTTTCATGAAGGGGAGCGGCCGTGATTTTCGATATCACCCAATGAGCTTAACACCGGTTGCGTGTGGGCTGTTTATTTCATGGTTCGTTTAAACCTTTTATGAGTTTTTTTAGAGTTCGTTTATGGTTTCCCTGGAAAATTTTTTAGTGTTTTTTTGCTGTTTCGGGGTTTTCTCAGTGGGTGTGTGGTTTAGACTTTGCTTCGGGGATGCAAGTTAGGCTATGGGTACATTATAGATAATGATATCTAACACTAAACTACCTCTCTGATCCAGATTGGCGTCGTCAAGGGTGGTACCTTGAGCAATAATTCGAGGTACGTGACTGTCTCCATCCCCAAAGCCATCGCTGAGAAGATAGACTACCTCATCGATGTGCTGGGCTATTGGCCGAGCAGAAGCGCCTTCGTTCGAGAGGCGTGCCTGGAGAAGATCTCAGGGGAGGACCGGCGGCTCAGGGAACTCCGGACCTCCGAAGAGGGACGGGACAATCCAGGCGGGAGAGTGGGCCCCGCCGGATGACTGACCCGGGGATCAGCCTCCGATAAGAGGGCGAAGGAGAACCTCCCAGGCACGAGAGCCCCCCAAGTAAAACGAGTTATTGATGAATCGCCATGTTAATACAATGCAACGTGCACACGGGAGATATGAATGCGAGGTTCGTCGGATCCTTCGAATACGATTTTTTCTATCCTGATGCGTCAGGCCCAATATTTGCCTGTTCGCCACACCGTTCAACATGACGTTCTCCTCGACGAGCCAGACGGGGTGTTAGCTTCTTTCCCTTCAAGTAGCCCTACGACTCCCTCCGCCTCGAGAGCCATCCTGAAGCCCCTGACCCCCGTTCCGCACATCGGCTCACATAGATTCAGAGGCCTCTCATCAGACGCTTGTGAAGGGCACTTACGGCTAGAATCGCCGAGTCCCTGTTCATAACCGTGACCGAATTGTAGAAGACTGGCTCCAGAGACTTGGTCTCCTCAAACGTCTCGCCCTTTTTTGGGATAGTCTCCGGGATTAATATTTTACACTACCCTCCGTGACGTGGGTCTTGGGGTAATCCAGAATATTTTGAGAGATCGGGGTTATTTCTTTAATCCATCCGCGCACTGGATGCGGTTCAAGGTAGTAACGGCGTTTGCGACCATTGCTTATCATTAAATACAGTGAAGGGAAAAAGTAAATGTGGTTACTCCGGGCGAGAAAATTGCCATTCTGATGCCTTCAGTATTTTTCATAGTACTAATCATCATTAAATCCGTTAGCGATGCTCGATTGGCATACGAGTTAAAAGTCCGGTTGAGTATCAAGGATGATTCTGTCATCACTGAAATAATTAATCCCATCCTATATCTTGGATTGTTTCTTGACTTCATGATATTGTCTATTACAAATGGGCTCTCATTGATTCTGGTTCTCAACCAAATCGAGAATGGCATAATTCAGCTATTGATTGGTATTATCGCTTCTATATTGGGTATAGTCTATTTGGAAGCGGACAGGGAACTCATCGCAAGGCAGGTCTATGAGAAGACGATAACGGACCGCCTTTTTTCCTTTTGTTTCTATTTTACTTTTGCCCAGATGGGTTATTTCATCCTATATGATATTCCTCTATTCTCTTTGAATCTCTTTTTCTCCCCCTGGATAGGGTTCATAGCCTTCTTCGTAGGTGCTTATTTCTTCGAGAAAGGGTTCACGAAGGCTATGCGAACCCGTATGCCTTAGCTATTTAGTTAATGTTGATTCCTATTCGATTGTGTTCTTAGTTTGTTCTTCGAGGAATTTAGAGGTCGCTCGTTCCCTCACAGCATCCAAGAGTTCTGGGTCTTGGATTTGCTGTATGCGAAATTGGAGGTCGAAGTTCACTATCTCCTCGATCTGAGTCTTATTCAAAGAGCCCCCCTTTTTTGCTCTGAGGGTTCTCAGGGTGAGGAGGGTGAAGTCAACCATGTTCTCAATCAGATTGCTTGTCAAGTCCGTGAATTCATTCAATTCTGTGCCTGATGGCTCGACGGGCTTGACCTTTCTTTTTATCCTTTCGAACATGGTGCCAGACTCGGAGTAGAATGGTGCAATGTTCTTATTTTTAGTGGTAAATAAATTATATGTAAGATAGATATATTTTGGATAACAAGACATTAGAAATGATTTTTTAACTCGCTTGCATTAGATTTTTTCCAGTCTCTTGTATATATCTTGGAGAGAGATACTCCATTTGAGTCCAAGCTCTGTTGCCTTAAACGCGAATTTCTTATTTCCGGATTTTAGGGATGTTTTTTTGTAATCAAGATCGATTTTTTCCAGTAAACCTGCATCGCACAGAGTGTCTACGCATTCGAGAAATGTGTTATACTGGACGTTAGCCAGGCGTAGTATGCGGGTTGTTTTAGTGGGTTCTTTCGTCACTCTTAGAATGTCGGCGTATATCTGAACTTTGTCTCGTCGTTCAAGGTAGTCCGCATATAGTCGACCTATCATTTTTCCACCATCGATATCTTTATATTTTGTTTAAAATTTCCCGATCCTTATTCGATAAATATCAATCTTTTCACCCTTAAAAAGAATTTGCTTGAATACTGTGAAACGGTTGTGCATTATATGCGTTATATTGGAGTTATTTATCAAAAGTACGAATTTCTAGTAGATAGGACTCGAATGATCACGGCAATAAGAAGAAAAATGAGTTTTCTTATATATATCATCCTCATTTTCGTTTTCATTAATTATTATAAGCGATATTATAATATAAATAGCTAATATTGATACACATTTAGTATACAGGTATTTAGATCAATCTGTTAAAACTGATTCAAAATGATCCAAAAACTCATCCCCTTTTGATAATAACGTCGTTCACGCCGCTTGCGCGTTCTATCCAGAAAATAACTGTTCGTGTGAACGCTTGCGTGGTCTTTTAGGTATATCTAACTGACTTTGATATGTCTGTTCTCGCGCATGAATACACCCAGCGTGCACTCACATATAGTGTGTAATTACAGCCCTTATTTTATCGTCCCAAATGGGTCGTAATTACCGCCCTTTTGTTATTGATAGTTAGCTGTAGAACGAAATATCCGAGGATTATTTTGCAGGAACATTAAATTTTACGCATACGCTTCATCATTAGAGTTCCGAGAAAATCAACACTAATAATTACGAGTGGAAGATCCGGGCGGGGCCGGACGGTGTTTTTGAGGAGAACTTTGATAACGGGAAAAAGTTGATTGAAAATCTTCTGGGGTTAAGGTTTGTTGCTGTTGGCGGCGACGCCATTGAGGAGCTTCAAAGATACGAGTTGTGTAGACCGATCATCTACTCTGATGGAGTTGTGCTTCTTGGAGGGGGGGGTCTCATCTCGAGGGTTTCGCCGGTTTACCCTATCCTTCGATTGAGGATCTGATTTAGAATGGATGTGTAGGTATGTAAATGAGGAGGCTGGATTTGCCTGATCCGTTGGGTCCGCAGGCCACGTTTACGCCGTTCCTGAGGGGGACCCGTGCGTATTCGTAGGACGTGGAGTTTTCTAGTATGACCTCGCGGATCAGCATCGGTTTTCTTCGGACTTGTATCCTCGATGTTCAGCTCGTTTTATGCCCTATCCAGGGGTATATGTTTGGTGAACAGGGGGGGTGATGGTATCTCCCTTATCGATTTTCTTTCACTTCGTTTTCGTGCGCGTCTGTGGCTGTTCTGTAACAATTGCGTTATTAT
>JADHWM010000113.1 GCA_016783485.1 Candidatus Bathyarchaeota archaeon
TCTAGGGACCAATCAGGTAGCCGCTCAGGATCTGGCCCATTCTTAAGATCGGTCTCAATGTGGACCAGCTTTCGCTTGGGCCTTTACCACCCATGAAACCCCCTACTTTTAAGATGGAAACTTTTTCCATACCTTCTTAAGAGGATGGAGAAGAGAGCGTTAAACGGCTTGCGGGACTGATGCGGATACCACCCGTGCATCGATGCTCCTCAAGCGTTTCTCATAGGAGCGAACAGCTACATCAGCCGACGTCGAGGAGGCGCTGCTGGACGGCGCGTACGACTCCGAGGAGGTCTACGAGGAGCTGGAGAGGCGAGGGATCGAGGTGGTGGTCAAGCCGAGGGGGAACGCCCGGTCGGATACGGGGTCTCTCTCGAGGGGTGTGGCGGTGGGCATGATCAGGGAGCTGGGGTACGGGATGTGGGCGGAGTTCAGTGGTTACGGTAGGCGGTGGGCTGTGGAGACTGCGTTCTCGACGTTCAAGAGGATGTTCGGGGAGCACAGCCTAGCCAGGAGTATGGATTGCATCACCAGGGAGCTGGTGGCCAAGGTGTCACTCTACAACATGTTGGTGAACATGTGAAACGGAAGAAAAGAGAACGGAGGCACCGGGGCACGAAAGCCGAGAATCATCCAAGTTAATCCACTAAGCAATCCTCTTTAGATTCTGTAAAGTCTGGGGGGTCTCGATGTGGGCCTTCAATTTTCCCACCATAATAACACCTCAATCGCGTTCCTGCGGATGTGGGGAACTCCATTTATATAAACTATAAGATTCTTCCTACGTAGCTCATTCAACAGACTTTTTTCAATGGTGGAACTCCAACCACCAGCTTGATAATATCTTAATTTTCTGAACTCGATGTAGTTGTTCCATTGAGTGTCTTTTCTCTTTCTCATGATTTCGATGTTCGGATGGATTCCGAGCTGGTAAAGAACATTGGCTAAGAGAGTGTAGGACGAGCAGTATGGGAGCTCCTCAAGGTTTAGGAGCTTTCTGAGTATTTCGTCAGCAGCTCTCAATCCATCATTCTCATATAAATGGCTATCAATGATGAGCACAGATCCCTTGCAGAGTCGCTTAATCCTTCCTATTGCTTCTTCTATGTTTATCATATACAGGCTGTAGGCGGCAAGTAAAACATCATGAGGATTCACTCTGCCAACATCGATGTTCTCCCATTTTTTCTTGATAATTGAGACATTGGATATTTTCTCTTTGAGAATCTTGGATTGGAGCACTCTTAGCATTGTTTCCGAGGGTTCAACCACTGTAACTTGTCTAGCCTTTTTTGCTACCGGTATCGTGAGGAGACCTGTTCCCGCTCCTATTTCCAAAACTGAATGCTCAGTCCCAATGACCCCCAACACCCTTTTTAGAGTCGTTCCTGGGTAACCTGTAGACGCTACTGATTTATCGTAGACCTCTGCCAAGCCCTCCCACGGGTCTCTGCAACTATTAGTAAATTTTGTCCACGGAGATCTCTTCCTACAGTTCTCCCAAATTTTTCCCCAATCTATCCCATACATGAAGATCGCTTTTCCTTTTGATAGGGTGTTTAACGCGCGACTGAATTGATAGAAATGAGTTTGCTCATGTCCATCTTGTGGGACTTTGAGTTACTCGATATATTCGATCGCCTTTCGGAGATGTTTGGATACCTGCGCGCCCTTCTCGGCGGCAGCCCTAAAGTTGTTGGCGACCTCCACCAACTCCATCTCTGTAGCCTCCCTCGCCGATTCTTCGAACCTGGCAGAATGCTCGTCGTTGTGCTCAGCCCAATACTCGATCAACTTCCTCAGTCTCAGTCTCTTATCACTCATCTGGATCGACCTCCTCTGTGACTTTTAATACGCTGCATCAGGGTACCGAATATCGTATTACGAATAAAGATGAACGTAACACTTTCTATAAAAAGATTTTCCATGTCATGAACATCTTATCTTAAGTGATCTGTTCGCGCTAGCCAGCGCATTGCTAAATTCTTTGGGTTAACACATACGTGTCAATAAAATACTGAAAATGAACTCATATCTCCCTGAAGATGGAGAGGCACGAAGACACAGTCTTCGCCCTATCTAAATTGAACCATGACGGCATCGAAAAAACCATCCACGAAGCATACCACCAGAAAGGCCCAGGCAGACCCCCCAGAAACCCGCTGGGAATCTTCAAGGCTTTGATGACCAAGAGGCTCAGGCAGATACCCAGCGACAGAGAACTCTACCGGCGACTGTGGAACGACTCCATGCTGAGAATGATATGCGACATCGAGGAACGGGAGAAGCCCTACTATCCCTCCCAACTCACAAGGTTCCGGACCCGCGTCAGCCCAGAGAGGCTTGAGAGAATCATTGCCCGTCTGTTGACGGAGCTCGTCCGAGGAGGCTTGATCCGCGATGAGACGGCGGCGATGGACGCCACGTTCATCAAGGCTTATAGCAAGAGGGACTCCCATGACAACCGCAGGGGGGCCTCGGACCCTGATGCGGTGGTTGGTAGGGACGGGAGGACCTACGGCCTCGGCTACAAGGCCCACATCACCGCTAACGTCGATTTAGATCTGCACCTGACCTTCACCGCTGCCCCAGCGAACGAGTAGCGGCATGCTGCCAGGCTCCTCGATAAGGCGATGGCGGCGACCAGAGGGCGGGTAGAGACGCTGGTGACCGACTCCCAGTACAGTAGCCAGAGGTTCAGGGGGCAGCTCGGCAGGCTGCTGGATGGTTAGGCATCTCCCACGATTTTCCGTTCAGCCTACTTCATCAATGGATTCCTATAGTCCTGGCTGTCAGGGCAGCCCTGGCACCAGTCGTTCTCGTAGCGGCGGCATTCAGCGCAGACCCTTCCGCAGGAGGTGGCCCTGAGGTTGCCGGGGTTGAGCCTGAAGGTGACGTTGCCGTGGACGGGGCTCCCCAGATAGTTGATGCCAACTATATCTACGTCTTGTTTATCCCTGAAGGACTCGATGGTGGAGTTTATGGTTTGATCGTTTTCGCCCCAGACTCCGATCTCAATGTTGGCCTTCTTGGGGCTCCTGAATATGGTTTGGACCCTGGGGCACTTGCGCAGCATCTCCAGGGCCTCCTTGCGGCGAGCCTCGGTCTTGACCTCGAGACCAACTGTGGCCATCTTGAAGCCCAGTTTCATGAAGTTGAGGCGCCCCACGATATTGATAAAGCCCAAGTCCCTCATCCTGTTGAGGCGGTTGGTGACCGTGGGGCGGGACGACTGGACCTTTTCAGCTAGGTCGGTTATGGATATTCTGCCGTCTGTGTTAAGCTCCCGGAGAATCTTGAAGTCGAGGCGGTCCAGCTTATCCGGTACCATCTCCTATTCAATGAGGATTCCATATTTAACAATTTGTAAATACCATCCATACTGTAAAAGGGATATGAAGCCTCGACGCGTGGTTTTCCGGCATTCTAGCGGGTGAAGTTATCTTTGATTATCGGGCTGTTAAATAGGGTTTGAGGGGTTTGGGGATCCTCGGGGCATCCCATTAATGGAGGTAGAGGTCGCGGCACCAAGGAGGGGTCCCGGTGGCTCAGGTGGGCGATGGTGGAGGCGGCTCATGTTCACTTCAGGTTTGACTCACTGGTGACTCGGGCGTATCATCGGATTGCGGAGCATAGGGGTACGGGTAAGGCGAAGGTGGCGGCGGCCAGAATGCTGCTGCTGGTATGCCGGTCGGTGCTGAAGAACCGGCGGCCCTACTATAACCCCGTTCACGGAACCCCTCTGATGTACTCACCGTCAAGGATCGGATCGATGTGGAGGGGCCTGAGTGGAAGAAGAGGATATACAAGAGGCTCCGGGCGGTGGTGGAGGGTTTCAACGGTCGGGTGAAGAGCCGTGCTGCCTACAGCAGGCTTACGTGGCAGGAGCTGGGGAACGCCTCGATTCACGTGAGCCTCGTCCTGATGGTTGTTTACGCTGTCTGTATAGCCGCTTATGGTCTTGGGAGGCCTGAGCTCAGGCAGAGCATCGCCTTCTTCGCTTGAGGGTGGAGCCGGGGATGGAGGGGTATGCTAGATGGTTTCATGTGTCTCTTGGTGTCGGGGAGGCTGTTTGCGGTGTTGGTTCTCCTTGGTTGATGGTTATCGTAGGAGTTTTGAGCTGGATTTCCTTGGAGGGGGAGCTGAAATAAGCTGAAAAGCATCTCATCGGATAAAAAACTCACAATTATTGAATCTGCCTGCACGCGCACCTATATGAAGACGCTTAAATCTCTTTCCTCTTCCTCCTCTCAACTCACCCCAATATACTATGACACGCACCTATTCGCCCATCCGTAGGAGGGCAAGATGACTCCGTCCCCAGGCTCCCTCAATCAGGCCGACGCCCACACACAAGGCGGGGTGGCTTATCTTCAGCGACTCGAGGAGCTCGAACACCGCCCGGGACTCGAACTGGCTGTCCCCGGCGAGGAGCTCCACCTCTATGCACTCCCCCAGCACCCGGAGCAGCAGCTCCTCGACCAGCTGTTTCTCGTTCACGTTCAGCGGAGCCTCGACGTGGCCCAGGGGGAAGCCTTCGATGTCCACGAGGAAGAGGCTCAGATAGCCTAGGAGGAAGCCTTTCTTACCCCGGCCGAGGCGGGCGTCGGGGTCCCCCAGGCCCCTGCGGGCGTCGTGGGGGTCCCTGCTGCTCCACGCGGGGAGGTCGGTGCCGTCGAGGCCGGCTGCCTGGACGAGTCCGACGGCCGAGAGAGGCCGGCTTCTCCTCAGCTTGAGGGCTTCCCTCCGGAGCCAGGCCTCCATGATCCGGAAGCCCTCGACGCCGATGCGCTTCTTCATCTGGGTGAAGTGAGCCTCGCATGGAGCATGGCGACCGTATCCGCATACCCGGCGGAGGTAGGGGTTCCTCCTGAGGCGTTTCACGAGGTCCTTGACGTAGGGTATCTGGAGGAGCTGGCGGAGCATCAGGGCTTTCATGTCCCACTCGGGCTGGTACTCGACGGGTCTGCCTGGGCCGTCTTTGTGGAGGTCTGTCCAGAGGATGGGTTGGATCGGTGTTAAATCCAGGTTTTTGAATAGTAGCTTGGGGGAACCGATCTTCTTTTTTCCCATCAAGAATCAAGAAGCCGGGGCCCCCAATAAACCCCGAGAATTATTGAAT
>JADHWM010000034.1 GCA_016783485.1 Candidatus Bathyarchaeota archaeon
TTTAGGATTCAATACTGTTATAATACGTTTCCGAAAACCTCTCAAACGTTTTATGAGGGATCCCCCCCAAGACTCAGCGGTGCACAAATGGCGACTGCGGGGAAGATCGGCGAACGAGCCCTCATCGAGATCATGCTCCGGTGGTTCACCCCGATGCCCGGGATGCCCCTCCCCTTCTGGGACGACGCCATGGCGGTCGACCTCGGGGACGGCAGGGCAGCCGTGCTGAACACCGACATGCTGGTCTGGGAGACAGACGTCCCCCGGGGGATGACCCCCTACCAGGCGGCGAGGAAGGCCGTCGTCATGAACTTCAGCGACCTCGGGGCGAAGGGGGTCCAGCCCCAGGGATTCATGGCCTCCCTCGGGATACCCCGGGACCTGGAGGTGGAGTCCATCGAGGAGATAGCCCAGGGGTTCGAGGCTGGTGCCCGGGAGTACGGGGGCTACGTCATCGGCGGGGACACCAACGAGGCCTCGGACATCATCATCAGCGGCGTCGCCCTCGGGGTAGCCCGAAAGGACAAGATCATCAAGCGGGAGGGAGCCAAGCCAGGCGACGTCCTCGCCGCCACGGGCCCCTTCGGATTAACTGCAGCCGCCTTCAAGATCATCCTCGAGGGGCTGGAGGCTCCCGAGGGGCTCAGGGAGACCCTCGTCGAATCCGTCTATCACCCTATGGCCCGGATCGTAGAGGGGGTCGCCCTCGCCGAGTCAGGGGCGGCGACATCCTCCATCGACTCCAGCGACGGGCTCTCCGTGAGCCTCTACGACCTCTCCAGGAGCAGCGGGGTCGGCTTCAGGGTCGAGGCCCTCCCGATCCCCCAGGAGGTGGCGGCATACGCAGAACAACACGGACTGGACCCGGGCGACCTCGCCCTCTACGGCGGGGAGGAGTACGAGCTGGTCTTCACCGTGGCGGAGGGGCGCCTCGAGGACGCCCGCGAGGCCCTAGCTGGCGTAGGCTGTGAGCTCCTAGAACTCGGTGTCGCGACACGCGAAACAGGCATCGTAATTGTCAAAAATGGGGTGAAGAGCCCCATCGAGAAGAGGGGCTGGGAGCACTTCGTGGGGGCTTGAATCGGGGCCAGAAACACCCTTAGAGTCATTTTTAGTTCATAAAACCTGCTCTAAAACCCTCAAGACCGGCTTTTTCCACCCTTTCCCGCGTGATTTTTCCTTATCCCCCTGAGGAGGCCGGAAATACACTTATTCGTGAGAAACGCCATGTTTATCATAAGAGGGGGAGAACAGCCTATGAATTCGGCTTCTCTGGCCAAGGTTCTCAGGAGGGTCGATGACTGGAAGCTCAAGCTCATCGACCTGAGCAGGAGGAACCGACTCGTCAACTTCAGGCCCACCCGCAGCTCCAGCCTCAGGTTCCAGCGCCCCGGCATCGACGCAGTCTTCGAGAGGCTCGTCGTCAAAGACAGGGCCTGGGCGATCTGGGAGCCCCCCGAGGACAGCGGGGAACCCCGGGGCAAGGCTCGGCCGGGGAAAACGCAGCTCGTCCCCGAAGGGATCGAGGCTCCCCAGCTGAGGAGGGTCCTCCGGAACCTCGCGAGGCGTTCCGCATCCGAGTACCGGGAGAGAGGGGTCCGGATCCTCTACGTAGCGTTCGGGATGCTCAGCTGGAGGGAGGGTGGGTCGAACCAGCCCCTCATGTCCCCCATCGTCCTCACACCCGTGGAGCTCACCCGGAAAACCACCCGGGACCCCTACACGGTTCGGGTGCCCGCCGTCGAGGACGAGGCGATCCTCAACCCCGCCCTCCGGCTCAAGCTCCAGTACGAGCACAAGATCGAGCTCCCCCCGCTCCCCGACTGGGACGAGGAGGCCCTCACGGGCTACCTCGCCGAGGTCAGGGAGGCCATCCGGGAGACCGGGTGGGAGGTGGAGGCCAGCGTCCATCTGGGCCTGTTCTCGTTCCACAAGCTGGTGATGTACCAGGACCTCATCGACAACGTGGACACCATCATCGAGCACCCCCTCATCGGGGCCCTCGCCGGGGTGACAACCCCCCCCGTAGCGGGGGACTCCCTGCCCGTGGCTGGGGAGCTGGACAGGCTCGACCCCAAGGAGGTCTTCCAGGTCCTGGACGCAGACAGCAGCCAGCAGCTCTGCATCCAGTACGCCCTCGCGGGGCAGAGCTTCGTGATGCACGGCCCCCCAGGCACCGGGAAGAGCCAGACCATCGCGAACATGATCGCCGAGTTCATCGCCCGGGGGAAGAATGTCCTCTTCGTCAGCGAGAAGATGGCCGCCCTCGAGGTGGTCTACAGCCGCCTCAAGGCCCGGAACCTGGACGACTACTGCCTCGAACTCCACAGCCACAAGGCCAACAAGAGGGAGGTGGTCGCCGAGCTCAGCAGGTCCCTTAACGAGCACCTCAAGGCCCGGGGCGCGATGACCGACGAGGAGCTGGAGCGCCTACTCGCAAGGCGGGATCAGCTCAACGAGTACGTCGGGGTCCTCCACTCCCGCAGGGAGCCCATCGGGCTCACTCCCTACCAGATTTTCGGGACTCTCACAAGCCTCGAGGAGACCCCTCTCCTCCCCACGGGCTACGGGGACTTCGACTCCCTGGACCAGGGGAGGCTCCTCGAACTCGAGGACAGGATCCGGAGGCTCTCCAACGCCTGGAGGGTGGTCGAGGAGGGGGACGCCTTCCCGTGGAAGGGGTGCACCGAGGAGAGGTTCACCCCGGAGACCCGCTCCCAATGGATCCATCTCCTAGAGAGCGCCGCGGCGAATGCCAACGAGATGGAGAGCGCCTCCAGTGAATACGTCGAGGCCCTGGGTCTCGAAACCCCGGGCACTATAGAGGAGTACGAGCGCCTGCAGAGGCTGACCGAGATCATCGGCGCGACCCCGAGACCCCCCCAGGGATGGCTCGTGGACGCAGACCTCCGGGAGATCCGGTCCCTCGCCGAGAAGAGCCGGACGGAGTGGGGCGAATACTGGGCCTCAGTGGGGGCTCTGGGGAAGAACTACGACACCCGGCTGCTCATCATGCCCCCGGGGACCGCCGGCAGGATCGAGGAGGCCTGGAAGGATCTCGGCGATCTCCTTACCCCCGTGTCGAGGGGCGACGGGGGGCTCCTCAGAAACGCGAAGGAGCTGGAAGCCTTCCTGAGGAGGGTCCCGGGGAGGCTCAGGGAAATGAGGGGGAGCGCCGAACGGATTTCATCGATCTTAGGGCTGAAAGGAGAAACCCAGACCCTCGAGAGGATCACCCACGTCTCCGAGCTCGCCCGTATGTGTGAGGCCGAGCACAGGCCCATGAGGTCGTGGCTCGACCGGAGCAGCCTGGAGGAGGCTACGCAGCTTGTTGAGACCCTGAAGATCGATCATTTCCATAGGGCGGAGCTCCGGGGGAGGCTTGAGGCCTACGATGACGCTGTCCTATCCTTGGAGCTCGACGAGATAATCGAGTACTTGGAGGGTCCCGGCAGCTCGTTCCTCAGGTTGTTGATGCCCAGCTACTATAGGATCAAGGGTGCCGTCTCCAAGGTCACACGGGACGGGGCGTTCCCCGAGACAGCCGTCGAGGACCTCAAAGCTGCCAGGGGGCTCCGGGGGCTCCTGGAGAGGCTGGACGCCAACCTCGAGGGTTCCCGGAAGACCCTGGGCGTCTACTATCAGGGGGAGGAGCCCGATTTCGACGGAGCCGAGGAGGCCCTCAAGAGCGCCTCCAAGGCCCTCCGCATAGCCGGGACCGCCAGGGCCCCCAGGGCTCTCAGGGACAACCTGTCCGCCCTCTCGAAACCCGTCGAGGATCTCCTTCGGCACAGTGAGGAGCTGTCGAGCTCCCTCTCCGCCTGGAGAGCCGACTCGAGGAAGCTGCGGGGGCTGATCCCATCCAGACGGATGCCAAATTCGGGTGCATCGATGCGGAAGAGCAGCCTCCTGGAGGTGGAGTCCTGGGCCGTAGACTCCCTGCAGAAGCTCACGAGCCTTTCGAGATTAGCGTCCGAGACGCTGGCCACGCGCCTCCACGAGCACCCGGCGACCTATGGGATCCTCTTGAATGACCTGAGGACCGTGGAGAGGCTTCAAAGATTCGAGGACGAGGTCGACAGCCGCTCCGAGGAGATGAGGGGCGTCTTCGGCCAACTCTACAGCGGCCTCAGGACGGATTGGGACGGGGTCCTCGGGGCGCTGGGGTGGACCCGGAGGCTGATCAGAGTCCTCCCACGGGGGGTCCCCGAGAGGCTAGCCGGGGGCGTCTCACAGGGCGGGCCCCCTCTTCCCCCTGATCCCCTGATCGGGGCTAGATGGAGCGACATCTCCTCTTCCCTCGACTCCATCGACGACCGCTTCGAGAGAGAGAGCTGGCCCGAGCCGAGGAGGGGCCTGACCCTTGAAAGGGTGCGGACGAGTCTGGGAGCCCTGCGATCCAGGATCGACGACCTCCAAACCTGGGTGGACTTCAAGGCCCAGGAGGCCGGCCTCGGGGAGGCGGGGCTCGGGGGATTCCTCGAGAGCCTCGTCGCTGAGAGGGTCGAGAGGGGGCGGCTCGTAGATGTCTTCAGGAAGGCGATGTACCAGGGTCTCCTGGACGCTGTCTTCAGGGAGGACGTGGCCCTCGAGGCTTTCAGGGGCAAGGACCACGAGCAGCTCATCGAGGATTTCCAGGACTTGGACCGCCGGTTCATCCAGCTTGCCTCCCAGAGAGTGATCGAGATCGCCAACGAGCAGAAGCCCCAAGGGGTCTTCGTCCAGGCTCCTGACTCGGAGATCACCGTGTTGATGCGGGAGGCGGCGAAGAAGAGGCGCCACATGCCTTTGAGGAACCTCTTTGAGCGTATCCCCAACCTCGTGAGGAGGCTGAAGCCCTGCCTCATGATGAGCCCCATCAGCGTGAGCCAGTTCCTCATCCCCGGGGGAATTCACTTCGACCTCGTGGTCTTCGATGAGGCATCCCAGATCTACACCGAGGACGCTGTGGGTTCCATCTACCGGGGGGACACCCTCGTCGTCGCCGGGGATCCAAAGCAGCTCCCCCCGACCCCTTTCTTCCAGCACACCCTGGACGAGGATTTCGACTGGGACGAGGACGCCTACGAGTTCGACGTATTCGACAGCGTCCTAGACGAGTGCATGAGCATCGGGCTACCCGTCCAGATGCTCCGATGGCACTACCGGAGCAAACACGACTCGCTCATCAGCTTCAGCAACGACAGGTTCTACAACGGCAACCTCGTGCTCTTCCCCGCCTCGAGGATGGGCTCCTCCGACCTAGGCCTCGAGTTCGTCCACGTCAAGGACGGCGTCTACGACCGGGGGGGCAGGAGGAACAACGTGCGGGAGGCCGAGGTGGTGGCCGACCTCGTCTTCGAGCACTTCGAGAGGCGCCCGGAGAAGACCCTGGGGGTGGTCACCTTCAGCCTGAGCCAGATGAACACGGTGCAGGACACCGTCGAGGCACGCCTCCGTGAGCGCCCCCGGTTCGAGAAGTTCTTCGTCGAGGACAGGCTCGACGGCTTCTTCGTGAAGAACCTGGAGAACGTCCAGGGCGACGAACGGGACGTCATGATCTTCAGCGTCGGCTACGGCTTCGACGAGAACGGCAGGATCACCATGAACTTCGGTCCCCTCAACAAGCAGGGCGGGGAGCGCCGCCTCAACGTCGCGGTGACCCGTGCCCGGGAGAAGGTGGTCCTCGTGAGCAGCATCAAGTACGACGACATCAAGCTAGAGTCCACCCAGGCCGAGGGGGTCCACAGCCTCCACCACTACATGAGGTACGCCGAGAGGCGCCCCCGGAACCTGGACGACATAGCCGCAGAGGAGGTCAGCCTCACCTCCCCCCTGGACGACGAGGTCGCCGAGGAGGTGAGACGTCTGGGCTACAGGACGGTGCCCTGGGTGGGCTCCGGGGTATTCAGGGTGGACCTGGGGGTCGTGGACCCCGACGACCCGGGGAGGTTCATACTGGGGATCATGTGCGACGGGGAGAACTACGTCACAGCCGACACCGCCCGGGACAGGGACCGCCTCAGGATCCAGGTCCTGGAGAATCTGGGGTGGAGGATCCACAGGGTCTGGTCCCCCGACTGGGTCCAGAGGCGGGAGACCGAGGCGAAGAGGCTTGCGAAGGCCCTCAAGGACGCCGAGAAAGGCCCGAGTCAGGAGGCCAGAAAGGAGGCCAAGAAGCTCCCCGCCAGGCCCAAGAGGAACTCCGTGAAGAAGGTGAAGGTGGTGGACACCCCGCCGAGAGAACTCCCCGAGGTGGAGCCCTATAGGTTCGTGAAGCTGAAGCCCGAGCACCTCTTCACTAGGTACTCCCCGGAGCACAGAGAACGGTACCTGAGGCAGTACCATTCCGAAGTGAAGAGGCTCCTACCCCCGCTGGTTAGAGGGGAGGGACCCATCCACGTGGAGCTAGCGTTCAGGAGGATGAACAGCGCCTTCAGGCTGAGCCGGGCCACCGGCGCCTTCCGGGCGGCCTTCCAGGAGGAGGTGGATGCGGCTGGAAAGGACAGGATCGAGGTGAGGGGGGATTTCCTCTGGCCCAAGGGCCGGGACACTGTCCGGGTGAGGGCCCCTGTGGAGGGCGTCGACGAGAGCTTCAGGCCCATCGAGTACGTCCCTCCCGAGGAGGCGTTGACGGCGTTGACGATGGTCGCTGAGCACTCCCTCGGGATAAGGGAGGAAACCCTGCTCAACGAGACGGCCCGCCTCCTAGGATTCAAGCGGATGGGCTCCAACATCCTGGAGGCCCTGCGGGTGGTCTACCTCGCGGCCCTCGACTCCGGGGCGCTGAGGGTCGAGCACGGCCTCGTGGTGCTCAAGAACCAGTAGTCAGAGGATTGTGGCGCCGCCGATCGGATTCGAACCGATGACCAACTGGTTAACAGCCAGACGCTCTACCGAGCTGAGCCACGGCGGCAGGTTCTACAAGCATATGGAAGTACACATATTAATCTTTGACTGGTATCGGGCGTGCTGTTAAGAGAAGCCCGATATCGCGTTTTTCACCATTCTCGCTGGAAAAAGGGCCTTTTTCGTCCTTTTTTTCCGGTTATTGGATGCGCGACAAACTTTTAATAGGAACGTGCTCTATGTAGCACACCTAAACCGAAAAGATATTCGGAGGAGTCAAAGTGTCGAGATCGAACACCGTTTTCGTCGGCAGGAAACCGGTCCTGAACTATGTACTGGCTTGTCTTACCCTGCTCAAGAGCGGGGAGAGTGAGGTCCTCGTCAAGGCGAGGGGGCGCTCAATCAGCACGGCGGTCGATGTGGTCGAGGTGACGAAGAACAGGTTCCTAAACGACCTGAAGGTGGTGGACATCAGCATCGGGACCGAGAGGCTCACGTCCTCTGACAGGGATCAGCCTACTAACGTGAGCTCCATCGAGATCAAGGTCACGCGGTGAGAAGAGTCAAACGGGTGTCTCGCATCTGGCTTCTCCGGGGATCGCCGGAGGAACAGCTGAGTGCAAACACAACTATGTGAGTTCTGTTTGAGGAGCGGGATGCTCTGCAACAAGTGTCAGGAGAAGGTCAGCACAGGCGTAGTCAACGATCTCTACATTAAGGTGGCCCAGTATCTTCTAAAAGTCGAGAACCAGAATCCCCCGCTTCAGAAGGCGAGGCTGGAGAATGTGGCAGACGTGGGAGGCTTTCTCGTCCTCGTGGTGGGGCGGGGGGACCGGAACAAGCTCGTGGGGGAGGCCGGGAGGCTCTCCAGGGACATCGGCGATGAGTTCAACCGTAGGGTCCTGATAATCGAGGAGGGGGTTAACGACCGGGGCTTCCTTGAGGACTTGTTCTCGGGGCAGCACATCGTCACAATAAACATCATCTGGCTCCCCGACGGGACCACGGAGACGCGGGTCGTCCTCCAGGGGCGTGGGGCCCGGCGCCTGAGCAAGAAGAGGCTCAACGCCCTGACGGAGATCGCGAAGAGGGTCCGGAACATGGACCTCAGGGTCGAGTACGTCTACTGACCCACCAAAGTTTTTATTACCCACGATATTGTTAGCCCATGGGCTCTACGGGGGTAGGTGTAGCCTAGATTGTTTGAACGAGTTTATGTCGAGGATGCCAAGGGGATGGTCGGGGAGACCGTCACCCTCGCCGGCTGGGTCACCAGGGCCCGGGACCTCAGGAAGATCATGTTCATAGTGCTACGGGACTCGTCGGGGGACATCCAGGTCACGGTGAAGAAGGATGGATCCAACGATTTCGCCGACCTCGACCTGGGCCGTGAGGACGTCCTCAAGGTCACCGGGAAGGTTGTGGAGAGTAAGGTCGCCCAGGCGGGGGTCGAGTTCATCCCCGACTCGATCGAGGTCATGAACAGGGCGCAGCAGCCCCTCCCCTTCGATCTCTTCGGCCCAGTGAAGGCCGAGCTCGATACGAGGCTCAACTACCGTTTCATGGATTTCAGGAGGCCCCGGACCAACGCGATATTCAGGGTCCAGAACGTGCTCCTGACGTCGTTCCGGGGTTTCCTCTCGGACCGGGGCTACCTTGAGTTCCAGCCACCCTGCGTCATCGCCTCGGCATCCGAGGGGGGCGCCGACCTCTTCAGGCTCCCCTATTTCGAGAAGGAGGCGTTCCTCGCGCAGAGCCCTCAGCTCTACAAGCAGATGTGCGCCATCAGCTTCGAGAAGGTTTACACCATCACTCCCATCTGGAGGGCGGAGAAGTTCAACACTCCGACCCACCTGAATGAGGTGCGGCAGATGGATATCGAGCAGGCCTTCGCCGACGACGAGACGGTGATGAAGGTGCTGGAGGAGATCCTCGTCTACATGCTCATCGAGGTTAAGGAGAAGTGCCCCGGGGAGCTGGAGCTCCTGGGGAGGGAGATCACCGTCCCGGAGCTCCCCCTGAGGAGGATCACCTATACGGAGGCGGTGGAGATGCTCCAGGGCGCCGGGGAGGAGATGGCCTGGGGGGACGACTTCTCGAAGCCCCAGGAGAGGAGGCTCACCGATCTGGTGGGGGACGAGGCGTTCTTCATGAAGGACTGGCCCAGCGTCCAGAAGGCCTTCTACGCGATGCCCTACCCGGAGAACCCCGAGGTGGTCCACGCCTTCGACCTGCTGTACAGCGGGGTCGAGATCAGCAGTGGTACTATGAGGGTCCACATTCCGGAGCTCCTGAGGCAGCAGCTCAGGAAGAAGGGGCTCAACCCGGACAACTTCACCCACTATATCGAGAGCTTCAGCTACGGGGCCCCGCCCCACGCGGGGTGGAGCATCGGGCTGGAGCGGCTCACCATGACCGTGACGGGAATGAATAACATCCGGGAGTGCTGCATGTTCCCCCGAGACAGGGACCGGCTGGTGCCTTAGGTGGGCAGGAGCCCATTCAGCTACAAGATGTGCATCATCCTCCGGATGGACCTCGGAATGAGCACCGGGAAGCTCATCGCCCAGGCCGCCCACGCCGCCGTCGGAGCCTCTGAGCTCGGGAAGAAGGAGAACCACAAGGCCTGGCGCAGCTGGAGGGACGAGGGGGCCAAGAAGGTGGCGCTGGAGGCAGAGTCTCTGGAGGAGCTCGAGGAGCTACAGAGGAAGGCGGACGATCTCTACATAGTCAATTTAATCATCCAGGACGCGGGTCACACCGAGGTGCCAGCAGGCACGGTCACCGCCCTGGGGTTGGGTCCGGACAGGTCCGATCTGCTGGACAAGGTAACGGGTTCACTGCCCCTTATCAAGTAGGGCTGCTAGCCTTTTCCCCTGACGAACAGGGGCTTAAACCCGTCGGGTAAGGCGATCAGGGTGTCGGCGAGCTCAGGCAGGAACCACTTGCTGATGGAGACGATTAGGATCGCGACGCCGATGACCCCGTAGATGAAGCTTATCGGGTAGTGGTAGGTCTCCACCGTGGGATTCGTGAAGTACCACGTGAAAGGGGGCACGTCGAAAGCCGTCAGGTAGACGGTGAGGAAGATCCGGGAGACGTTCATGAGGAAGACGAGGAATCCCCCGAAAGCGAGCCCTGCGGCCTTCCTGGTCCAGCTCCCCCGGCTCAGGGGCAGTATCAGCGCGGCGAGGATGCCCCAGACGTGGATCGCGGTGCACTCCCGGATGATGGTGACGTAAACGTCCCGGGGGCCCCCCACGAGGCTCAGGTACGCGAGCCCGTTTTCGACCCCGTGGCTCGAGGAGAAACCCAGGGCGGTGAGGAGCCCGCTCATGGTCTCGGCGGTGAGCCTCTCGAGCCATGCGCCAGGGACGAGCTCGAACCCCCAGGCAATGGTGACGAATAGGAGGGCGTAGAACAGGGTCGCCCGCACCGGCTCGGGGAGGCCCCTGGCAGTCATCTGCACTAATGGATTCTCAGGCAGTGAAATATGTTTTGGGACGACTCGGAAGTACTGGTATGACGGTTCAAGGGTACGCTTCTCGGCTCCCCATTTTGATCAATCCCCCGTCGATGGTTATGTTCTCTGGGATGCTTGACGATTTACGCGACGTAGAGGCAAAACCCAAAAACATCTCGGGATGATCGGTTCAATCAAGTTATGCGCGACGAAAAATCTGGGTCTAGGGGCCTTTGAACCCGCACCCGGGGCAGGTGTACGCCCTTCCGAAGAGGCGGCACCTCTCGCATCGCCAGATGGTGACGTTACCGCAGCTGGGGCACTGGAACTTGACTGTCTTCTCGCCGGGGGCAATCCTCTTGCTACAGGAGATACAGGACGGCATTTCGCTCAGCTTACTATCAAGCCTACAGCCGATTATTTAAAGGTTAAACAGGCTGTTGAGCTCCCCCAGGGCGAGGCGGCCCAGGCTGCTCGCCATGACCCGGAGCATCCCGGGGTGGGTGAGGGCCTTCCTGAGGACCCCGCTCTGGAGGTCCATATCCCCCTCATCAATGAACGTCTCCAGGGTCGCCTCGAGCCCCGCGGACTTGACGGAGGCAAAGATCCGGTTCATCCGGGGGTCCGGGAGAGAGTTCAGGAACCTCCGCATCCCGAGCATGGAGGAGAACTCCCCACCGAGGGCCTCCCTCCACCTCTCATCGTATCGCCCCAGGAAGCCCGCCGAGTAGTCCTCTTCCTCGAGGGCCTGGATCGCAGTCTCGGCGGCCATCATCGCGCACATCCCCCCCAGAATGACCCCTCCCCCCGTGGTGGGCTTCGTGTGCCCCGCAACGTCCCCCACCAGGAGCAGCCCGTCCCCGTGAGTTTTATCGACGGGGCCTCCCGTGAGCACGGGCCACCTCGCGGGCTCCCCGAACTCCGTGAGCCCGAAACGGTTCTTGATGAAGCCCCTCAGGAGCTCCAATGCGTCCCCCTTCCCGGTGGCGAGGCCGCATCTCGCCTCATCCTCCCCAGCGGGCACCGCCCAGGCGAACAACCCATCCGCCAAGCCCTCGCCGAACCAGACCTCCACCATGCCAGGCTCCAGCTGGGCGTCGGTGACGTTGGCGTTGATGCCCGCCAGGACGCCGCCTCCGGGTCTCGGGAGCCCCGCTTTCCTGGCGAGGACCCCGGAGGCGCCCTCGGCATCGATCACCATGCTCGCTTCAACGTCCAGGTCTCCCCGGATCCCGGCGACCCTGCCATCCTCATAGATAAAATCCAGGATTCGGTGGTTTCTCTCGATCTCGGCGCCCGCGTCCCTAGCCGTCTCGGCGAGGTGCCTGTCGAATATGGCCCTGTCCACGATGTAGGCCCGGGTCCTGCTGCCTGTTATCCTGATCCCGGTGCCGTCCGGGGCGAAGGCTGTGCCTCCATTGATCTCGTGTCTGAGAAATTTTAGGTCAAGCTCGACCCCGATGCGCTTGAGCCCCTCGACGCTGAGGATGCCCGCGCAGTGGTTGGGTGTGCCTATCTCAGGGTGCTCCTCGAAGACCTTGACCTGTACGCCTTTCGAGGCGAGCTCACGCGCGGCGATGAGCCCCGCGGGCCCCCCGCCGACGACGGCGACCTCGGTCCTCAAGGGAGCTCCCCTAGGAGGCCCGCTTTATGACCTCGGTGTACTCGATCTCGGTGACGTCTTCGTAGTAGCGCTGGATGTCAAGGGCGACGCCCCGCTTCGCGATCTGGATGTTATCCCCGAAAAAGATCTCGTCGGGGATCTCGATCTTGACCTTGGTCTTGAGCTTCTTGAGCTTGAAGAGGTTCAGGTCGATGCCCATGAACCGGCGCCCGATGAGGGCCCTGATCTTGTCCTCGTCGCTCTCATACTTTACCGTGGGCTTCACGTGGTAGACGATCCTCCTCCCGGCGAGGGGATGGTTGTAGTCGAGCTGGACCCGGCCCGCGCTGACGCTCCGCACCACGGCCATCCTACCGTCTAGCTCTATCTGCTGCCCCACGACGGGGTTGACCCCCTTCGACCTGAGGACCCTGAATGGTATGGTCTTCACGTTCTCGGGGTTCCTCTCGCCGAAAGCCTCCTCGGCGGGGATCTCCACCTCGGCGGTCTCCTCGAGCTTGAGGCCTGCGAGGCGGTCGTCGAGGCCTTTGAGGACCCAGCCCTCGCCGACGACGACGAGCTTGGGGCCGTAGGTCTTTTCCTCCTCGTGGATGTCCTCCTCTTTGGCGAGCTCCTCGTCGGTGGTGTCGAAGACCTCGTCGTTCTCCAGGGTCATCCCGGTCATCTCGACGAGGACGAAGTCGCCCTCCTCTATGACGGGCTCCTTCTTCTTAGCGGCCTTTTTCTTGGGCTGCTCCTCGGGAGCCTCCACTGGCTCTTCCACAGGGGCCTCCTCCTGCTCTTCCTCGGCCTCCTCTTCCTCCGTGATCTTTTCTTCTTCGCTCATTGCGATTCCTTCAATGTTGACGCTCGATGATGATCTGCCCAAGATACCTTGGGTCTCACCTCAGAAAAACGGGGTGAAGTTTAAAGTCTTTCTGTGCAGCGGGAACAATGCCCCTCAGGCCGCCCTCCTATCTTGGACAACCGTTTAAAGCCCCTGTGCCAGATTCAACTCGGTAACGTTGTCGGACAAGGATTCCAAGACTATCGGTCACTCGATGGAGGAGACCAAGGAGTACCACGTCAGGTACCTCAGGGCGATAAACAGCCCGGTGAGGAGGGAGATCCTCCGGGCCCTCAAAGACGGGGAAGCCACCGTCGAGGCCCTGGGGGAGCGGACCGGTATGGAGGATAAGGCCCTCACCTGGCACCTGAGCATCCTGGAACACGGGTTCTGTGTCGAGAAGCAGGATAGGGACGGCGAGGTCGTCTACGATCTGACCCAGGAGGGGAGGGTCGTGGACTTCATGGACGAGTGAACGATCATCCGCATTGGAGGAGACCGAGAAGCTGCCCGACCCAGAGAAAGTCCTTCCCCCTTCGTTCTATTCGAAGGATCCGGCGGTCGTGGCGCGGGAGCTCCTGGGGAAGCGCCTCGTCCGGGTGCTGAACGGCGAGGCCCTGGAGGGGACGATCGTGGAGACCGAGGCATACTACGGGGCCAAGGACCCCGCCTCGAGGGCCTTCCACGGGAGGAAGAACTACAATCGTCTCATGTGGGGGGAGCCCGGGCGGGTCTTCATCTACAACGTGCACAAGTACTGGATGCTAAACGTCGTGGCCCACGAGCCCGATGAAATTGGTGCGGTGCTCATCAGGGCGATTGAGCCCACGAGGGGGATCAAGTCCATGCTGAGCAACAGGCCCGTGAAGGAGCCGAGGGCTCTCACGAGCGGCCCCGGGAAGCTCACCCTTGCCCTAGGGATCGATAAGGGCTCCCACGGGGCATCGGTTCTGAGCCCAGGGAGCGAGATCCAAATCTTGGATACCGCCTCGGATCCGATAATCGGGACCTCGCGCAGGATCGGGGTAACCAAGGACCTGGACCGGGATCTCAGGTTCTACGTCGAGGGGAACCCATACGTCTCCCGGTGAGGGGCCCGTCACTCGATGAGGGAGAAAAAGTCCTCGGAGACGTAGCCGATGAACTCGTCGAGACTGCTCTTGCTGAACAGGGTTACGACGCAGTTCCTCGACACGCCGACGGTGATCCCCCGCTTCTGGATCCCGAAGACCACGTACCAGATCCTCCCGTGCTCCTTGTAATCCTGGTAGAGCCCGGTGTCCGCGAGGCTCTCCCCGGCGAGGCAGAGCTTGTTGACGCCGGGGATGTCCACGTCGTCGAACCAGATGAGCCGTGTGGCCCGGGGATTCGACTCGTGGAGGTTCACGAGGGTCTCGTCGGGGATCCGGACCTCCACGATGGCCCCTGTGACCCCGAAGAGGATCTCGCTGATCTTGTTAGCGACGTGGTTGGTGAGGAGCTTCTTGACTCCCCTGGCGACGCTGGGGGCCACCACGACGAGGAACGTGCGTCCTTCGTATGTCCTCACCCAAAAGGGGGCCTCCTCGGTGACCGGGGTCTCCACCATCTTCCGCTTGTAGTGCCGGGGCTTTACGAAGTCCCTCGCCAAGACCCCCTTGATGGAATCCTCCTCCATCTCCAGGTCGAGGACTTCGGTGATTAGGGAGACGTCCTCCTCTCCCTCCCAGTCCTCCTCCTCCCTGAAGCCCTGGAGTCTCTCATGGATCTCGGCGAGGGATATCTCCTCCCTGATCTCGAACGTCTTGGCGGGCAGGACCATGTTGAAAAGGTTATGATGGCCCACCGTTTTAAGGTGAGCGGATTCGGGGATTGTTTTTTCAACTGAACCGACAGAGTTAGATCCGGTGATTCTGTGCCAGGCATCGAGGCGGATCTGGTTCTCCTGAACGGCAAAGTCGTGACCATGGACGACGCGGAGTCCATCGCTGAGGCGGTGGCCGTGAAGTACGGAAGGATCGCCTTCGTGGGATCCAGCGAGGGGGCTGCGGGTCTCGTCGGGGATGAGACGGAGATTATGGATCTCGGGGGGAGAACCGTGATCCCGGGGCTCATCGACTCTCACGCCCACATCGTCCGCGAGGGGGCGGTGAGGGAGATCCTGGTGGACCTCAGCGAGGAGGCGGGGGTCACGTCCATCGCGGATCTCCAGGCCCGCCTCGCGGCGAAGGCCGCGGAGACCCCTAAAGGGGAGTGGGTCACGGGCTACCAGGAGGACGACTCCAAGCTCGCCGAGAAGCGTCATCCAACTCGGTGGGATCTAGACGGGGCCACCGAGGATCATCCGGTCATCATCTCCACGGTGGGGGGGCACTTCTCTATCGCTAACAGCCTCGCGTTCGACATGGCGGGGGTGAGCAAGGACACTCCGGACCCCGTGGGGGGGAGGTTTGACAGGGACCCCGAGACGGGGGAGGTGACGGGGGGGCTCCACGAGACGGCGATCCAGGCTGTACGCCCCGGGGGGCCCGTCGAGCCAACCCGGGAGCAGTCCTCGAGCGGGGCTAGGGCGATCCTCGAGGAGTGCGCCTCCCTGGGGCTCACCTGCGTTTACGACACCGTTAGGAGATCCGAGATCAGGGCGGTCCTGGACCTCAAGAACCGGGGGGTGCTCCCCATCAGGGTAAGGATGGACGTGAGCGTCGACCACTACAAGGAGCTGGAGGCCACGGGGATCTACAGGGGGCTCGGGGACGACTGGGCCAGGATCTGCGGCCTCAAGTTCTTCTTCGACGGTGCCATCTCGGCTAGGACCGCGGCGGTCACCGAGGAGTACCTCAATAAGCCCGGGTTCTACGGGGTGATGGCCACCACCCGGGATATCGCGACGGAGACCATCATGGAGGCCTACGCCAAGGGGTACCGCATCTCAGCCCACGCCAACGGAGATAGGGCCATCGCGATGTACCTGGACATCATGGAGGAGGCCCAGGCCCGGTACCCCCGGGAGGATCCCCGGAACCGGGACATCCACTGCACGGTGATCACTCCGGAGCTCGTGGAGAGGATCAAGGACCTGGGCATCCTCCCCACCATCTTCGGGCCTTACCCCTACTACCACGGGGACAAGCTCCTCCCAGCCTTCGGCGAGGAGCGGCTGGAGAGGATGTTCGCGGCGAGGAGCTTCCTGGACGCCGGGGTGAAGATCGCCGCTCACAGCGACCACCCCTGCGCCCCGTATCCCCCTCTGATGGCGATCCACGCCCTCGTTAACAGGACCACCAAGGCGGGGAGGCCCATCGGGAGGAGCCAGAGGGTCTTGGTCGTGGAGGCGTTGAGGCTCTATACGGTGAACGCGGCGTATCAGCAGTTCGACGAGGACCGCCTCGGATCCATAGAGGAGGGGAAGCTCGCGGACATGGTGGTCTTGGGGAGGGACATCCTCACGGTGCCCCCGGAGGAGATCATAGACATCCCGGTGGACATGACCCTCATAGACGGGAAGGTGGTCTATGATAGCACCAAACCATAAGCGACTTTGGCTTATTCAAAACAATAGTCGTTCATCGAGTTCTTTGATGCGAGCCCGGTGAGAGCGGATGTCTCGTTGGGAACTCTGTTCTTTTTTCTAATGATTGACAGTTACAGTATACTTAGCCAAAGAACGTTACAGATGGCGAATCAGACGAACAATGAAAAAAAAGATAGTTGCGACGATAATAATCGTGGTAATTATTCTGTCAATGTTCTCGATGTTGCCTATCTCCTTCGCAGCGACAGAGGATGAGATAGAGCAGTCAATAATCGACGGCATCGAATGGCTTGCGGGGATGCAGAATCCCGATGGTTCATGGGGCAATGGTTGGGTAATCGCCAAGACAGGGCTCGCTGTTCTCAAGCTAATCGACTATGTGAAAGAGGTCCCGGACATTGATAGCTGGACTGACCCAAATTACGTATACCAGAGTAACGTTTCTGCCGGTCTAGACTTTCTCTTCCGCGAAGGGTATTATGTCAACATATCCGTCCAGACCTATGGCGACCCGGACACTCTGAACAACGATAAAGGCATCCGTTTCACCGGCTTCGACGACTATGAGACTTCGGTAGCTCTCATGGCGCTAGGAGCAACAATGACTCCCAGTCTTACCGTCACAGCGCCTGGACCATTAAATGGGGTCACGTACTCTGATGTTGTCCAGGACATCGTAGACTATCTATCCTATACACAAAGAGAAAGTACAGACGCTAGAGGTGGATGGGGATACGAAGGAGACCCTACTTGGGCTGACAACTCTGTCTCTGGATACGCCGCACTGGGATTGGGATATGCACAGGCATTCGGTGCCACGATACCCCAATTCGTGAAAGACGAACTAACACATTGGATCGGCATAATACAATCTCCAGCGGGGTATTCCTATTACAGGCCTCCAGCAACGGGTTGGCCTGATCCCTATGGAGACCACCTACTAAGGACAGGGAACCTCCTCTACGAGATGGCCCTCGTAGGCATGCCCGTAGACCATCCCAATGTAACGATTGCGTTAACCTACATAGAAAACAACTGGGCACTAGGCGGGAGCTCTTACCAGAGGGCATACTGCCTGATGAAAGGGTTAGAGGCATACGGAATCGAGGACGAAATATCCGTAGGAGTAACCGGTGACTGGTTCAATGAGACATCAACATTCATCGTAAGCACCCAGAATCCTGACGGTTCCTGGCCCAGCGACCCCCATGACGGGGATTATCCATACCCATTGACCGCTGCATGGGCACTGCTAACCCTTGAACGAGCCGTTGCGATACCGGAGAAAACACCATGGGGGATGAAAGAGGACGCCCGAGAACTTCTAGTGTCTCACCTTGGTCTTTATGACAAGCACATCGAGCACGACATCCAGCAGGCTATCTGGCACATCGACAAGAGCATGAACCCCGATCTCTGGGTCGACGACTCGCATCTAGTCTGGCAACATGGAAACAAGGTCTTCGACGAGGAGAAGCTGGCTGTGAAGGAGCTTCTTCATATCGTTGAATGGAAGAATCCACCGAGCGATGCCGTAGATATGGCGTTCGAGGTCATAGAGATCCTTGTTGAATCCGATGAGAAACTGGCAACAATTGAATATGATGAAGCTCTTCCCTACGCAGGTACAAATAAACAGGTCGACCACCAGCTCGAGCTAGCCTTGGAAGAGTTCGCCAACGCCGCCGATGAACTGGCCACAGACAAGAAAGGGCATCCCAAGTACGATGACGCGATAAACGCCTACAACAAGGCCTGGCAGCACGCAGGACTAGCAATACAGCACGCGCTGAAATAAACAGGAACCATATTATTCAATCCCACTTTTTTTCACTCACCTAAATAGTGTTAAATACCCAATTAGACAGCCGACTTTTAATAAAAATAGGAGAGAATGAGGTTGAAAGTCTTCATTTCAGTGGACATGGAAGGGATATCCGGCATCGTCGACGGAGCCCAGACGGGCCAGGACAAGGCCGAGTACACGACAGGGCGGGCCCTCATGGTGGCCGACGTCAACGCCGCGATCGACGGCATCCTCGAGGCGGACCCCGGGGCCGAGATCGTGGTGAGCGACGCCCACGGGGGCATGAAGAACATCGAGCCCGAGGCCCTCAACAAGGCCGCGGTGCTGGTCCGGGGGACCCCTAAGCCCCTCACCCAGATGGCGGGGATCGACGGCAGCTTCGACGCCGTCCTCTTCGTGGGGTACCACTCGAAGAAGGGGACCGAGCACGGGGTCCTGAGCCACACCATCTCGGGGCGCGCCATCGAGAGCGTCACTATCAACGGGATGGAGGTGGGGGAGACCGCGATCAACGCGGGGATCGCTGGCCACTTCGGGGTCCCCCTAGTCTTCTTGGCCGGGGATCAGGCGACGGCCCGGGAGGCGAAGGAGATCAACCCGGGGATCGAGGTGGCTGTGGTGAAGGAGGCCATCGGGAGGACCTCGGCGAAGTGCCTCCACCCAGATGTGGCGAGGACGCTGATCAGGGAGAACGTCGCGAAGGCCCTGAAGGGGGGCGTGAAAGTGAAGCCGTTTGCATTCGAGTCCCCCGTGGAGATAGTCGTCAGGTATACCAACGCGAGGATGGGGGACGCCGTGGAGTTCATGCCCTCGGCTGAGAGGCTCGACGGGAAGACGGTGAGGTTCGTCCAGGACGACTTCGTCGGGGCCTTCAACGCACTGAGGGCCTCCATCTTCATCGCCGGGGCCGTCTCCACATAACCCCTTTTTTCGGCAACCGCTGCTTTCTTGGATTGAAGGCCTTAGATAGGAGGGTGCCTCTACGGCTGGAAAAGATCCAGGAGCTCCGATAGACGAGATATGACCCGGGCGTCGCCTTCGATGTCCCCATCATCAGATTCTTCTCTCTTGATCAGAATAGGAATGGATCCGACGGCTAATGCCCCCCGCACGTCTTCGGGTGAGTCGCCCACGTAGGCCATCTCCCCGGGCTCGAGCCCCAGCCTCTCCAAGGCGATCCTGAATATTCTGGGGTCGGGTTTGGCGCATCCGGCTTCGTCGGAGATCACGATGTCCTCGAACCATCCGCCGATGCCAGAGTCGGCGAGCCATCTCCGGATCCACGGCGTGTGGTCCCAGTTGGTGATGAGAGCGGTCCTGTATCGAGGTCTCAAGGCCTCCAGGACTGCCTGCGCCTCGGGGTCCATGTACATGCCCCTGTACCATATCCCGATGATGTGGTCCACCATCCAACTCATGTAATTGCCATCCATCTCGAGCCCGTGTCTGCTGCAGAGCTCCATGACCCTGCGCTCGAAGACACTCAGCCCCGGAGCGTCGTATTCCGGCTCGGGCTTCTCGAATAGCCCCTCGACTTCGATCTGAAACTCCTCCATCGATGTCTCGAGGCCGCAGCCAACCATGCATCGGTGGAACGCCTCCCGCCACTCCGCCCACGCCTTGGAGACGTCGTCAGATATCAGGAGGGTTCCGTGGAGGTCGAAGAAGACCCCCTTGATGCCATCCATACCCCCTCATCAGGGAGCCCCGAATTTAAATCGAACCCAGGGCTGAGCGGGTGGCAGCCCGTCCACATTGTTACACTGGGCCTCCGACTTTTATTCGATGGGCGACTTTTCATGGCACGACTCGAAAGCGCGTGAGCATCAAAACAGGGGTAAGGGTACACCATCCCTGCATGAAAACACCGCCAAACACCGAAAGGAACCCGAAAAACACTCCAACGCGAACCGATTCCAGTCAAAAATCCAAGCAATTCCAAGAAAAACCGCTATCATATGCTATCACTCATAAAAAGTGGGCCCGGAGGGATTTGAACCCACCACCACCTGGTTATGAGCCAGGTGCTCTAACCAAACTGAGCTACGGGCCCCCAACAACAATACCCAGCCAACCCAGATAAAAACACCACCCCCCCGGGAAAACATATAAACACCCCAACCCCCATAAATCCCCCCGAGCTCCGGTGGTGTAGTCCGGTCAAGCATTCCGGCCTTTCGAGCCGGAGATCCCGGGTTCGAATCCCGGCCGGAGCACCATCCACAGGAAAAACCATCCTAAACAGGAGATACCCTCCACGGGCACGACATCCCTAAGGCCGGGGCCACGAAATTAAAAAAAAAAATATTCTACACTCTAGCGAGAAGACACGCCCTCAGCCGACCGGCTTCTTTGCCTCGATTATCTCCCTGCATGTATCAGCGTACTCGCAGTAATCGAGACAGGAGACGTCTTTATCCGGCTTCGCCCATTCGGCATTACAGTCTAGGCAGAATCCGGAGTCCTCGTCGCTCCAGATCTCGACGTCCCCTCCGCACTCGTGACACTTCACATACTTCATGGTGGGCTGGATGAAATCCCGTATTCCCGGACAAGTCTGGAGATTCGTAACAGCCGGCCTCTTAATCCTGAGGGCTAAGTCATATCCCCCCTGACGCTCACGATGTACTTCCTGACGGGGATCGCCTTCCCCGAGGCCTCCACCGCCCAGTCCAAGACCCGGCTCAAACCCGAGCAGCAGGGGACCTCCATGGTCGCCACGGTGACGCTCCGCACGTCATTCTTTTTCAAGATCTCCTTCAGCTTCTCCCCATAGTCTACGATATTATCCTGCTTCGGGCACCCCATCGCCATCGTTCTTCCAGACAGGAGAGAGGCATGGAAATTTGGATGGGCGACGGGAACGCAGTCCGCGACAACCAATAGGTCAGCATCATGGAAACGGGGAGCCTCTGTGGGCATCAGCTTTAGCTGAACAGGCCAGTGCCTGAGCGCCGACTCCCTCTCGGACCGCTGAGGCGAGGAGGCGGATAAGCTGAAGGGAGACACGGAGGGGCATGCAGCCGGATGCTCCTGGGAAGCGAGCAGTCCATGGACCGCCTCCATATCGAATGGAACCGCCTCCCTCTCGATGACCCTCAATGCGTCCTCAGGGCAATGCCCCAGGCACGCCCCCAAACCGTCACAATAGACGTCTCCCACCAGCTTCACTTTACCGTCGACGATCTGCAAGGCACCCTCCGCACAGTTTGGGATGCAGAGGCTGCAGCCGTTACACTTCTTCTCATCGATCTCGATTATCTTTCTGATTCCGGAATCCTGAGTCTCACCCAAGTTCGTCAGCACCCTTCACACACCTCATCTTGTATTCCATCCGCTTTTATGGCCACGAAAACCGAGCCACCCGAGTCAAGCCTAGACATCAACTCCCGGAAATCGAGCTCGGTCTCCTCTCTGACGATCACGTCGTCAGGGTCCTCCCCCAGATAGATAACCACCAGGTGCGAGCCTTCCCTACCGACTCTGGGAAGGGCTTCTCCCTCTCCTCCGCTTGAAAAAGGACTCATTTCGTCCTCTCCAGGCATTTACCGCCAGTGGGACAGTAGTTGACAGCGTGATTCTCGATCACTTTGAAGAGCGGGTCAACGGTCTCGTGGTTTATCGAGTAGAGGCGCTCCCTGCCCTTTCTCTCGACTTGGACGAACCGGC
>JADHWM010000114.1 GCA_016783485.1 Candidatus Bathyarchaeota archaeon
ACCCCGCCTACGGCATCCCCCACCTCCCGGCCCTCCAGGACGCCGCGAAACTCGCGGGGCTCGACCCGGGGAGCGACGAGGCGGGCTTCCTGAGGACGAGGATGGTCAGGGAGACCAACAGGGTCTGCAAGGCCCTCGACACGGCGACGAGGCTGATCGAAGAAGCGACTGCCCTGGCGGGCTGAGCCTCCTTTTCTTTCCTGATAACTGTTTAATCCTCGTGGGAACCCCTTTATGGGAATGGTCGACGACTCCGAGAACGGAAAGAAGGGCTTCGACTCTGGCACCCTGGACCAGAGGTCGTACCAGCTGGGGATGATCTACGCCTTCGCAGAGATCGTGGGCTCCGGCTGCAAGAGGCTGGCCCTGAGCCCCACCCTCACGGTGGAGCAGTTCGACGCCATCTGGGACGACGTGGAGTTCATCGCCGAGGAGTACGGGCTGATCCTGGGTATCGACGACGACTTTCTGGTCACCCGGCTCTTCAACCCGGAGTACACCAGGGGTAAACGGGTGATCAACATTGTCGCTAAGCAGGAGACCCTGGACGAGTACAGGCGGCTGAAGGATCTGAAAAGGCGCAGCCTCGAGGAGGGCGCCCTCACCGAGGAGATGGAGCTGCAACTCGCCTGGGGGCTGGGGAGGCTCCTCAGCTACAGCGACGAGGCGATAAGGGGCTTGCTGGATAAACCTCGTTTCTGAAGCATCACAATTAATTTCATAACTTCGCAGCAGGAGGATCGATGGGGCCTTCTACTCGACGACACGGATTCTCCCTTTGAACCATTATTGATATCCGTAAAAAAAAGGAGGAAAGTTTCTGATCTCAAGGAATAGCTGTGATGGCCGCGTCCGCCTGGATTACCCCGGAGCCCGTCGCATCGTCGGCCCACAGGAACGCGTAGAAATCCCCGGTTGGCCATCGAACGTAGTTGTAGGCGAAAGGATATCCGAGGATCGATGTGGGTAGAGGCGTCGCCGTTCCCTTGAGAATCGCCTCGACTTGGGCTTGCGTCAGGGATGGATCCTTCTGGAGCATCAGCGCTATCACGCCGGAGACGTGGGGGGTGGACATGCTGGTGCCCCCGACGAACCAATAGTTGGGCGGCGGCGAGTGGGGATTCCAGGGGGAACCCTTGGCCCACCACGGGATGTGCTGATACCCATACGTGTCTCCGGGATAGGGCCCCAGCACCCAGCTGCCCGGAGCCAGTACGTCGAGCTGCACGGTGACCGGGGAAAAGTCGGGATTCGCGTATTCTCTGCTGCTGAAGTACGAGACATATGAGATCTCGTCCTCGATGTCCTCCGGAACGTCCTGATACCACCAGGTCCGGGGGCTGGGCTGGGACCACGGCTCCCACTCACCCGTTCCAGGGTACTTGGGAGCCCCTTGATCGTCCACGCCAGTGCCCCAGCCACACGAACCCACGGAGATCACCTGGGGGTACCCCCCCGGCCAGTCCATGATCCACTCCCAGGCGGGAGCCCCTGTGGGATTTGCGGGGTAACCCATGGGGAGGCCGTTGTTCCCTGCGGCGGCAACCACGATGACGCCCTTGCTTATCGCATAGTCGATGGCGTCCTCTATCATCTGGCTTGGCTCGGGTCCCCCCAGGCTCATGCTGATGATAATCTCGATGCCCTCGCTTTCAGCGAGGTCGGCAACATAGTTGATTCCGGTGGCGACCATGAGGTCCGTGCCGAATACGTCGCCGTCCAGGTTCTCGTAGGTGTCCAGGACTTTGACCGGTATGATTTTCGCCTTGGGTGCGACGCCCCTGATGTACTGCCCGTAGTAGCTGTACCCTATGATCGTGCTCGTCACGTGGGTCCCATGGGCGAGTTTCCCGAGGAACGAGCCCTTATGCGTTTTACCTGCGTACTTGTACTCATCCTTCGCAGGGTTGTAGGTGACCCCTTCGTAGAATCCCACGCCATACTCAGTCGCGATCCTCTCCTCCGGGAAATAGTCTCTCCAGTTCGCCACGAGCCCCGTGTCCAAGACTGCTACGTATATTCCCTCTCCATCATATGATACAGCCTCAGCATCGATCAGATCCAAGTCCCACATGATAGTGCCCGAGCTGAAATCCGCCGGGTATCCAGCGAAGTTTTGGGGTTCGGATGAGTATTCATCGGGAAGATATTCTTCGTAGGGATAGCTGAATAAGACTCGATCCTGCTTCTCCCGTGGTTTCGCTATCGTCGTCGTGACTATCAGCAGACTAACCAGGATTAGCAGCAACGAAGTCGAGCCTAGAACCCTTCTCCTGTCTATTTTCATTTATTCTCTCCTACCAGTAACTGTAAATAGATTATGTCAGTACAGATATTTGAATTACGAGGACTTTACTTCAGCCTCAAGCAGGACAAAACCGGTCATTCGGCGACGAGGTTCTCCATGTTCTCGAGCTTTTTCTTGATCCAGAGCTTGAGCTTCTCGATCTCATCCTCTTTCTTCTTCCAGGAGTCGAGGTCGATGTGGGAGGCGATGCTCTGGGCCACCATGAGTTTGAGGGTATTCGGGTCGAGGGCGTCTAGCTCCACCGACTTGTTCCCGTATGTCTCCAAAAAGCCCTCGGATCGGGCGTCGCTGACCTTCACCGGCATCGAGGGGAGGTCGTACTTGATGATCTGCTCGTCGGTGAGGGCGACCCTCCGGACGGTGAAGTCCCCCGCATCGTATTTGCCCAGCCTCTCGCTGAGATCCCGCTCGATGTCGACGCCGCTGGGGTCGAAGTCCCCGAAGTAGAGGACCACGATGGGCTTCCCACCGAGGCGGTTCCTCATGTAGGATGCCATCCTCTGGACGTATGTGAAGCTGGGGTAGCCCCGGGTGGGGAATGTGCGCACCGAGTACTGGTTCGCGATGTCGCTCACGAGGCGACTCAGGGCGTCCTTCTCGAGGCTCACAAGGATGTAGTTGGGCTGCTCCTCCCACATGGGCATGCGGAACTCCTTGTAGCTCTCCCTGAGGCTCGCGATCCGCTTCTTGAGGAACTCCTCGGCCGAGGTGAATCCAGCGTCCCCCCGCCCCAGGATGCGGCGGCTCCGGTCCTCGAGGCAGTTCACCGGGACGTCCCCGGTCTCCCTCGCCTTCACCATGAGGCGGCTGAGGCGCTTGTAGCTGTTGATGGTGTTGGGGAAGAGGTGCCTCGAGACGAGGCGGTAGTAGAGCTGGCGGAGGGTGAGGGCGGTGTCGTACTGCTCGAAGACCTCGAGGGCGGCCTCCACGACCTCCTCGTAACTCGGCAGCCCCTTCGCCATGATGGATTATCTAGGGAGGGTAAACGTATAAATTATCTTATCTTAACAGAATTGTTCTCTTTGACACCGAGTTCCCTCTCACGGGAGCGAGGAACGGGTTGATTAGCGATATCCTATTCCCCAAAAAAAAGGGGGTGAGCATATCATTCCATCAGGTTCGTTCTCTCGTGAACCATGCTTTGCCGCCTAAAATCCAGAACAACAAGGAAGATCCGAATAACACGTATATCTTCAGGAACCAGGTAGGCATGTTCGACATCCGACGCACCCCTTTCCATGTGAACGGTATGCTCGGTTTCATCCCTAGTTTCTGTTAATAAAACGATTATTACGGGCAATGTATCGGAAACCGATAGTGAAAGGAGCCTAAAAAAGGTCGGGAATGTTTGAAAACGCAATAAAATGGGAAAATCACCGCATCATATGTTTCGTTGATCCTGAGTCCGTGTACGAGAGATGGATGCGGATGTCCACCAACAGGAGTATTTTAATCTGCTAAACACAGAGAAGGTAGATTCCAAGCATGCGAACCGCGATCGTCCTCGCAGGAGGGGACTCGACCCGGATGAAGAGGGACAAGGGATTACTGGACCTCGCCGGTGAGCCCATGGTCTGCCGTGTTGCGGATGGGGTCTCCGGGGTCGTCGATGAGGTGTTCATAGTCGTGGGCTCGGCGGAACAGCAGGGGGAATACTCCGACGTGCTGGGGGACCGTGCCGAGGTTCTCATCGACGTGTACGGGGACGGCTCCCCCCTGGTGGGCGCCATCACGGGTCTCCGGAGGGCTCGCGAGGAATACGCCTTGATCACAGCATGCGACATGCCCTTCGTCTCCCCCGACGTCGTCCGGTGGCTCTTCGATGAGGCCGAGGGCCACGACGGTGCCACATTCGAGTGGCCGAACGGGTGGATCGAGCCTTTCTTCTCGGTCTATCGCGTGGAGCCTTCGCTGAGGATCGCCAGGGACCTTTTCGAGGAAAAGAATATGAGGCTGCGGATGATCCTGAGGAGGCTCCCGGACGTGAAGCATATCCCCATTGACTCCCTGAGGGAGAGGGACCCCGAACTCCTCACGCTGTTCGACGTGGACACTGAAGAAGCGATCGTTGAAGCGGAAAAAAAGCTGAAAAAAATGGATGGGGGTTAGACCCTCTGCTCTTCGAGGTCTTCCTTGGGGATGGCGACCTCTAGGACCCCGTTGCCGTACTTTGTGGACATCTTGTCGGGGTCGACGGTCCAGCGGTTGAGGTCGATCTCCTCCTCGAAGTCACCGGCGTGGAGCCTCAGCATCCCGTCCACGACCTCGAGGCTTATGGCATCCTCGTCGACGCCCGGGAGCTCGATGTAGATCCTGAGCCGCCCCTCCTCGGCCTGGATGTCGTAGTGGGGTCTCCTGGGCCTCCCCGGCTCTGGCCTGAGGGGGGGCAGGATCTCGTCGGGCTTTTTTAGCGCGTCGGGGTGGGTGAACATGCCTCTGGCTATGAACCCCTTGACCCCGGGGCGGTCGATGCGTTCGAAGCGCCACTCGCCCTGGGGCATCCCGGGCTGGCCCCCCTTTTCGAGTTCCTTGAGCCTCTCGTCGATGCCCTCGAAGCCACCGAAAGGCTTGAACCGTCCGGAGTCTCCGAAGTCGTCGAGCATGGATCCCATGACCTTCCTCTGGAAGGCCTCCATCTCCTTGATTATATCGTCGAAATTCATTCACTTTCCTCCTATAGTTGTTCCAGGATCTCCAGCATCCGCCTCATCGCGACGCTCATCATGAGGAACTGGGCCTCCCCCGTTCGGGTGGGGCTGTACTTGCCGTTCTCGTTCTTCTCGATGAGCCCGGTGC
>JADHWM010000115.1 GCA_016783485.1 Candidatus Bathyarchaeota archaeon
GGGAAAATCTTCGAGGAGAATGACGTTGCGATCCTCCCGGTGGGGAGCACGGAGCAGCACGGCCCCCATAACCCCCTGGGGACCGATCACCTCATCGCTGCGAGGATGGCCTTCGAGGTGGGGGAGAGGACCGGGGTACCGGTGCTCCCCGTCGTCCCGGTGGGGGTCTCCGATCACCACAGGCAGTTCCCGGGGTCTCTCTGGGTGCCCCCCGATGCCTTCAGGGGCTACGTGAGGGCCATAGCCCTGGCCGCCGCGAGTCATGGTGTCAAGAAGTTTCTGGTGATCAACGGCCACGGGGGGAACACCCCGAGCCTCATGGAGGTCGCCGGGGAGCTCCGGAGGGAGCACGGTGTCTTCGCTGCGGTCGCCTCCGCCTTCCCGCCGATGGACGGCCACGCCGGGGAGGGGGAGACCAGCGCCAACCTCTATTTCCACGGCCACCTCGTGAGGATGGACCGGGCCGTGGACACGAAGCAGAACGAGAAGCTGGGGAGCCTCAATGTGGAGGGTTTCAACTTCGTCTACCCGGGGAGGTTCGCCTGGGACACCCTGGACCTGAGCCCCACGGGGGTGATGGGGAGCGCCGGGGCCACCATCCGGTCCACCGCCGCCTCCGAGGAGAAGGGCCGGGAGTTCATGGAGCCCTACATCGACGAGCTCTGCGCCCTGGTGGAGGAGCTGAAGGAGGCGGACGTCGAGGGGCTGTTGCCCAAGCCCCACAAGTGACCCGGATCGGGCGGGTTCGGGGAAAATCGTTCCTGTTTTCACAGGATCGAAGCTTAGAATCCCCCATCAATCATTGAAAGTCCTTATTAGAAAATCCCCGCCTTGCATTGCTCCGAGTAAGAATGGCGTCTCAGACGGTTCAGGTAACAGAGGTTATACCCCGGAGGATGACCCGGCTCCAGTTCATAGACTTCACCAGGGGCCTAGTGATGGTCCTGATGGCCTGGGACCACGCCTCCAACTTCTGGAATCAGGTCCACGGGGGGATCGAGGGCATCTTCCCCTACAGGAACCCCAACCTGGACCTCGTCTGGACCCTGGCCCGTTTCGTGACCCACTACGCCGCCCCCACATTCGTCTTCCTCTCAGGGGTCTCTCTCGCCCTCTCCGTGCATAAGCGGCTGAGCCGCGGGGACTCCCAGAGGGACATCACTCTCCACATCATCGTCAGGGGGCTGCTGCTCCTCGTCTTCGAGGCGCTCATCGTGTCCCCTGCGTTCGACCTCCCCCGCTATTACTTCGGGGTCATCGCCTGCATCGGGGTAGGCCTCATCATCTTCAGCGTCTACAGGCGCCTCCCCGCCACGGCCATCCTAGCGTTCTCGCTGATCATCATCCTCACCCAGCAGTGGGTCGACCTCAGCTTCATCCCCTTCGACGTCGCCTGGGGCCACTACCTGAGGCGGATCATCGCGGAGCCGGGATTAACCTGGCATCCCTACTTTACCCTCTACACCCTGGTCCCCTGGTTCGGGGTGATGGGGCTCGGCTGGACCTTCGGGAGCTTCCTCGACGGGTTCGACCGGGAGAAGCTGCCCAAGCTGAAAACGCCTCTCGTCGTAGCGGGTGTCGCCTCCATAGCCCTGTTCTTCGTGGTGAGGCTGACGAACGGCTACGGGAACCTGGTGCGCCGCTGGAGCATGGACATCCTTGACTGGCTCTACATCTCCAAGTACCCGCCCAGCATCGCCTTCCTCCTCTGGACCCTGGGGGGCATGTGCCTCTTCATGGCGGTCGGCATCTGGCTCCAGGAGAAGGGCTGGTCGGACAAGAACGTGGTGGGGGCCTTGCACACCTTCGGGAGGGTCCCCCTGTTCTTCTACCTCATCCACCTCTGGCTCTACAGGCTCAGGCTCCCCAAAGTCCCCGCCCCCTTCTACCTGAACCTCTGGCAGACCATGGCCTGGTGGGCTGTGGGGCTGGTGGCCCTCTGGTTGCTCAGCAGCCGTTACGAGAAGCTGAAGAGGAGGTATCCGAGGTTCCTCCAGTACATCTGAGGTGAAATTGAATGGAAACAAGAATAGGAATCGAGAAGGACCCTGTCTTCAGCCCCCGGAATTTGCTCGTCGTGGCCGTGATAGTGTCCGCTGTGACCGGCGGCAACCTCTGGCTCCACAGGGGAGACCCCCCCGTGGGCTACGGGAGGTACACGGGATTCGGCTTCACCCTCGAATACAGCCTCCAGAAGACTATCAATGTGGCGGGGGTCGGATGGGAACCCACGGAGTCAGGCGGCACAGTCACGGTTGCTCTCCAAGGCATGGGTCTCGATCAGTACGGCGTCATCTGGAACACTCCCGAGAGCATGCCGACCACAATGAGAAGCCTCGAGGGCTCTCTGGAGTACATCTTCGGTTTAATCATGATCGACGGGACTGTGATCACAAACATAGGGCCTCGCATGTCCATGTCCAAGGACGGCCACGATATGATCTACCGGACTTGGAGCCTCATGGAGTCGGGCTTCGCCATCCCCGGGATAATTGGATCCTGGTACTGCGAGGATGCAGGCAAGTACATCCAGTTCTACCTGCTCTACCTGCCCGACCCCGCGAATCCGACGGTGGACCCCCAGGAGCTGGAGCAGAAATGGCTGGGATACCTCGATCAGGTCACGTGTCAATGATAAAGGTGAATAGATGAAAATGAATCGAAAAATGCATACCGCCATCGGAGCATCCGCCGGCATCACTCTGAAAGCGAGAATTATGGGCGTATACGCCCGGGGGCTCGACCGCCCCCTCGCATTAACCAACCCGACGGAGGTGAAAGAATGAGAAAAGAGAAAGGATTAGGATTCGGAGGCCTCCTCATCGGCTTCGGAGCCGGGTGGATAGTCTTCGACGCCATGCGGATAACCAGCCAGTTCTTCGGATACTTCCTACTCATCGCCGGGGCCCTCATCGTCGTGAGCACTCTGGTCTCCTGGAAGAGCCCGGGCTTCGACATCGGCGGCCTCACCAGGGGCCTCATGATAGGCCTTCTGGTCTCCCTGATTGCCACCTCGGGCACGGACCCTTTCATCAGGAGCTGGGGCATCGACTCTAACTGGGGCGACTACAGGGCTCAGGAGACGAGGGCCCTCACGGGCGACCTCGCCGTCGACGGCGCATTCCTGGACATCGACAGCTTCAACGGCCCCATCGCGGTCTCCACCTGGGCCGAGGACGAGTACAGCATAAGCATCCTCATCAAGGCCAGAGGTGAGACCGACGGCGACGCGGAGGACAACCTCGACGACATAGAGTTCGACCTCACCGAGACCGTCCTCAGCGGAGTCATGAGGCTGGTGCTGAGGCACAACGTCCCGAGCAACAAGATGAGCCTCTACACACTAGCTGTCGAGGTGATGCTCCCGGCGGACGCCGAGGTGAGCGTGGACCTCGACTCCAGCAACGGGGGAATCGTCCTCACCGATATCACGGGGGGCGACATCGACCTCAGCACCTCCAACGGCGACCTCGTCTTCGAGGACGTCACCGCAGACGAGGTCGACGCTGACACGAGCAACGGCGACGTCAGGGGCACCCTCGAGGCACCCGTCACCTTCATAGGAACCAGCAACGGAGGCATCAGCCTGGAGCTCCCCAGCACGGAGAGCGGCAGATACGTTCTCAAGACCAGCAACGCCGGTGTCGACCTGAGGCTCTCGTCGTCGTCATCTGTGGGCTATGACCTGGATCTCTCCACCAGCAACGGAGCCATCGACCTCGGTCTGGCGAACCTGGAGTACAGCCGGGACACCCGGACCAGCAAGGAGGCTCGCACCGTGGGCTTCTCGGGGAAACCGGTGCAGGTCATCATCGACGCGAGCACCAGCAACGCCAGCATGGACGTGGACGACTAGGAAAAAGTAAGGGGGTCTCCCGTTGGAGCCCCTCCCGTTTTTTTTAAAATAAGCGAGGTATGTGGTTCGTTATCTTTTCCTGGGGACGCTCAGGGAGTCCCAGTCCGTGGCCCTGAAATGCTTGGCCAGCAAGACGATCTGCCCCACGTGCACCGCGTAGTGTCGGTATTGGCCGTTCAGGACCTCCATCAGCGTGGAGTCGTTCCCCCTGATGGTCGTGGTGCCTGTCAGGTCTTCCGCCTTCAGTCCGTCGAGGGTCTTGAAGAGCGCGCTCCACGCCTTGTTCCACCGCTCGGTCACGGCTTCCCTGGTGTCCTCGTCGGTGAGGGTGAACTCGAGGTCTCTGTGCCTTGCGGGCCGCTCCTCGGCGGGTGCCAGGGGGCTGGTCCATAGGGTCGTCATGTTTCCTGAGACGTGTTTCATGAGGATCGTGATGCTGTTGCTCTCCTCGTCTATCTCGACAGGGAGCTCCTCGTCCTTCATCTGGGACAGGGCTCTGTCCGCCAGGGTCTTGAGACCGCGAAGCTGTTGTCTCATGTCTTTCAGATAAAGTGCTGCGACTTTTTCGCTCATCTTGATTCGCTCCTCCAACGCCTGCTAGAATCTAAACACTTCGTGAAGTGGCATCAGATGTCGGGTTATCTCTCTATCCTCTGGGGCCCATCCCAGTAGAAGAGGATGATCGACTCCCGGGTGCATTTCGATGCTCCGTGCTTCTCCCCTTTGGGGGTGTGGGTGAAAATGCCGTCCATAGGGGTCCTGACGCCGTCGGGGGACTCTATCTCGCCAGTGATGCAGTAGATTAGCTGGTTTGCCTCGGGATGGCTGTGCACCTCGTCGGCCACCCCCACGGGGAACTTCAGCAGCGCCATCATGGCCCCCGTCTCCTCGTCTCTCCAGAGCACCTTCTGCTTCACGTCGGTCAGGTAGTAGCCCCTGGGAGGGTCCTCCCACTCGATTCCCTTCGCGTCTACCATCAGCATTCATATTCCTCCGTTTGGATCACGGAGAGATCCGGAAAAACATGGTTAAAGGTTTGCCTTTCCACCGATTCCGACTAGTGGCATTTGAGGGAACGCCGGGCTCGGGGGGGCCTGTCACCGGGAAAGGCTAACCAGTAATGCGAGTTGATGTGTGTCTCCCTCTACATTTCGGGTCTGCGTGCATGGGGTGTCCGTGTCTAAATGGTTTTTATTTCCTCTCCATCCATCAAGGCGACCACTTCGA
>JADHWM010000116.1 GCA_016783485.1 Candidatus Bathyarchaeota archaeon
AGAGTAGTCAAATTTGGTTTCGCCTGACGCTTGTTAAATATAGCCTCCAGTACATAAAGTTGAGATTAAAATGGTTGTGATCGACGGCCACACTCATTTCGCAGGGCCCGGGAATGGATTCCCCCCGAACACCGTGGAGGACCTCCTCGCGATCATGGATGGGAACGGCATCGACTCCATCGTCACATGCGCCCCGTATTCCTCGATCGGGAAGGACAGGACATACGACGATGCGAATCGATTCCTCGTGGAATCCATGTCGAAGGCGCCTGAACGGATTATCGGGTTCCTGCGCGTAAACCCCCATCTCCAGGAACACGCATTGAGGAGCATCGAGGACGGAGTGAAGAACCAGAGCTTCAAGGGGGTCAAGGTCCACCCGAGGAACGAGGCCTTCGCCATAAACAGCGAGGAGCTGGCTTTCCCCATAGCCGAGCTGGCCTCCAAGCTCAAGGTCCCCATCCTGATCCACACGGGGGAGCCCGACACCTACGGCTTCGCCCAGCCCACCCTCGTCGGAGACCTCGCCGACTCCTTCCCCGATCTCACCCTGATCATCGGCCACATGGGGAAGCGCCTCTACGAGGACGCGATCTGCGTCGCGAGGTGGTTCGAGAACATCATACTGGAGACCTCATTCAGGAGCCACCGAGACATCGCCCGGGCCGTGAAGCGCGTCGGCGCCGACAGGGTCGTGTACGGTTCGGACATGCCCTTCGGCGTCCCGGAGATAGAGATGATGAAAGTCCGTTTAGCAGACATCACCTCCGAGGAGAAGGGTTTGGTCCTGGGGGATAACATGGCCAGGACCTTGGGCCTGGGGGTGGATCGATGACGGTCATCGACGGCCACGTCTTCCTCGGGAAGACGATATACATGGAGCAGACCGGCGAGACGCTGATCGCCAACATGGACAGGCTCGGCGTGGATATCTCGGTCGTGGTGGCCCCGCCTCCCGGACCTTTCTACGGTGAAGCCAACGCGTACGTCATCGAAGAGGTCAAGAAGCACCCGGGCAGGCTGGCCGCGCTCTTCAGGGCTAACCCTCAGCTTGAGGGCGAGGACGAAAGGTTCAGGGATGCTCTGGGTAGGGGCTTCTCCGGGTTGCAGCTGGACCCCACGAACGACGGATACGGCGTCGGCGGCGACAGAATGGAGCCCGTCGTCAAGGTGGCGGAGGAAGAGGGGGTTCCGGTGTACATCCACTCGGGGGACTCCATCTTCTGCCCCCCGGAAGCGGTGGCGGACTATGCTGGCAAACACCAGGCGGTCAACTTTGTTACCTCTCAAAGCCGGAGAGCCTACAGAGTCCTCAAAGACTGCAACAACATCTATCTATCGACCATGCCCTTCCCCACATTGGCCTTCCAACGTGGATACGCAGATGAACTGGACACGGACAAGCTGATCTTCACATCCGACGCCCCACTCGGGAACATTGACTTGGAGATGAGAAGTGTGGAGCTATCCAAACTCGAAGATGAAAAACGAGAAAGGATCCTCGGTGGAAATCTGCGGAGGATCCTGCAGATCACCTAGTCCGAGGCGTTGATCGGACCCTTCATCATTTAAATTCAAAAAAGGATATCATATTTAATAACTCTAAAAAGAGAAGTGACTTGAGACTAAGACTGAGGCCCCAAGATGACCATCCTCGAAGTTCAGGACCTGAAGACCTACTACTCGACCCTTATGGGCGACGTCAAGGCGGTTGACGACGTCAGACTCCGGATGGATAAAGGGGAGGCCCTGGGCTTGGTGGGCGAGTCGGGGTGCGGGAAGACAACCCTGGCGCTGGCCATCATGCGCCTCCTCCCTTGGAACGGCAGGATCGCCGGGGGCAAGATAATGCTCAACGACATTGACATAGTGGGCCTCGACGATAAGACCTTCGACAAGGAGTATAGATGGAAGAAGATGTCTTATGTCTTCCAAGGGGCCATGAACGCCCTAAACCCCGTGTTTAAGGTGGGGGCCCAGATCGCGGAGGCCATCACCATCCACGAGGACGTCGAGAACCCTGAGGCCATGGAGAGAGCCAGGGAGCTCTTCAGGCTGGTGGGGATCGACCCTGAACGTACGACCAGCTTCCCCCACGAGCTCAGCGGCGGCATGAAGCAGAGAGCCATGATAGCCATGGCCCTCGCATGCAACCCCGACTTCATAATCGCCGACGAGCCCACAACCGCCCTCGACGTCATCGTCCAAGCCCAGACACTCGAGGTGATGAGAGAGCTCCAGAAGAAGCTCGGCCTCACGACGATGATCATCACCCATGACCTCTCGGTGGTCGCCCAGACCTGCTCGACGTGCGCCATCATGTACGCCGGGAACCTCGTTGAATACGCCGACATCAACACAATCTTCTCGGAACCGGCCCACCCCTACACCAAGGCCCTGATAGGCGCGTTCCCCAGCATCAAGGAGGACAGGAGGGAGCTGGTCTCCATAGCCGGTGTGCCTCCTAATCTCCTGCACCCCCCGACCGGCTGCAGGTTCAACCCGAGATGCCCAAATCGCATGGACATCTGCTCGAAAGAGAAGCCCGATTATCTCGAGCTCGAAGACGGGCACAACGCCGCATGCCACCTGCTCACAAAGGAGGGATGAGGGAATGAATGGAGAGATCGAACTCAAAGTCGAAAACCTGAAGAAATGGTTCCCTGTGCGGAGGGGCATCGTCTCAACCCTCCTCTCTAGAAAGACTGACTACGTCAGAGCCGTCGACGACATATCCTTCGAGGTGAGAAAGGGAGAGATCTTCGGCCTCGCAGGGGAGAGCGGATGCGGCAAGACGACGGCCGGAAAAACGGTCTTGAGGCTGCTCGAACCCACCAGCGGAAAAATATACTTCGAGGGGCGGGACATCACGGCCCTCAACAAGCTCGAGATGAAGGAGTTGAGGCGGAGGATGCAGATCGTCTACCAGGACCCCTACCAGTCTCTGAACCCGAGGATGACGGTGTTCGACATCATAGCGGAGCCCATCCAGGTGCACAAGATGTCCGACTCCCTCGCAGAGACGGAGGACATCGTCCACAAAGCCCTCGAGGAGGTGGAGCTGATCCCCGGGGAAGACTTTGTCTACAGGTTCCCCCACGAGCTCAGCGGCGGCCAGAGGCAGAGAGTTGCCGTGGCCCGGACCCTGGTCCTCCAGCCCAGCTTCATAGTGGCGGACGAGCCCATCTCGATGCTCGACGTCTCGATCCGGGCCGGCATCCTCAAGGTCATGCTCAAGACGAGGCTGGCCCAGGACGTCACATACATTTTCATCACCCACGACCTCGCCTACGCCCGCCACATCTGCCACAGGGGGGCGATCATGTATTCTGGGAAGATCGTCGAGATGACCTCCATGGATCACCTGGTCAAGCATCCGCTCCACCCCTACACCATAGCCCTGATGAAGGCGGTGCCCGTCCCGGACCCGGAATACGAGAAGGCCCGGGCGGTGATTGGTGGCGAGGTCCCCACGCCGATCAACCCGCCACCGGGATGCAGATTCCACCCCCGATGCTCCAAGGCTTCAGACATATGCCGTAAGGAGGAGCCCGAACTAACCGAGGTGGGAAACGAACATTTCGTCGCCTGCCACCATGCACTTTAATCATTCATGAAAAGCCTGCACAGGATGTGTATTTTAAGAAATCCTCTGCATTATTTTCGAATTCCTGTTTCGTTCTAGTCAACGTGGGGGGACCCAGTGCTAACAGACTTGAACCTGAGGAGGGTGTCACCGAAGAGGGTCTCAACGTAACCTGATCCCGTGATCTGCCACTCCCATTTCCCCTCCTCTAACGCCTGATCTATGGTGAACATCCTGTCAACAGGGAGTAGCAGAAAGTGGTCAAACGATGCCTCGGATTTGGGCTGTACCACCGGGATCTGCCCCAGGACTTGATGGTCCATGTACTTCTGATTCAGTTGAACGTCGAACTCGATCTTCCGGAGCTTAAGGGTGTTCCGATTCGGGTTCACGATCTTCACGCTCAGGTTCAATGCGGGCTCTCCCTGACCCAGATCAAACCCAGTCACATCGATCTCGATGCCCGTCTTCATCACGAGGCTGTATGTGGTCGTGTACTGGTTGATCATGTAACCCGTGAGAATCAACGAGATCAATGCAGCTGAGAATAAAACTGCATAGCCCAGTCTCTGGTTTCGACGCCGGGCCTCGTCATTGGCAGCCAAATCCGGTGACCTCTCCCTAGTAGAGATGAACAACTCGGATTTAACTCCCGTTCCCCTCAGTCGGGAGACGATCACTAGCAACCACCTTGCAGCGAAAAAAGACCAGACGAATATCAACACTAGAACTGTCACAGCTATGGTTGGAGGCATGGGCATACCATACTTTACGATGGTTATCGAGACGAAGAACATGTGGAGTATCGCCCAGAAATAGGAAACCATCTCCGAGGCGTTCACCAGCCCCAGGACGCTCGAGAATATGTCCCTTAAGATCAGCGACAGGGAGTACGTGAATGAGATCAACAGGACTACACCGATTGTCCCAATCCATAACTGGGGGACTGGCATCACGCCGATTAGATCGAGGACATCCCCGAAAGGATAGAAAGCCCCCATGACGAGATACACCACCGAGCTCAGATAGGACCAAAAGCTCAGCCAGAAAAGAGCGATCGCCAAGAAGGGTCGAATATCCTTTCTCGTTCTGAGGATGGTCTGTCCTGTCAGGGATGTAACCACGTCGAAGATGATCCCTGCGGCGGATATGAGCGCGATCTGGATGTCCGTGGGATTCTGCAGCTCCCATCTCGTGTGGGAGAGGGTGAAAGGCCACTCCACGCTGATGCTCATCCCCGTGACCCTGCCCCCGAAAATCAACACCAAGGAGGCGTGCCCCATCTCGTGGATGAACTCGCTTAAGACCTTCATCATGAACCCGAGGAAGAGAAATGTCAATAGGAACCTTACGTACTCCCTCCGCTGAGCCATGGACGTATTCGTGACGGGCATTCCCCCTGATCCGATTCTCATTAGAGAGGCCTATGCGACATTATGTAAGGCGACCTCACCTGATGCATATACATACAGGATTTTTCCCCCATCCCAAAT
>JADHWM010000035.1 GCA_016783485.1 Candidatus Bathyarchaeota archaeon
GAAGCCTTTCGAGGCGTAGAAGTTAACGAGGGAGGTGCCTTCCCCCGTCTCGAAGGCCTGGGCGACGGCGAATCGGGCGGGTTTCCCGCCGAGGCTCCGGGGTCCGTCCCTGCACTCTTTGAGGACGCTCTCGAGGAGCCTCGAGCTGACGCCTTTTTTCTGGGTTTCTCGGAAGGGGTTGTATGTGCAGCGGATCGCCATGACCCCGTCCCTAGGTTCGGCTACCGTGGGGTCGGCCTTCTCGGGATAGTAGAGTATCTGGGCCACGGGTCTCCCGTCGAGGTAGGCGATCTTTGTGCAGGGTCCGTGTTCCTCGAGCATCCGGGTAAGCCACCTGCGCTTGAGTTCTATCCCTCTCTTCTGCAGGGGGTCTTTTAGCCGGTCGTGGGAGCACACCTTGAAGACGTCGTCTATATTCGATGCATCGATATCCTTGATCGTCATCTCCATGGTTCACATCTCGGGTAGACCATTGTTTTCAGTGTATCCTTGCTGGAACTTCGCTTGCGCGCCTCTTCTTTTTCGATTCTAAATTACCGTTGAGCCGCGGGGTATTTCATTATTCCTACTCTTACTTTACAGCTCAGGATGGAACAGGGGTTGCCATGTTCCGTCTTGGCGTAAATTCATATAGTGATTCCCCCGTTCTTTTCCCCGTAAATCCCGGAGGATACTCGCAGATGGATGTATGGGGCTGGATGGCGGACATCGTCACGCAGTACGGCTACGCCGGAGCTTTCCTCATCTCCATCTTCGGGAACTTCACCATCTTCTTCCCGGTCCCCTTCACCATCACCATCTACGCCTTCGGAGCAACCCTCAACCCCCTCCTCCTGGGCATCGTCTGCGGCCTCGGCTCCACAGTCGGAGAGTTCTCAGCCTACCTCGTCGGGGTCGGCGGCCGCAAGGTCATCGAGGGGAGATTCGAGGAGCGCCTTGAGAGCGCCAAGCGCCTCATCCAGCGCTACGGGGCCGCGATCATCTTCCTCTTCGCCCTCCTACCCCTCCCCGATGACGTCATCCTCATCCCCCTCGGGGTCCTCAGGTACGACCTCAAGAAGGCCCTGGGTGCCGCGTTCCTGGGGAAGGTCATGATGTGCACCATCGTCGCTTACGCAGGCCGGTTCAGCTACACCTTCGTGAAGGACATCTTCGAGTCCGGGGGAATCCTCGGAGGCGTAGCCTCGGTGGCTCTACTTGTTATCATCCTCGTCGCGATGATGAAGATCGACTGGACCAGATTCATCGACGACGCTGACCTCAAATCGATCAAGGGCTAGACGTTGTTGGTGATCAGCAGGTCGTAGCCGCTGTCCCTGCTTGAAACCTTGCTGCTGATGCTCCTCCTCGTCTTCAGTGACTCGATCCGGAACCCGTGGCCCCCGTAGAATTCCATCACCTTCTCCGTGTACGAGTTGCTCAAGACGAAGTTCACCCCCCGCTTGTTCAGCTCCAGGCAGAGGTCTCTCAGCCTCTCCTGATCCCCCACCTTGAAACCGTTCGTCGAGTAATCCGTGAAGTTCGCGGTCTCACTCGCCGGGTGATAGGGCGGGTCCATGTAGCAGAGGCTCCCCTCCTCGGCCGCGTCTAGGACGTAGTCGTAGCTCCCGCAGCGGATCTCGATCTCCCCTAGGAGCCTGCTAGCCCTCATGATGCTCCGGGGCTTCACGATGGTGGGATCCACGTGCCTCCCGAAGGGGACGTTGAACTCGCCTTTCGAATTGACCCTGTAGAGTCCGTTGTATGCGGTCTTGTTGAGATAGAGGAGGATGGCCGCGTACTCGACCTCCGAGAGGCCCGGGGAATTGTACCTGGTCCTGAGTTCGTAGTACTCCGCCTCCTCGTACCGGTACTTCGAGGCCTCCTCGATTAGCGCCTCCGGGTCGTCCCTCACCACCCTGTAGAAGTTCATGAGCTTGGGGTTGATGTCATTGATACTACCGGAGTTGGGCTCGACGTGAAAGAAGACGGCGCCCCCACCGAAGAAGGGCTCGTGGTAGCCTCTCTCCCGAATGTCCCCGGGGAAGAGGCCCACTATCCTCTTCACCTGGCTCCTCTTGCCGCCTGCCCACTTCAGGAGAGGTCTCAACTCAGGTATAGAGAGAGGGAGGATATAAAAAATCTAGAGGGAGGTGAAGCCCTCCACCGTCTCCGCGTCGAGCCTCTTTATGAGCTCGATGGTGAGCCGGATCGCGTTCTCGGTATCCTTGAGGCTCAGGAACCCAACGTGGCTGTGGATGTGCCTCGTGGGGACGCTGATCACCACGCTGGGGCAGCCCCCCCTGTTCAGGTGGATCCGCCCCGCATCCGTCCCCCCAGAGATCTGGCTCAGCTGGAGGGGTATCTGGGCCTGCTTAGCGGTCTGGATCACGAACTCCTTGAAGGGCTGGTTGGGGATCATGGACCTGTCCCAGGTCAGCAGCCCGGGGCCCTGACCCATCTTGGTGATGGCCTCGTGGGGCTTGATCCCCGGGACGTCCCCGGCGATGTCCACCTCCAACGCGATCCCCGCATCCGGGTCCACCAGATGGGTCGTTGTCTGGGCCCCGCGTAGTCCCACCTCCTCCTGGACCGTGCAGGCCCCGTAGACGATGTTGGGGTGCTCTAACCCCTTCTCCTTGATGCGCCGTATGGCCTCCATCAGGATGAAGGCCCCTATCCTGTCGTCGAAGGCCTTCCCCATCGCGACCTTACCGTCCCTCACGATCTTGAAGGGGCTCCAGGGCACAGCGGGGTCCCCGATCTTGATTCCCGCCTCCTCCACCTCCTCCTGGCTCGTGGCCCCGATGTCGATGAACATCTGATGCCTCTCCACCACCTTCTTCCTCTCCTCCGCCGGGAGGATGTGGGGCGGCTTCGACGCGATCACCCCGTCCACGTCCCCCTTGTTGCTCCGGATCACCACCCTCTGCCCCAGGAGCACCTGGCTCCACCAGCCCCCCAGCGCGTTGAAGGTGAGGTATCCCTCCTTGGAGATCGAGGAGACGATGAAGCCAACCTCGTCGGTATGCCCCGCGATGAGCAGCCTCGGCCTCTCGGACTCCCCCTTCGCCACGAAAGTGACCGACCCGAGCCTGTCCACCATCACCTCGTCGGCGTAAGGCTCCATGTAGGCCTTACAGATCGCGTTGACCTCCCGTTCGAACCCCGAGGGCCCGAAGGCCTCCATGAGCTCCTTCATGAGCCCCAGTGACTTGTCGTCCAGCATAATCGATCACCGATAGGTTGACCCAGCACGAATTAATGATTATCGATTCCCCTGGGGCTACTAAAGGATCTTCCGGGCCGAGGTGATGTACCCCGAGTGGCCCAGCATCCGGGTCTGGGGGCGTGTCTTGTTCTCGGCCACGGTGATATTCCTCAGCATCAGCTCGATGGTCCCCACCTCCACGAAGGGCAGACCATCCAAGGCCGCAGTCGTCTTCATCACCTGCTCGATGGTGGGGCTGAAGGAAGCGAAGACGCCGCCCCCGGCCAGCGCCTCGTATGCGTGAGGCACCACCAGCCAGGGCACCGCCAAGTCCAGGACCACGGCATCCACGTCAGCCACATCGATCCCCTGGGTCACGTCCCCCTCCCGGAGCTCCACATATTCCCCTAGCCCAGACCTCTCGATATTCCCCGCCGCCACCCTCTGGAACACGGGGTTGATCTCATAGGAGTAGACCATCCCGTCGGGCCTCACGGCGTCCGCGAGGGCCATGGTGAGGGCCCCGCTCCCGGTCCCCGCCTCGACGACCCGGCTCCCCGAGCCCACCCCCAGCTGGATCAGGAGGTACCCGATGTCCTTGGGGTATAGCACCTGGGTCCGGCGATCCGTCTTGAGGATACGGTCCCGCACCAGGGGCCTCAGGGCGGTGAACCGGACCCCGAGGCTGCTCACCAGGGATGAGCCGTAGGGCCGGCCTATGAGCTCCCCGAGCTCCACGTAGCCCTTGTGGGTGTGGAACTGCCCCCCCTCCTCGACCCGGACCAGGTAGGTCCTCTTCCCGTCGAGGTAGAGCAGGACGTCGTCGCCCTCGCCTATGACAGTCATCCCATGCCTAGGGGGGGCTCTCGGAATAAAGTCTTCCCCTGGGAGTTGTTCACAAAAAAAAGGGGAGAGCGTCACACGAATTTGGGGTTCTTGGCGGTTATACCAATTGTGAGCGCGTCTCCAATCGGCCATCTATAATTTTGTATATATATCGTTTATGTCGGAAATCGATATATTAAATTTATATCAACGCATTTCGACGAAGACCGCTTTCCCTTGGCATATCAACCTGAGAGACTGAAAACAGAAAAGAGCTGAAATGATGAAAGAGAAGGGAGAGGAAACTGAGCAAACGCTACTTCTTCCGAGTCTTGAGCCCTTCGACCTTGTTCTCGAACTCCTTAACTCGATTGTTGATCTCCACGGTGAACTCAGGGAAGTCGTACTTCTCGACCACGAAGTCCCCCTCCCACCATTCCACGGTGAGGCTGTCTTCCTCGGGCAGGAAGATGTGGGGGACGCCGGCGGGCATATGGAAGACACTTCCCTCGGAGAGTTCATGATAGGCATTCTCCCCATCCACTTTGGAGACGTACTTCCCCTTCCCCTTCAGGAGCAGCGTGTGCTGGTCCACGGGGTGGATGTGGTTCCCCCGGAACATTCCCCCCCTGGTGAAGAGGACCGAGTAGAACCTCCCCCCGTAAACCCATTTATGGCCCTCGCCTATGGCTTCGGGCGAATCCAATACCCATTTCTCGATTCCAAGAATAGAGTCATCCGTCATTTGTCGAACCTTAGAGCATAGCTGAGGGTGTGGTTGGATAAGAGATTTTGGGGAGCTACGCCACCCGATCCAGGAACCGCCTCAGATGCCCCTCGAACTCCTCGGGCTTGTCCTGGGGCACCATGTGGGTCGCCCCCTCGACGGTGACGATCTCGATGCCGGGGATGAGCGCCTTCATTCTCTCTTGGACGCTTGGGGGAACCGTGGTGCTCTCGCTCCCCAGGATCATCAGCGTCGGGGTCAGAATCCTCTCGGCGTAGGGCCAGAGGTCGTGGGCGAGGCTGGGCCTCATAATGCTGGGGTTCGATTTCAGAGTCAGCTTCCCCTCGTCGTCATTCTTTAGGCCGTGCTTCATCCGGTTCTCCACCGCCTCCCCGGTGAACCCTGGGTATCTCTCCCTGAAGTAGGCCCGCGCATCCTCCTCGGCTGCGAAGTGGTCGGGGGGCGGGGGACGGGTGTGCTTCCTCTCCCCCTCCCTGGGGGCGATGTCCACCAGGACCAGGCCCCTGTGCTCTTCGGGGTGATCCGCCGTAAGGATCATCCCCATCATCCCTCCGACGCTGTGGCCCACCAGGACGTTGGGCTCGTAGCCCAGCTGCCTGTAGCAGTCCCTCATGATCTCGGCGTGGTGGGGGAGGGTGAGGGATGGGTCGGGGGTGTCGGAGTCGCCGTGATCCAGGATGGTGAGCCCCAGCATCTGGTACTCCCCCAGTAGGGCCCTGTAGGTGGCCTCGAAGCCGTGGGCGTCCATCCCCATGCTGTGGATGAAGACGAGTTTGGGGCCGGTCCCGCCCCAGAGGGCGTAGTGGACCTTGTATCCGCCGCTCTTGAGGAATCCTTCCTTCGGCTCAGACATTGTGATCGTGGATTGATCGGTCTCTCAGGGTTTAAAGCATAACCCCCGTACGGTGTGTGTGCTCCACATCCGCGCGTGTGCGGAAGGTACGGGCCCTCCCCCCGTCTCTTTGAGGCGGTTTTTAGCTTGTTTTTAGGGGTTTTTTGGGATTTTGGGGTTGTTTTCTGTTTGCTTTGGGTGTTGTTTGGTACTGTACAGCTATTGTTTTGCAACTGGTTTGCTTGAGGGGGTGAGAGTTGACAAGCCCTCCTTTTACAGGGTCTTGGCGATGAATCTTCCCGTGTCAGAGTCGTAGTAGCGTGCTCCGTAGTAGGGGCCTTGGTCGTCCTTGTGTCTGCAGGTGTACTTGAACCCCTCCGAGCCCTTCTCGCCCTGGTCGGCTCCGAACGGCACGTAATTGGTGTCGTAGGCCAAACCTCCGGTCAAGTTCACATTCAGAAGCGGTTTGATATATCGGTAGAGTATTAAAATGAGTGAGGTAACCGATATATCGGTAAGGTATTTATACCATCTCACTTACCGATATATGATGAGGGCAATGTCTAAAAGAAGAGGCGCCACGAGGGAGAGGATCCTCAGGGTCCTGTTAAACGACCCAGACTCCAATTTAACCAAGTATAGAGTATCCAAGAAAGCGGAGGCCTCCTTCTCATGGACCCACGAGTTCCTGCAAAAGCTGGAGAACGACGGATATGTGAAAGCCACGAAGGTTCTAGACTTGGAAGGCCTCATAAGACTCTGGATGAAATACAGGCTGAAACCCAGCAACAGGGGATACCTGATCCAGAAACCACTGGAGCTGCTTCGACACACTGATCTAACATATGCTCTTACCACGTATCAAGGAGAAAACCTCGTCCAGGGCTACCTGTTCCCCTCCAGGATAGACCTGTATGTCAGCAGAGGTGACAAGGCTGATTGGCATGTACTTCTCTCCCGAGGAGGGTTGGTGGGGGAGGGGAACGTAAGGATCCTGTTTGATGACGACCACGTCTTCTACAATGCCGTTGATAGGGAGGGACTGAGAGTGGTCTCCCTTCCTCAGCTGATTGTCGATCTCCTGCTGGAGGGAGGGGTCTGCGTCGAGGCGGCGGAGATGCTCCTCGTAAAAATGGGGGCATGACATGTATAGCTCATACGAAACAGCTCTGTCGAGGAGATACCTAGGGGAGCTTTTCGATGATGAATCTGGGGGGGTCGTTCTCCTTGGCGGGTGGGCGGTCAACCTTCTCGTGGACGAGGGGTTTCGTGAGGCTACGGGGAGGGGCTATATTGGATCCAGGGATATAGACGTGGGGTTTCATTTCGAGGAGATTACAGTTAGGGAGGATCTTGAGGGATCAGATTTCTCAAGGATGTTCAAGCGGCTAACCTCAATGGGCTTCCAGATGCAGTCGTTCAGGTTGTATAAGGATTTTGACCGGGAGGGTCGTCGAGAGCTACAGCATGTGGAGGCTGTATCCATGCTGCCTTTTGAGGTCTCTAAGCTATACGTTGATCTCGTTGTTGATAAGATACCTCCCTTCTTCCCTGAGGTTTTCGGATTCGTCCCTATCGATGAGCCCCTGCTGGAGAATGCCTTCATGAATGGAAGGATTATAGGTGTTCGCTGGGAGGGAGTTGATCTGAAGGTTGTTGAGCCCTCGCTTTTACTGGCCATGAAGCTGAGCTCGGTGGAAACTCGTACTAGGGATCACAAGAAACTGAAGGACATCGCCGATATCTACGCGCTCGCATGGTATTCTGGGGAGAGTCTGGATGATTTGAAGGAGGATCTAGGGCTTTGGCTGCCCCCAGCCACGATCGGAAGGGTGGTCGGGAGTTTCAGTCAAGATGATGTCTCTGCCGTCTCGGGTGTGATAGGTGTTGATGCTAGCACTATTAGGGTGGTCCTTTCAGAGTTACGGGCGTAGTATCTGGCTCCGTAGTAGTAGAGACCTGGGGGGTCCTGATGCTTGCCTATGTACTTGAACTCCTCGAAGCCCGACTCACCATAACCTGGACAGAACGACTCATTTTTTTTATAAATACACAAGTAAATAGTTTCTGCTAAAGGTCAAGGTATGTCTTCGCTTTGTCGCGGGTTCATAAAAATGAACCTTATGTATAGAATCCAAACAAGCTGAATCAATGTCACAATTGCGAAAAAATAAGACTCCATATCCACATATCGTCTTAATCTCTGTTTACTTTTAGATGTTGTTTGGTACTGTACAGCTTCTGTTTTGCTACTGGTTTGCTTGAGGGTGTGGGGGGGTTGTCTGTCTGTTGGCGGGTGTGAGGATTCTACTTTGGCGGCGCATGATGTTTTCTGGCGTGGTTGTGGGAGAGACGGGGGGCTTCTGCATGGAGAGGGAGTGGGAGAAGCGTCTTGTCGAGGAGGGCTTGGATTCTTGAATCTTGGGTGTTGATTCTTGCATCAGTTATTTATTGGGGATTTGACGAATACCTGTGAGATGTCTGAAGAGAAAACGTTCAATGTCGACATGGTCAGAGAGGAGGGGTTCGTCTTCAAGGTGGACTTCGGCATGGAAGGGGTTGAGCCCCTCGTCATGGATGAGCCTGCGCCCCTGGGCGGGGATTCGGGCCCCAACGCTTCGAAGGTCCTGGCGGCCACGGTGGGTAACTGCCTGTGCGCCAGCCTCCTTTTCTGCCTGCAGAAGTCCAAGGTGGACGTCTCCGGGATGAGGGCGACCGTGGACGGCGTCATGGCGAGGAACCAGGAGGGGCGTTGGAGGATCAGGGAGATGAACGTGGAGATCAGCCCCGAGGTCTCCGAGGGGAACCGGAAGAAGCTGGGGCGGTGCGTGGAGCTCTTCGAGAGTTTCTGCATCGTCTCTCAGAGCATCGAACAGGGAATCCCCATCAACGTGAGTGTGCGCAGTTGACTCTCTGGACGCTGGGGGCGTTGTGTGTGTGTGGGGTTAAATTTTATCTACCTACCTACGAATTAGTATTAGAAAGGTCATTACTTGCGCCAATATACACTCTATTCCCACCTCAATAGGGGGTTTACGGCTTTTTACTTACGCCCCCTTAATTTTGGAAACGGCTATCCATAGCCTGTTTTTCTCAGGGGCAGGGACCTAGTAATAGTAGGTAGGTATCATAAGATATTCTAAAGCATCAACCAATCGCTTTAATAACCCTGTCCTGAAGCACTCTACGAACCTTACCATTTATATCAGGTCCAACAAAAAGAGCTTTTATTTTGTATTGAGGAACTAATTCATAGTTCTCGCCTATTTTACTGTCCCAGTTATAATAGAATAACCGAATGCTTTCAATGAATATCTTCCCCCTAATCGGGACCAAAGCCCGACTAGCTACCCCGAAGCCCGCTCCTATCCTAGCTTCAGGAAAGGCTTCCATTATCGCTTCTGTAGGTGTTTTAGTGATATCCACTAGAGTCGAATTGACGATATTGAGTCTGGAAATCTGGGTATAGACGATTTTGTTGTCAGCGAATCCCAGATTAAACTCTCCACTGAGACTCAGAACAGGAGTGCCATTCAGGTGATGGTAATAGACTATGTATTGAGGCTGCTCACATCGTGGTTGTCCAGGTTTACTGTGAAGACTGAGGTCAGGAAACTCCACCCTCTCATGAACCAGCTCAGTATCGGTCGGCTTTTCCCAATAGATGTCTAATAATTCGATGAACTCTTCACCCAAGGACATCAGTGATGTCTTATCGACGTCAACTGGCTTTCTTTCGTAGGATGAATCTTCAAAGACAATGTAGTCAGTCACATAGTAAGTCAAAGATTTGTTTCCAGAGCTAAGTTTCAGGCGATTATTGTGGTATGTTATTGTGGTTGTGTTCTCGAATCCGAAGGCATTCACAGCAATTTCCATGACCTCTTCTTCGTTTATCGGTCTGCTCTCTATGTAGAGTATCTTCATTTCCTCAGGAATCTCAGGAAAAGTACAATTGAGTTCTATGGTGAATCCAGATAGCTCAGGATAAAATGAGTTTATTGAATAGCCTAAGAAGAGAATGAGGAAAGCAATCAGAATGACAATTTTCTGTTTTTCCATGAGGAAATTTATTCCTATTGTATAGGTTACCCTTGAAAGTAATATATAATCCTACGGAATAGAACAAGCATCAGAACATCGGGTGCAATAGATTATTGAGCCATAATCGTTTGCGGATGGGGTAGTAATAGTAGTAGCCTACCTATGCAGGGAAATAGAAATGCGGTGCGCAGTTAAATTTTATCCCCCCCGAGAACTTCGTTCTGGGGAAGTGGGAGGGCATTATAGATGCTCTGGCTGAGGTTATGTCGTGGTTGATAAGTTGATACTGCCAATGGAATAATTTCGCTGCAAATGAATTAGATTCCTGTAAAGAAAAATCTTTATTGCCTTTATCCCACTTCATTTTGGGGATTAGATGGGAGCATTTTCACTGAAAGAGTTAAAGTATCTCAGAGAACAGTTGGTGGGCCGGTTAGCCACAGTCTCAAGGAAGCAGATTCCTCAAGTGACCCCTGTAGGGTTTGGCGTAGATGAGGACAGAGTGTATGTTAACATCAAACACACGTCAAAGAAAGCCAGGAACATAAGGAGTAACCCGAGAGTTTCCTTTGTGGTGGATGATTTTCCCCCATGGGATGGAACAGCACAGGGACTTCACTGGGTATTGATGAGCGGTAAAGCGGAGCTGATATCGAGCGGCGAGCTTTATGAAAAGGGTCGAGACCTCATCGAGGAGAAGTTTCCAGGGTATGAGGAGAATTTTGGGGTACGAGAGGATGGCTGGAGCAAGTACATCCTAGTTATCACTCCAACCAAGGTCCAGAGCTGGGGTCTCTGACCTAACTGCGCGCTCATCCAATAGCTAACTGAGTGCTGGCTCTTACTCAGACAGCAGATTCTTGTGCCATAATCATTTAATGCGAATTCTTTCATTCAAATGGATATGAAAGTTAAAATGTCATGTCTCCCGATGAATTAAAAAAAATGCTGAACGCACGTCTAGATACTTTGACTTGAGAGGCTGAAAAAACGAAAAATGCATCAACGCGCGCACGGCCAACAGCTTCGCAAGCTGACGTCTCATCCTGGCTTGAACCACGAGCACATCATCTAGTTGTTGTCTATCTTGACATGGCATATCGGATAATCTAGTCCGTGTTCGAACCCTATCTTCAAGGCGGTCCTGACTGAAGGCTCGTTGCTCTTCCAGCAATGCCAACCGATGCTGTTGACGCCCCGCCCGACGGCGTAACCTATGACGGCTCTGGCCACCTGGGTGGCCAGCCCCTTTCTCTGATGCCTCTCTATGGTCGCAATCCCCAGTTCACAGCGATCACCCGTGTTGTACTCGGACATACACCATGTAACAATCTCATCGCCTTTCATCGCCACGTAGCCGAAGCTGCTCTCTAAGAAATCTTCGACGGAATCCCGTTCGGAGACCGTTTCATCTCTGACCAGATCTATATTCATGTACTTCGATGCGAGGAGGGCTTCATCGATCTCCACGATCCTGAAATCATGTGGTAGATTCACATCCCAATTTTTCCCGCCTGCGTCCAAATGATAGTAGCTTCGTTGATATTCTTCACGTCTCAAACCAAGGAAGACCCTGTCCAGATCGGAGCCCCATCTTTCATCGTAGTGCAGCCTGAAACGGTCTGCCCCGTGTTCCCGTAAAATCTGGAAATAACCGCTCTCCAGTGTATCTAGAAGGTCGTCAATGAATGGGTAAATGGGCGAACCGAGGAGCCAAGCTTTCCCTTTCCTCCACAGGAAGGCTGCCTGAGGTTGCTGAACTCGATCAACGTAAACACTTGCAGATGTTTTGCCTTGAATAATTGACCGTAGGGTCAGATGGTGATCTAGAGGAGCAACCAGCGGCATCAGATTATCATAATGCCCGGGTGCAAGTAGGCTCATTGCACGCGCGATTGTTCGGATTTTGATATATTATTTACGCCCGTGTGTGAGGGTCATCAGTGTAACCCCCAAACTCAAACAGTCTCCCCACGCTTTCTCCCCCGATCTCTAACTAGCTCTCACTCTAACCCACTCACACAGTGACAGCGCGCGTCCGGTCCACTGCCTTTAGTTTTCAGGTTCATTGTAGATGGGGTTGGACCAAGCCCTCCTCCCCTCGGAATCGGTGACCTCTATCCGGACGTAGGTCTCACCCTGCCTCCCTTCGTATGAGGCGCCCGTCAGGGGTCCGCCTTCAGCATAGTATTTTATCCCCAGCGAGGGGGTGGACACGAAGGATATCTCCTTCACGGGCGAGCATTCAAGGGATATCACTCCCTCCTCGTCTATCGATATGTCCCTTATCTCGGGGCCCGTGCTCGAGTAGAAAAGCCCCCTCCTTATGCGGGACATTATTTCATCCACTCCCAGGGAATCCGACTTCACCATTATCCAGGCGGCTGCAGCGTCGAGGGGGAGCAGGGGCCTCTCCGCCCCGTGGTGGTCGTCCACAGCGTATATCCAGGGGCGCCTGCCCATGACGATGATGTCGTCGATGTGGGACCCGGAGAACCCGGTGTTCCTCTCGTACTCGCAGCTCGTGTTATAGATCTCGACGCCGTGATATCCCTCAATCTCCATCATGTCCCGGTTGTTGAGCCCGGACCAGTAGGGATGGGCCAGAATGGCGAGCCCCCCGACATCGTTTACGTGGTCGATGACGAGCTGCGGGTCCAGATCCCTGTCGAAGTCCTTGAAGGGAAGCGTCTCCTTGATCCCCAGGGCGACGATGTGGTAGGGCGTGGCGGCGTGGGTTCTCCCGATGCACATCTCCTCGCCGGGTATCAAAAGAAAGCCAGCATTCCCTAGACCCTCGACGTCCGTGACGACTCCGTGATCCGTGATCGACAGGAAGTCGTATCCGGCGCCCGAATAGAGTTCCACCAGCTGCTTCGGGGTCCTCGTGCCATCCGAGCCCGTCGAATGGGCGTGGACGTTGCCCTTGAACCATTTCCCATCCTCCCTGAATGGGTTGACGAAGATGCGTCTCATGGGTGGGGATATTGTCGCATTGGATAGATTAAATTTTCAATATGAGCCATGCCCACGGGATTCGTGTATGCAGTGTGTATCTGTGTAGGTAGGCGTAGGTGAGAGAAGAAGGGAGATGGATGCAGGATTTTAAGTAAAATGTGTGTGGAGGGGATACAGTTATTCCCCAAATACAAACCCGAAACCCTCCTCCTCCCTACTCTCACCCCTTCAATCACTCACTCTCGATAAACACGCAATAAACACAGAACATACACACGCTTAGAAGATGAAAAGAAAAAAAGGAGTTCGGATACGGAGTTTGGTCCAGCTTAGATTCTCAGGACATTCCTGAGGTTCAGCTTGGAACGTGAGAGGGCGAAGCCAACTAGGGCCACAAGGGCGAGGCCCAGCAGTACCTGAGCGAATGGGAGTATCGAGACGGCGTTGTTAGCCGGGGCAATGAGGTTGGGGGCTATGATCAGCTCACTTCCCTCAGTGACGACGTTATCGACGACCTCGGGGATCCTCTCAGCGATTTTCGCTACGATATTCATTTTGAATCGGACACATAGGCCTCCCGTGTTTGATATAATGCCAAGCATTAGAGCAATTGATCTAAACATTAGTACATAGAAAAAAGTCCCTGTAATTACTAGGATCCGAAGAGTATATACTGGTTCAGAGCGCGTGCGGTTTGACTAAAAGTATAACCCCTCCTCAAGGGACCCTCCTTATTCTCCCCTGAACAAAAGCGTGCGCTGGTTTAATATCCGTTTAATCCTAATCTGGAGTGAGGGGTATTCCATGGAAGAGTTCGTCCCATTCGACCCGGATGTTCACATGGAAGAATTCATTCAGATGAACGTTGAATACCTGACGTGGATTTTCAACCAATTAGATGAGAACTACCAGATCGATGCGGTTTCCATGCTCGGACAGACCGTTCCAGAATGGGTCGACGACAACCTTGAACCCTACATCAGCCTGAAACCTCCGGAGGGTATCCTCTTCATCCTCGAGGTCGACGGAGACGTCGCCGGAATGGGGGTGCTGAAGAAACTGAGTGACGGGATCGGGGAAGTCAAGCGGATGTACAACCGCCCACAATTCAGAAGAAGGGGGTATGCAAGGCAGATGCTCAACAAACTATTAGAATCTGGCAGAGAGTATGGCTGTTCTACATTCTGGCTCGATACCCCAAAGTTCTCAGTTGCCCATCATCTCTACAGGTCCACGGAATTCACGGAAAGAGAAGCATATCCAGAAAGCGAAATACCCCCCATGTTCCTGCCATATTGGATATGGATGGAGAAGAAAGAAGAGTAGAAGCCTCTTCGAAAACCTATCTCACCAAAGTGAGCGTACACTCGAAGTCGAAGTTTCTCTATGCTTTCTCCTCATAGTACCCCTGGGCCCAGGTGATGATCTTCTTCGCGTCCCCGACGTCCTCCCAACGCTCCACACTCGTGACCTTCCCCTCAGCCCTCTTGTAATTCTCGAAAAAGTATGTGAGCTCCTGAATCAGGGAGGCCGGAATGTCGTCCAGGGACTTCACGTGCCTGTAGAAGGGGTCGGTGGTGGAGACTGTGACGATCTTGTCGTCGGGGGCCCCCTCGTCCACCATCTTGATGTTCGCGACAGGCCGAGCTAAAGCGACGCACCCCGTGAACGTGGGCTCATTGATGAGGAGCACCGCGTCCAGGGGATCCCCGTCGTCGTCCAGGGTCTGAGGGATGAACCCATAGTCGCATGGGAAGTAGGTGTAGAGCACCCTGTTGAGCCTGAAGACACCGTTCCGGGCGTCGTACTCGTACTTGTTCCTGCTCCCCCGGGTGAGCTCGATGACCACGTGCACCTCCTCCGGCGGGTTGGGGCCGGAAGGGAAATCCCTCCACAGATCAGCCATAGGCGTCGGAATAGAGTCCTCAGTCTCCCATTTAGAGATTATGCGAGGAGTTCAGCGCGCCCCCATGAACCCAGCCATCTCGCCCAGCGAAGAGAGCTCCACGGGCCTACCGACGGAAGTCAGAGCCGCATCGATGTCCTTGAGCCCGGAGCCGGTCAACAAAAGGACCACCCTCTCGTCACCGGCCACCACACCATCAGCCAGCATCCTCTTCAAACACGCCAGGGGCACCGCTGCGGCCGGCTCCACGAAGAGCCCCTCAGCCCTCGCGAGCTGCCCCTGGGCCTCCAATATCTCCTCGTCGGACGCCATCTCCCCGCATCCCCGGGACTCCCTCAATATGCCCAGGGCCCTCAGGCCGCTGGGGGGATCCGGGTTGGATATCCCCGAGGCGATGGTCTTGGGGTTCGGGTTAGGCTCAACGTGATCCAGCCCCTTCCTGAAGCTCCTGACAATAGGGGCGTTCCCCGCGGCCTGGGCGAGGCCCATCCTCGGCCTGCCCGCCGTGAGCCCCCGGGCCTCGAGCTCGGTGAATCCCTTCCAGACGGCGCTGAAGTTACCCGCGGAGCTCGTGGGCACGATCACCCAGTCGGGAGACTCCCACCCCAGCTGCTCGGCGACCTCGAAGGAGACGGTCTTCTGGCCCTCCACCCTCATGGGGGAGTCGTTGTGGACCGAGTAGACCCCGGCGGAGACGCTGTTCTCGATGAAAGCCCTCGTAATCACGTGGTAGGGGGCCTCCACCGAGGCGAGGCTCGCCCCGCACACCAGCATCTGGACGATCTTCCCCATCGGCGTCTTACGGGGCACCACGATGACACACCTCAGCCCCGCACGGGCAGCGTAGGCCGCCATGGACGCCGCCATGTTACCCGAGGAGACGCAGCCCACAGCCCCGGCACCGACCTCCACCGCCATGGAGACCCCCACCGAGGACCCCCGGTCCTTGAAGGACCAGGTCGGGTTCCGGGTCTCATCCTTCAGACATAGCTCCTCGAGGCCCAGCTCCCCGCCGAGCCTCCCCGCCCTGACCAGGGGCGTCCCCCCCTCCTGGAGGGAGACGACGGAGCTGGGGTCCCTCACCGGCAGGAGTTCCCTGTACCTCCACATGTCGAAGCCCCTGTCAGCCAGATCCTCGATGTTGAAGGCCTCGTATACCTCGTCGTGATCGTAGTGGACCTCCAGAGGATAGTCGCAGCGGCTGCACCTGTAGGCGTATTCGCTGATGAGTCTCTCCTCGCCACACCGGGAGCAGACAAGTCTTGGGGACAAAGCAATCACGGCCCTCATCTATCCATCGGGGCTTAAAACTGGATCAGTCGCCTCGGCTCGAACGACTCTTCCTGAGAGCCTCCGTAGCCTCGGCATCCACGATCAGGGAATCGGGATCGATGACTACGCCGTAGTCCCTCTCCGCGGACTCCACGCTGACGAGGCCGTCTGCAACATCCTCCTGGACGAGGGCGGGGGGCCGTTCGAGGGGATCCCCGTATCCCCCGCCTCCCGGGGTCCTGATCACAAGGGTGTCCCCCTCCTCGATAGGCACGGTGCACTTCGAGGGGAGCCTCCGCCCGGATCCGTCCCGCTTCAGCAAGATGTACTCTCCCAGAGCCCCGGGCCCCCCTCCCTGGAGACCCCAAGGCTGTATCTTCATCCTCTCGCCGAGGATAGAGAGCGTCGCGCCCTCCGATAGCAGTGTCCAAGTCCTCTCCACGCCGCAGCCCCCCCTCCACCTCCCAGCCCCCCCGCTGCCGGGGCGGAACCTGTAAGCCTCGAACCTGAGGGGGAGGTAGGCCTCCAGGGCCTCGATGGGGGTGTTCATGGTGTTGGTCATGTTGACGTGGACCCCGTCCACACCGTCGGAGCCCGGGCGCCCCCCATTCCCCCCGGCGATGGTCTCGTAGAATGTCCAGGGGGATCCATCCCTCCTGAATCCGCCGATGGAGACGTTGTTCATGGTCCCCTGGCTCGCCGCGGGCACCCTCCCCGGCAATGCCTTGGCGAACGCCCCCATGAGGGCGTCCACGCTCCTCTGGCTCGTCTCCACGTTCCCCCCCGCCACCGGAGCGGGCCTCCGAGGGTTTAGGAAGCACCCCTCCGGGATGTTCAGCGTGAGGGGCCTGAAGCAACCGTCGTTCACCGGGATGGACGGATCAGTCACAGAGATCAGCGTGTAGAAGACCCCAGCGAGGGTGACCCCCAGTGGGGCGTTCACGGGGCCGGCCACCTGGGGCGAGGTGCCCTCGAAATCGAACTCGATATCGTCACCGGCTATAGTTACCGTGACACTGATCCGCAGGGGCTCGTCCGCCGTCCCCGAGTCCTCGAGCCAGTCCTCCGCGTCGTAGACCCCGTCGGGGATGGCCCGGATCTCCGCCCTCATCCGGCGCTCCGAGTAGTCCATCACCGCCTCCATCGCCCCGTGGAGAACCTCGACCCCGTACTCCCCGATGAGGGCCCTCACCCGCTGGATCCCCGTGTTGTTCGCCGCGATCTGGGCCCTCAGGTCCCCCATCTGGACCTCCGGGGTCCTCACGTTGCTCCTTATGAGCCACGAGATCTCCGGGTCGATGACGCCGCCCCGGACGAACTTCACCGGCGGGATGATCAGCCCCTCCTGATAGAGCTCCGTGGAGTCCCCCGCGATGCTCCCCGGGGCCCTCCCGCCGACGTCGGTGTGATGGGCCTTGTTGGCCGCGTAGCCGATGAGTTCTCCCCCGTGGAATATGGGGGCTATCAGTGTGAGGTCGGGGAGGTGGGTGCCGCTGATGTAGGGGTCGTTGAGGAGGAGCATGTCCCCGGGCCCCAGCTCCCCCGGGTAGAGGCGAAGCCCCTCCCGGATGGCCATCGCCATGGAGCCCAGGTGGACGGGGATGTGCTCAGCTTGAGCCACGAGCCTCCGTTTATGGTCGAAGAGGGCGCAGCTGTGATCCATCCGCTCCTTGATGTTGGGAGAGTAAGCCGACTTCTTGAGGGCGATCCCCATCTCCTCCGCGGCGTAGATGAGGGCCCCCTTGATGACCTCCACAGTCGTGGCGTCTAAGCCCATCAAGCCCCCCTCCTGAGAGTCAGCACGCCGAACCGGTCCAACTCCCCTTTCCACCCAGGGTACACCACCGTCGTGGAATCGTACTGCTCCACGATGGCCGGTCCCTGGAAAACGCTCCCAGCGCCAAGATCACCCCTGTCGTAGATCGGGGTCTCGACCCAGGTGTCGGGATTCTCGAAATAGACCGACCTGACGCCGGCGGGGGATGGCTGCCCGGAGCCCTGCGGAATCTCCCTGAGCTCCGGCTTCCGGATCAACCCCACCGCCCTGAGCCGAAGGTTCACAAGCTCCACGGGCTCACCCTCGTCGCTGTAACTGTAGATCTCCCCGTGCCTCCCGTGGAAGGCCTTCACCGCTCGCTGGATCCGACCCTCCAGGGACCCCTCGGGGTAATCGACGGTGATCTCGTAAGACTGACCATAATATCGTAGGTCCATCTGCCTCCGGAGCCTCATCTCCCCGGGGGCTACCCCCTCCGAGGAAAGGATCTCCCTGCCCTCGGCCTCCATCTCCTCGAACAGGGCCTCCACCTCTCCTGTATCTGCCCGCTCCACCCGGGTGATGAGGGCCCTCGAGAGGTCGTGGAACAGATCGGCGGTGAGGAGGCCCAGGGCGGAGAACATCCCGGGACTCGGGGGCACCACGATCTCGTCGATCTCCAGCCCCTCGGCGAGGGAGCACGCGTGCATGGGGCCCGCCCCGCCGAAGGCCACCAGGGTGAACCGCCGGGGGTCGTAGCCCCGCTCCACGGAGACTATCCTGAGTATCTGAGACATGATGGAGTCGGCGATCCTGACGACGCTCGCAGCGGTCATCTTGGGCTCCATGCCCAGCTTTTCCCCGAGTCGTTTCGCAGCTTTCCCGGCCAGCTCGGGTTTTACCTCCATCTCCCCGCCCAGGAGGCTCCCCGGGTTCAGACGGCCCAGGACGAGGTTCGCGTCCGTGATGGTAAGATCGCCTCCGCCCCTCCCATAGCAAGCAGGCCCGGGCTCCGCCCCGGCGCTCACCGGCCCCACATTGAGGCCCCCGGCCCCGTCGGCCCAAGCGATGGTCCCCCCGCCGGCGCTGCACTCGGCGAGGTCGATGAAGGGAAAGTTGACGGGATAGCCGCTCCCCTTGAGGAGGCGACCCATATGAACCTTCCCGGCGACCTCGTACTCCTGGATCACCTCGGGGACCATACCCCGGACCATCCCCGCCTTCGCCGTGGTCCCCCCCATGTCGAAGCTGATCACCTCGTCCCTGCCCAGAAGCCCCCCCAGCCAGGCCGAAGCGATGACCCCCGAGGCGGGACCAGACTCCACGATGGTCACCGGCTTCTCGGAAACCACCTCGGAGGCGGCCATCCCCCCGTTGGACTGCATCACGTAGAGGGGCGAGGCCACCCCGAGCCCCTTGAGGCCCGAGGCGAGACGGGAGACATAGGTCCTGATGATGGGGATCAGTGTGGCGTTCACCACCGCCGTGCTGAACCTCTCGTACTCCCGGTAGCCGCTGGAGACCCGACTAGAGACGGTGATGGGAGTATCCGGGAGGGTTTCCCTTAGGACCTTGTATGCTTGTTCCTCGTGGGCGGGATTCACGTAAGAGTTGAGGAACCCTATGGCCACCGATTCGACGCCGTCTCCCCGGATCTTCTCGACCGCTCCTCGCAGGTCCTCCATGTTCAGAGGCGTGAGAACGTTTCCCTCGTGGTCCATCCTCTCCCGGACCACGTGCCTGTCCCTCCTCCCCACGAGCATCGGGGGCCTCAGGAAGAAGAGGTTGTAGACCTCGGCCCTCCTCTGGCGCCCGATCTCCACGACGTCCCTGAACCCCGCCGTGGTCACGAATGCGGTCCGGGGGAGCTCCAGATCGATCTGGCCGAAGAGCGCATTGGTGGCGATGGTGGTGGCGTGGCCCACCATCCCCACGCTGGAGGGGTCCCTCCCATCGAGGAACCTCCGGAGGGCAAGAAGGACGCCCCCCTCGGGGCTCTTGGGCTCCGTGGGGACCTTGATGTTGATGACTCGGCCGGTCTCCTCGTCCATCGCGACGAGATCCGTGAAGGTGCCCCCTACGTCTACGCTCACCCTGTACACGTACGACCCTCCAACACCCATACGTCTGTTTAACGGATATTAAGGCTGCAGTAGGAGGTTCCCGGCTAGAGGTTCTCTTCTCGGGCCACACTCTCGATGAACGCCCTCGTCCTGGGCATCACATCAAGCTCCCCAAGGCCTTTCAGGGGCGCCCACAGGGCCTCGCTCACGTCTGACGAGGCGTTCAGATTTCCACCGATGGGCTCGCACAGGAACTCTAGAAGGACGTAGTGGAACCGGATCCCGCCTTCGTCGTCCCTTTCGATGGAGTCCAAGACGTCCAGGACTCTCAGAGGCTTGACTCTGATTCCTGTCTCCTCCTCGACCTCCCTCACGACGGCCTCCTCCGCGGTCTCCCCCAGTTCCACGACTCCCCCCGGGATGCCCAGCTTCCCCTTCGAGGGTTCGTTCCCCCGCCTCACCAGGAGCACCTCGGAGCCCCGGAAGACCACCGCTGCGACCCCGGCGACGGGAGAGGCGGGGTACTCCCTCTTCACGTGGATTCCTCCTTCGATATCACCGGTTCGAATATTCCCTCAGTCATCCTTCCCCACCTTGCCAATTGAATGTGTGACGACGTATCTACGGCACTGAGCCAACTCGTGGAGGATTGATTATTAACATTTTTCGAACGGTGACGGAACCCAATCAGAGGGTGCGAATCCGCTGTCTAGGTGATGTTCTCGGTAAAGAAATGCTCAGGGCAGAAGAAGGGGTTCGCCTCGTGAGCGGCTCGGGGCCGGGTCTTGATGCAGCGATCCCCGGACTGGAAGCTCCTGCCGCAGACCCTGCACTTCACCTCGATACCGAAGTTCCTGTAGGTGCTGAGGCTCCTATGGGTAAGGACGATCTCCTTCATCTTCACCGGACTCGAAAGCTAGACCATCTGAGAGTATTAAAGGGTCCGTTTCGGCTTCCATGAATATAACAGGGATAGGCTCCAGGAGCCAATGCCAGAACCTCCGAGGGTTCGTATTCGTGGAGACACACATTTTCATATTAGACGAGGCGTTCAACTGGTTCCCAGTCTGGAAAATGGAGCTCTAACCGATGTCAGGGGAACCAGACCTCATGCCAGAGTATTCGCCGATGACAGAGGAAGCGCCCGCGTTTGAGGAGGGCACCAGGAAGACAGGCGTAGTCGAGGCCCCCTTCCCCGAGGCCCCCCGGAGAGAGGAGCCCCTCAACGCCGAGGAGGCGACTGTCCTCGTGGTGAGCTTCCTCAGGCGGATGAACAAGAGGATCGTCACCCCCATAAAAGCGGTCCAGATCAATAGCAACTTCGTCGTGGACGTGGAGCTCAAGGGCGCGACGGCCACGGTCCAGATCGACGCCGAGAGCTGGGAGATAGTAGAGTACACGATCTCGCCCCTGGAGATCGTGGAGAAGCCCCTCCCGATTCCCCCGAGGAAGATCGCGATGGGGCTCGCCGCAGTGGCCGCGGTCATCGTCTTCCTGATGGCCTTCTCGTTCTTCAGGAACAACATGGCCTTCATCATCACCAGCATCCAGGGGATCAACCCCGACTACCTCGTATACGGGGCGGCAGCC